>CBHRRQ010000208.1:0-7312 GCA_966081555.1 uncultured Terrabacter sp.
GGCGCAGCGCCTCGGGCACGCGCACCGAGCCGTCGGCCTGCTGGTGGTTCTCGAGGATCGCGACGAGCCAGCGCGTCGTGCCGAGCGTGCCGTTGAGCGTCGCGACGGCCCGCGTGCCAGAGCCGTTTGGGTCACGCTCGCGCGTGTTGAGCCGACGCGCTTGGTACGTGGTGCAGTTCGAGGTCGACGTCAGCTCGCGGTACTTGCCCTGCGTGGGCACCCAGGCCTCGCAGTCGAACTTGCGCGCGGCAGGTCCGCCGAGGTCGCCCGCGGCGGTGTCGATGATGCGGTAGGGCACCTCGATCTTGGCGAGCATCTCGCGCTCCCAGCCGAGCAGGCGCTGGTGCTCGGCCTCGGCGTCCTCGGGGCGGCAGTAGCTGAACATCTCGACCTTGTGGAACTGGTGCACGCGGATGATGCCGCGGGTGTCCTTGCCGTGCGACCCGGCCTCGCGGCGGTAGCAGGCCGACCACCCGGCATACCGCTTCGGACCGGCGCTGAGGTCGAGGATCTCGTCGGCGTGGTAGCCGGCGAGCGCCACCTCCGACGTGCCGGTGAGGTAGAGCTCGTCGTCCTTGAGCTTGTAGACCTCCTCGTCGTGCGCGTCGATGAAGCCGGCGCCGGCCATGATCTCGGTGCGCGCGAGCGTCGGGGTGATCATCGGCGTGAACCCGGTCGCGCTCGCCTGGGCGATGGCCATGTTGAGGAGCGCGAGCTCTAGCTGCGCGCCGACACCCGTGAGGTAGTAGAAGCGAGCGCCGCCGACCTTGGCGCCGCGCTCCATGTCGATGGCGCCGAGCTTCTCGCCGAGAGCGAGGTGGTCGAGCGGCTCGAACCCCTCGGCCGCGAAGTCCCTCGGGCTGCCGACGGTCTCGAGCACGACGTAGTCGTCCTCGCCGCCGACCGGGACGCCGTCGATGATGACGTTGCCGACTCTGCGCAGCAGGGTGTCGAGCTCGGCGTCGGCCTCGCCGGCCGTCGCCTCGAGCGCCTTGACCTGCTCGCTCAGCCGGGCCGCGTGCGTGCGCGCCTCGTGCGCCTTCTTCTCGAGCTGCTCGGCCTCCGGGTCACCCGACTTCTTCGCCTTCTGGAAGGCACCCATGGCCGCGCCGACCGACTTGCTCACGGTCTTCTGCTCGGCACGCAGCGACTCGAAGTCGCCCAGGGACGATCGGCGACGCTCGTCGGCAGCGAGGATCGCGTCCACGATCCCCGGGTCCTCACCACGGGCCAGTTGCGAGGCGCGGACCCGGTCGGGTTCGTCGCGCACGAGCTTGATGTCGATCACGCGGGCCAGCCTAACGGCGCGCGCGGGTGCGCCTCGACCGAGATCTCTCGGGCGACGTCGACGCCGGCCCCACCCGTCACTCGGGGCGGATGAGGGCGTATGCCGCGACGGCGTCCTCGGGCAGTCCGCGCACGTCGATCTGGACGCGGCCCGTCGGCAGGCCCAGCTTCGCCGTGCGCTGCACCGTCCCGTCGCACGGGAACGGCCGCGAGTAGAGCGGCTCCCCGTGGCCCCACGTGCCGGGCGCGGCGTCGTAGACGGCGTAGCTCGTGCCGGCCGACGCGTCCGAGGGCCGCGCGGCCGAGCACGCGACCTCGACCGTGTAGGTGCGGCCCGCCGCGACCGGCACCCCGGGCACGTTGCGGAACGTCTGGCCCGCGCCGGTGCTCGTGACGACGACCCGGGCCACCTCGCCGGTCGTCCGCTCCGGCACCTCGAGCCTCGGCGCCGGGACGGGGTCGATCGGCGTGAGCGACACCTCGGGCAGCCGGATCGCGCCGACGTCTGCCACGGTGGGCGCAGACGGCCGCGCTCCCACCGAGGTGCACGCGCCGACGGCCAGGAGCCCCGCCAGGCCGACCAGGGCCGGCGCCCCGAGCAGCGTCGACCCAGCCCTCGAGGGACGGACGTGCCTCATGCCCCGACTGTAGGCCGTCGCCCACCCGCAGAGGTATGCCGTGCGCCCCACACGGCACACGGCATACCTCGTGCTCGTCCCCCTGTTCAGGGCGTCAGAGGTGGATCCTCACGACCTGCCCGCCGTTGATGTCGGTGGAGTGCGTGGTGACGTAGGCGTAGTCACCGCGCAGAGCCAGGCCGTAGGGCAGGAACAGGCCACCGGTGACGACGGTCGGAGCCGTCGAGTGCGGCCGCACGCGCACCAGCGCGCCGATCGGCGAGCCGGACGCCAGCCCGTCCGACGCGATCTGCACCGCGTAGAGGTGGCCCTTCTTGTCGAAGGCCAGCGACGTGACGTTGGTCAGGCCGGTCGCCCACTTCTGGGGTGCGTGGCCCGGCTTGATGCGCCAGATGGCCGCCGAGCCCTTCTCGAAGGGGAAGCCGACGAGCTGCGAGACGTACCAGGCACCGTCAGGTCCCTTGACGACGTCGGTCGGCACCGAGTCGGCCGGGAATCCCACGGGCAGTCCGGCGGCCGCCTTGGTCGTCGGCACCGGCGGGAGCACGGCGACGTTCGAGACGTGCCACTTGCGCACCGCGTTGACCGAGTTGCCGCCCGAGTCGGTGTAGACGAAGCCCTTGCCGGAGCGTGCGAGACCCGTCGGGTCGCTGTCGACGTCGGTGCCGTCGGGGTTCTTCTTGGCCTCGAAGTGGGCCAGGTCGGCGATGGTCGTGACGCGGGCCTTGCCGTGGCTCTTGAGCTCGACGTTGAGCAGCTTGCCGAGGTTCTTGCCCTTGGGCCCGAAGCTGGCCCGGTACTCGGGCGATCCGCCGAGACCCATGGTGAGGGCGAAGGTGTGGTTGCCCGTGAAGACGAGGTCCGCCGGGCCGAGTGCGTCAGCCGGGGACCCGACGGACGGGAGCCCCGAGACGACGCGCTTGACGTAGCCCTTCGTGCCGATGCGCGCGACGGAACCCGTGAGCCCGACGCAGGCCTGGACGCGTCCGTCCGGGTCCAACGGGCTGGGACGGCAGGCGGTGTTGCCGGTCTTGCCGGCCTCCGCGACGTAGAGCGACCCGCTCGGGCTGAACGCCAGCTGGCGCGGGCTGTGCAGGCCGGAGGCGATGACCTTCGGCATGTGGCTGGGCATGTGCGTGTGCGCCGGACTTGCCTGCGCTGTAACTGAACTCATGCCGGCGGTGCCTGCGGCGATTCCCAGCACACCGACCCCGGCCATACGACGAACCAATGACTTCGTGATCATGGACATCCCTGTCGTTTCATCCCCTGACCCAAGCCACGGTAGGGCCGCTGCGACGACCCGGCCAAGAGCTCACCCGCAAGTGGGCGGACTTGTCCCGTTTGGGGATTCGTCCGCCCACCTGCGGGGGTTGGTGCCGTTATCCGACCCCTGCTACTTCACCTCGGCGCGGGTCAGGCGCCAGATGCCGAAGGCCAGCGGGAGCACGACCCAGAGGCTGACGGACGTGCCGAGCTGGGCCCACTGTTCACCGGTCAGCGAGCCGCCGAAGAGCGGCTGCATCGTGTGCTGCATGTCGAGCCACTCCGCCGCCGAGCTCAGCCACGAGACCATCGAGCCGAGGATCGACCAGGCGGTCGGGAGGATGAAGTAGACGACGATCGCCGCGGGCGTGTTCTTGAAGAGCATGCCGAAGCCGACGCCCTGCGCGATGCCGAGCAGCACGTAGCCGCCGGCGCCGAGCAGCACGAGGCCGTCGATGCCCCAGTCCGCCGTGATGCCGCGGAACGTGATGGCCGCCTGGTGGGCGATGCCGGCGAGCGCGAGCGCCAACGCGAAGGCCGCGACGCCCACGACGAGCGCCGAGAGCAGCTTGGCCCACGCGACCCGCATGCGGCGCGGCTCGAGGCCGAAGGTGACGAGCCCGGTGCGCTGGCTCCACTCGGACGTCACGGCGAGGATGCCGACGACCGGGAGGATGATCGCCATCGGCATCGTCGTCGCCTGGAGGTAGTCCTCGAACGAGTGCTGGCCCCCGTCGTTGAAGAACATGATCGTCAGCGCGACGGCGATCACGGCTGCGATGCCGATGAGCAGCCAGCGGCCGGCGCGGGTGTCGAGCATCTTGCGCAGCTCGACGTGCATCAGCCGGGTGAACGGCACGCCGGTCGTCGGGCGCGGGCCGGCGAGGCGTGACGGCACCTTGGCTGTGGTCGGCAGCGTGGACTCGGCGTTCGGTGACACCTGCGCCACCGGCGCGGCGGGGGAGGTCGTGGTGGTGGTCATGCCGCCACCTCCTCTCGCGCAGCGTCGGCCGTGAGGTCGAGGAACATCTCCTCGAGTCCCCGACTGTCGCCGCCGCGCAGCTCGGTCAGGACGATCTGGTGAGCCGCGGCGACCCGGCCGACCTCGATGGGCTCGGCCTCGACCTGCAGGCCGCCGGTCGGGGTGCGCTGCGCGACGATCGACTGCGCGGTGAGCGCACCCATGAGGGCGTCGTCGTCGGTCGAGCGCGTGTAGGTGCCGGCGCCGGCGAGCAGCTCGTCCTTGGTGCCCTGGGCGACGATCTTGCCGTGTCCGATGACGATGATCTCGTCGGCGACGCGCTCGATCTCGTTCAGCAGGTGCGAGCTGAGCAGCACCGTGCCGCCCTCGTTGGCGTAGCCGCGCAGCAAGTCGCGCATCCAGCGGATGCCGGCGGGGTCGAGGCCGTTGGCCGGCTCGTCGAGGATGAGCACCTCGGGGTCACCGAGGAGCGCGTGGGCGATGCCGAGGCGCTGGCGCATGCCGAGGGAGTAGTTGCGCACGCGGCGGTTCGCCTCCTTCTCGGTGAGGCCGACCAGCTCGACCATCTCGTCGACGCGGTGCTTGCCGACGCCCATGAGGATCGCGCCGAGCGTGAGCACCTCGCGGCCCGTGCGGCCGGCGTGCTGCGCGGAGGCGTCGAGGAGCAGGCCGACGTGGCGGCCCGGGTTCGGCAGGGCGGCATACGGCTTGCCGAGCACCGTGGCCCGGCCCGAGCTCGCGGGAGTCAGGCCTGACATGACGCGCATCGCGGTCGTCTTGCCGGCACCGTTCGGCCCGAGGAAGCCGGTGACGAGGCCCGGCTTCACCTCGAACGAGACGTCGTCGACGGCCGTGAAGGGGCCGTAGCGCTTGGTGAGTCGTTCCACTGTGATCATGGCCCCACCCTCTCGGAGGCGGGCGGGCCCGCACATCCGTCACAAGCCTGATTCCGACCCCTACCAAGGTCGTACGCGACCCTGACCTGAGTCAGGGTCGACGCTCAGGGTCGGGCCCGGAAGCAGACCTTGGTCGTATGCCGCCCGGCTGGTTCGCTGCCTACGCTGGGCGGGTGCCCCAGCCCCGGATCGCCCGCACCCGCCGCGGCCACGTGTGGGGCGAGGCGTGGCGCCTCGCCGTAGCCCTGGCGTTCGGCCTGCTCGTGTGGGCCGCCGTCCAGGTCGAGCTCGACTCGGAGCACGTGACGACACGATTCGGCAAGGACTGGCTGCTCGTCGACCTCGGGCTCGGCCTCGGCGCGACGGCGCTGCTGCACTGGCGCCGGCGGTGGCCGCTGCCCGTGGCAGTGGTCACGTCGGTGCTCAGCGCCGGGTCGACGGTCGCGATCGGGCCGTCTGCCCTCACGCTCGTCTCCCTGGCGACCCGCCGGCGCTGGCGCGAGGTGGCGGTCGTCTCGGTGCCCTTCTTCCTCGCCGGCTTCGGCCACGAGTGGATCTTCCGCGCCCAGCTGCCGCCCGAGACGCTGACCTCCGTCATCATCGGCGCCCTGTCGCTCGCAGCCCTCGTCGCGATCGGGTGGGCCATCGGCGAGCGCCGCGCGTTCGTGGCGTCGCTCCACGAGCGCGCCCTCACGGCCGAGCGGGAGCAGGCGATGCGCGTCGTGCAGGCCCAGGTGGGCGAGCGGGCCCGGATCGCGCGCGAGATGCACGACGTGCTCGCGCACCGGATCTCCCTGGTGGCCATGCATTCCGGGGCTCTCGCCTACCGCACCGACCTGCGCCCGGAGCAGGTCGCCGAGACGGCCGAGATCGTGCGCGACAGCGCCAACCGTGCCCTCACCGAGCTGCGGGCCGTGCTCGGCGTGCTGCGCGACGTGCCGGGCGCGGGCGGCGGCCTCGACGGCGGTGCGCCCGAGCCGCCACAGCCCACCCTCGAGGACCTCGGATCCCTTGTCGCAGAAGCGACCTCGGGCGGGTCGATCGTGCGGTTCGACTCGTCGGGAGACCTCTCGACCGTGCCCGAGCAGGTGTCGCGCAACGCCTACCGGATCGTCCAGGAGTGCCTCACGAACGCACGCAAGCACGCGCCCGGTGCTCCGGTGCGTGTCGCCGTCTCGACGTCGCCCGGGGCGGGGCTCGACGACGAGGAGGTACGCGTCAGCGTCCGCAACCCCACCGCTCTCCCGAGCGCGCGGCCGGGCCCCGACGAGGCGGACGGCATACGGCCGGGGCGCACCGAAGGCGCCGGGCTCGGACTGCTGGGCCTCACCGAGCGGGCGGTCCTCGCGGGCGGCGAGCTCACCTACGGCCCCGACCGCGCTGGCGACTTCGTCGTGACGGCACGGCTACCGTGGTCGCGATGAACGGGGAGTCGGGGGACCAGCAGCAGCCGGCGCGGCGCACGCGGCTCGTGCTCGTCGACGACGACGCGCTCGTGCGGGCCGGCCTGCGGATGATCCTCGGCGGGGCGGACGACCTCGAGGTCGTGGCGGAGGCCGGTGACGGCATCGAGGGCGAGGCCGTCGTCGAGCGGCACCGGCCCGACGTCGTCCTCATGGACATCCGCATGCCGCGCCGCGACGGGCTCGAGACGACGCGCGCCCTGCTCTCCGACGCGGCCCGCTCGGTGCGTGCCGCCCGCGGCGAGGACCTCAAGGTCATCGTGCTGACGACGTTCGACGCCGACGACATGGTCGTGCAGGCGCTGCGCGACGGCGCGTCCGGCTTCCTGCTCAAGGACACGGAGCCGCGCCGCCTCGTGGACGCCGTGCGGCAGGTCGCCGCGGGCGAGCCGATCCTCTCCCCCAGCGTCACCGCCACCCTCATCGCGCACGTGGCCGGCGCGCCCGGTGCCTCTGCCGGCACGGGGGACAGTCGGCGCTCCGCCGCCGAGGCGCGCCTCGCCGACCTCACCGCGCGCGAGCGCGAGGTCGCCCTCGCCATCGGCCGCGGACTGTCCAACGCCGACATCTCGCGCGAGCTCTACCTGTCGGTGCCCACCGTCAAGGCGCACGTGTCGCGCGTGCTCGACAAGGTCGGCGCCGACAACCGGGTGCAGGTCGCCATCGTCGTCCACGACGCCGGCCTCACGTGACCGGCCCCCGGTCCGGTCCGCGGCTGCGGCGACCCCCTCCTCCTGCAGGCCGAACGCAGCGTTCGATCTCGAACTCAGTGTTCTAACA
>CBHRRQ010000209.1:0-7308 GCA_966081555.1 uncultured Terrabacter sp.
GGGGCCGCCGGGGTCGTCGTGCTGCCCAACGACGGCGACACGCTGCTGGCCGCGGCCGCGGCGGTCCGGGCGGCGGCCGACGACGGCATCGAGGCCCACCTCGTGCACGTCCGCACGGCCGTCCAGGGCATCGCCGCGCTCGCCGTGTTCGAGCCGACGGCCACCGCGGGCGCCAACGTGCTCGCGATGCAGGCCGCCGCATCGGCGACCCGCCACGGGGCCGTGACGCTCGCCAACCGTGCCGCCCTGACGAGCGGCGGCCCGTGCGAGGCCGGCGACGTGCTCGGCGTCGTCGACGGTGACGTCGTCATCGTCGGCTCCGACGAGCTCGTCGTCGTGCGCGAGGTCGTGCGCCGGCTGCTCGCCAGCGGCGGCGAGCTCGTCACCGTCGTGGCCGGGGTCGACGCGCCCGAGGGCCTGCTCGAGGCGGTCACCGGCGAGGCCCGCTCGGCCCACCACGGCATCGAGGTCTCGCTCATCGACGGTGGGCAGGCGGTCTACTCCGTGCTGCTCGGGGTGGAGTGACGCCGTGCCCGTGCTCACCGAGGACTCGCCGCTCACCAAGCTGCTGAACAAGCCCGACGCAGCCCAGCTGGCCAAGACCAAGGGTCTGCAGAGCGTCGGTGACCTGTTCGAGTTCGTGCCCCGGCGCTACGTGCGTCCCGGCCAGCTCACCGACCTGTCGTCGCTGCACGTCGGCGAGGACGTGCTCGTGGTCGCCGAGGTGCGCAAGGCCACGACGCGCCCGATGCGCAACCGCCGGGGCAAGATGCTGACGGTCGTCATCGGTGACGACCACGGCAACGAGCTCGACGTGACCTTCTTCAGCGCCTACGGCCACGAGAAGAAGCTGCTGCCCGGGGTGCGCGGGCTCTTCGTCGGCCAGATCGGGGCCTACGGCAGGCGGCTGCAGCTCACCCACCCGGAGTACGAGCTCTTCGACGACGACGAGCAGGGCGAGGCCACCGTCGAGTGGTACGCCACGCACCGCGTGCCCGTGTACTCCACGACCGGCAAGCTCAACTCCCTCAAGCTGCGCCGCCTCGTCGCCCAGGCGCTCGACTCCGTCGACCGCGTGCGCGAGCCCGTTCCCGAGGACGTACGCGTGGCGCGCGGCCTGCTCGACCGTGCCGTCGCGCTCGAGCTCGTCCACCGGCCCTCGCTCGACGACAAGCCGTCGCGGGGTCTCGACCGCCTCAAGTACGACGAGGCGTTCGTGCTCCAGACGATCCTCGCCCAGCGGCGCAAGGCGGCGGAGGCCGAGCTCGCGACGCCCCGCCTGCCACGGCCCGGTGGCCTGCTCGCCGCTTTCGACGACCGGCTGCCGTTCGAGCTGACGGCCGGGCAGCGCGAGGTCGGCGAGGTGCTCGCGTCCGAGCTGGCGTCCGAGCGGCCGATGCACCGCCTGCTGCAGGGCGAGGTCGGGTCGGGCAAGACGATCGTGGCGCTGCGGGCGATGCTGGCGGCCATCGACGCCGGCGGCCAGGCCGCCCTGCTCGCGCCCACCGAGGTGCTCGCCGCCCAGCACCACCGGTCCATCACGTCGATGCTCGGCGAGCTGGCCCTCGGCGGGATGCTCGGCGGCGCGGAGCACGGCACGACCGTCGCCCTGCTCACCGGCAGCCAGGGGGCCGCAGCCCGCCGCAAGGCCCTGCTGGCCGCCGCGTCGGGTGAGGCCGGCATCGTCGTCGGCACCCACGCGCTCATCCAGAAGCACGTCCAGTTCGCCGACCTGGCGCTCGTCGTCGTCGACGAGCAGCACCGCTTCGGCGTCGAGCAGCGCGACGCCCTTCGCGAGAAGGGCCTGCGACCGCCGCACGTGCTCGTCATGACGGCGACCCCGATCCCACGCACCGTCGCGATGACCGTCTTCGGCGACATGGAGACCTCGACGTTGCGCGAGCTGCCGAAGGGCCGGTCGCCGATCACGACGCACGTCGTCGACGCCGACAAGCCGGGCTGGGTCGACCGCACGTGGCAGCGGGTGGCCGAAGAGGTGGCGAAGGGTCACCAGGCGTACGTCGTCTGCCCGCGCATCGGTGACGTCGACGACGAGGCCGGCGCGACCAGGGGCACCGACACCTCCGACGAGGACGCCGGCTGGGACGACTGGGACGCCGAGGAGGGCGACGACAGCGGCGGTGGGCCCGAGCGCGAGCTCACCGGCGTCTACGCGATGCTCAGCACGCTGCAGGCCACCCCGGCGCTCGAGGACGTGCGGCTCGGCGTGCTGCACGGGCGGCTCGACCCCGACGAGAAGGACGCGACGATGCGCGCCTTCGCGGCGGGCGAGATCGACGTGCTCGTCGCGACGACCGTCATCGAGGTCGGTGTCGACGTGCCCAACGCATCGGTCATGGTCGTCGTCGACGCCGACCGTTTCGGCATCTCGCAGCTGCACCAGCTGCGTGGTCGCGTCGGCCGAGGCGCCGTCCCCGGGCTGTGCCTGCTGATGACCCGCGACCCGGGGGAGCGCGCCGTCGAACGCCTCGACCAGGTGGCCGCGACCACCGACGGCTTCGAGCTCGCCCGTGCCGACCTGCTGCTGCGCCGCGAGGGCGACGTGCTCGGTGCCAGGCAGAGCGGCCGCGGCAGCTCGGTGCGCCACCTGCGCCTCGGCCGACCGGAGGACGAGCAGATCATCGCCGACGCCCGCGAGGACGCCTTCGCCCTCGTCGCCGACGACCCCGGCCTGCGGGCCCACCCGGCGCTCGCGGCTGCCGTCGCCATGCGCCTCGACGAGGAGCAGGCCGCATGGCTCGAGCGGGGCTGACGTGACGCGCATCATCAGCGGCGCGGCCGGTGGGCGGCGCCTCCAGACCCCTCCGGGCTCCTCGACCCGGCCCACCTCCGACCGCGTGCGCGCAGCGCTCTTCAGCCGCCTCGAGCACCGGGGGCTGCTCGAGGGCACCAACGTGCTCGACCTCTACGCCGGCTCGGGTGCGCTCGGGCTCGAGGCTGCGAGCCGGGGGGCGCGTCTGGTGCTGCTCGTCGAGTCGCACAAGGCGGCCGCCAAGGTCATCCGGGCCAACATCGGCGTCGTCGGCCACGACGGGGTGCGGCTGCTCGCCGACACCGTCGAGCGCGCCCTCGCCGCCGGCCCGCCTAGCGGCGTGCGCATGGACCTCGTCCTGCTCGACCCGCCCTACGACGTGACGGAGGAGGCCCTCACAGCCGTGCTCGAGGCCCTCGTCGATCGGCGGTGGCTGGCGCCCGACGCCTTCGTCGTCGTCGAGCGGTCGTCGCGGTCGCCCCAGCCCAGCTGGCCCGAGGGTCTCGAGCTCTCCGGTGAGAAGCGCTACGGCGAGACCGCCGTGTGGTTCGCCGAGCCGCCGCCCGCCGATGTCGTGGCGTGACCCCACCCACGGCGTACGCCGACGGTAGGTTGGGCGCGTGACGAGCGAAGCGCGCCGCTGTGTCTGCCCCGGGTCCTACGACCCCATCACCAACGGCCACGTCGATGTGGTGACGCGAGCCAGCCGGCTCTTCGACGAGGTCGTCGTCGCGATCCTGCACAACCCCAGCAAGCGCGGCACCTTCAGCGTCGAGGAGCGCACCGGCCTCATCGAGCAGTCGCTCGGCCACCTGCCCAACGTACGGGTGGGGGCGTGGGCAGGCACCCTCGTCGTCGACGTGTGTCGCGAGGTGGGCGCCGCCAGCATGGTCAAGGGCCTGCGTGGCGGCACCGACTTCGCCTACGAGCTGCCGATGGCCCACATGAACCACCACCTGACGGGTGTCGAGACCCTCTTCATCGCCGCCGACCCCACGCTCCAGCACGTCTCCAGCTCGCTCATCAAGGAGGTCGTGCGCTACGGCGGCGACGTGACGGGCATGGTGCCCGACCCCGTTCTGGCCGCCCTGCGGGAGCGTCTGGGCTGATTTGGGTGCACGCCGCCCCTCTAGTAGCCTTGGAGGTCGGTCCACGTCCGTCTTGGCGCGGGCCGAACCCTCTACTGTGTGCAGGAGCCATGACTCGTCCCGATCCCCGTTCTCCTCTGGTGCTCGACACCAGGGAGCTCAACAGGCGACCGGGAACGATGCTGGAGCTCTCGCGCACGGTGACGTTGCCCGAAGACCTCGGCACCGACGTCATCTCGATCAAGGCCGGCGAGCCGGTCCGGGTCGAGGTGCGGCTGGAGTCCGTGGTCGAAGGAGTCCTCGTCACGGGTTCGGTCGACGCTATGGCGACCGGCGCCTGCGTGCGGTGCCTGGATCCTGTCGAGCTCGATGTCGACGGGACCTTCCAGGAGCTGTTCGCCTACGCCGACCGGGCGGCGCACCACCACGAGGTGGGAGCCGACTCGGACGAGGACGAGGTGTACGAGCTGGTCGGTGACCTCATCGACCTCGAGCCCGTGCTCCGGGACGCTGTCGTGCCGACGCTGCCGTTCCAACCGGTGTGCCGGCAGGACTGCCCGGGGTTGTGTTCCGAGTGTGGGATGCACCTCGCGGAGGACCCGGACCATCATCATGAAGTGATCGACCCGAGGTGGTCGTCCCTCAGCGGACTGCTGGCGGACGACCCGCAAGAGAAGAGGAACTGACGTGGCTGTCCCGAAGCGGAAGATGTCGCGCTCCAACACCCGTTCGCGTCGCGCGAACTGGAAGGCAACGCCGACCACGCTGACCACGTGCCCCCAGTGCGGTGCGGCTGCCCAGCCGCACATCGCGTGCCCCTCGTGTGGCACCTACAAGGGCCGTCACTACGCCGTCGCCGAGCGCACCGAGCACCAGGCCTGAGCACCCCGTGAGCAGCCCCGTGAACGGCCTTGGGTCTGGGGATGTTCCGATGGTGCCGCAGCGGCCCGTCGATGCTCTGATCGCCCACCTCCGAGAGGTGGTCGGACAGGACATCGACGAGCCGCTGCTGCTGCGTGCCCTGACGCACCGCTCGTACGCGTACGAGAACGGTGGTCTGCCGAACAACGAGCGCCTCGAGTTCCTCGGCGACTCGGTGCTCGGTGTCGTCGTCACCGAGACCCTCTACCGCGAGCACCCCGACCTCGCAGAGGGCCAGCTGGCCAAGCTGCGGGCGGCGGTCGTCAACATGCGCGCCCTCGCGGACGTTGCGCGCACCTTCCACCTCGGCGAGTACGTCATGCTCGGCAAGGGTGAGGAGGCGACCGGCGGTCGCGACAAGGCCTCGATCCTCGCCGACACCCTCGAGGCCCTCATCGGCACGGTCTTCCTCTCGACCGACATCGACGACGCGGCCCGCTTCGTGCACCACCACTTCGACCCGCTCATCGAGGAGGCCGCGACCCTCGGGGCCGGCCTCGACTGGAAGACGAGCCTGCAGGAGATGGCGGCCGGCGCCGCGCTCGGGTCGCCCGAGTACCGCGTCGGCGAGCAGGGACCCGACCACGAGAAGGAGTTCCACGCCCGCGTCGTCGTCGGCGAGGAGGTCCTCGGTGAGGGCCGCGGCCGCTCGAAGAAGGAGGCCGAGCAGAAGGCCGCCAAGCAGGCCTGGCACACGCTCGACGGCCGGCGCACCGCCCTCGACGGCGGCGCTCAGGCTTCCGCGCCGACAGCCGCGCCGACAGCCGCGCCGACGGCCGCCCCGTCAGCCGCCCCGACAGCGTCGCAGGCCACGGGCCCGACCGCGTCCTGAGCCGCGCGTGCCCGAGCTCCCCGAGGTCGAGGTCGTCCGGCGCGGCCTCGAGGACCACGTCGTCGGACGCCACGTCACGCGGGCCCGCATCACCGGCGTCCGCGTGGCGCGGCGACACGACGCCGGGCCCGACGACCTCGCCGCCCGCCTCCACGACGTCACGGTCACGGCGGCCTCGCGCCGCGGCAAGTACCTCTGGCTCGCCCTCGACGGCGAGGACGCGCTCATCGTGCACCTCGGCATGAGCGGCCAGATGCTCGTCGAGCCGGCCGACGCCCCGCTCGAGAAGCACTGCCACGCCCGGTTCGACTTCGCCGACGACGGGCCGCAGCTGCGGTTCGTCGACCAGCGCACCTTCGGCGGCCTCGCCCTCTCGCCGCTGCGGCCCGACGGCATCCCCGAGTCGGTGGCGCACATCGCGCCCGACCCCTTCGAGGCCGCCTACGACCGGGCCGCCGTCGTGCGCCGCATGAAGCAGCGCGACAGCGCCGTCAAGCGGGCGCTGCTCGACCAGTCCCTCGTCTCCGGCATCGGCAACATCTACGCCGACGAGGCGCTGTGGCGGGCCAAGGTGCACGGCGAGCGCCTCTGCTCCGCGCTCACGAAGCCGACCCTCTCGCGGGTGCTCGACCACGCCCGCGAGGTCATGTCCGAGGCGCTCGGCCAGGGCGGCACGAGCTTCGACTCGCTCTATGTCAACGTCAACGGGGCGAGCGGCTACTTCGACCGGTCGCTGCACGCGTACGGCCGCGCAGGCACGCCCTGCGACCGGTGCGGCACGACCATGCGGCGCGAGCAGTTCATGAACCGCTCGTCGTTCTCCTGCCCCGTCTGCCAGCCACGCCCGAGACGCCGAAGCCCGTCCTGACCGCGGGTGCGGGGGACGGGCTCCGGACGGGTGCCGGCTGGGCAGCCGGCGCGCTCAGTGGCCGCCGGGACGGCGCTTGGGTGCGGGCCGCGTGGGGTCGTCCTGCGCCGGCTCGACGTCGTCGGGGACGACGATGGGCTTGAGGCGCGCCCACACGATGAACGCGGCGCTGACGACGAGCAGGGCGAGGCCGGCATACAAATTGGCGTTGACGCCACCCGTCTTGTCCAGCGCCTTGTCGCCGAGCAGGCCCATCAGGGTGAGGATCACCCCGTAGAGGCCGAGCAGGGCGCCGATGAAGTTGCGGATGTCGAAGGCTCCGGCGGTGTGCCGCCCGCTCCGTGCGGCGTCGGGGGCAGGCGCGTCGATCTCGTGCTGGCTCATGTCGCTGCTCCTGTCAGAACAAGAAGTTGAGGATGGTGACGAGGACCAGCGAGATGCCGGCCAGGGGGAGCGTGCGCCGGAACCACGGCAGACGGTGCTCCATCGGGTCGACGAGGTCCTTCCTGGGCGTCTCGGAGTAGACGAGGCCGCGCAGCTCCGACACCGGCTTGGGCTGGGTCACGAGGGACACGACCACGCTCAGCACGATGTCGACGACGAAGGCCGCGGAGGCCGCCACGAACGCGGCCCCTTGGCCCTCGAGAGGGATGACGCCGCGGCTGACGCTGCCGAACGCGTCCTTGCTGAGGAACGCGACGACCACCGCGGAGAGCGTGCCCGCCGAGAGGCCGACCCACCCGGCGGTCGGCGTCATGCGCTTCCAGAACATGCCGAGGATGAACGTCGCGAAGAGCGGCGCGTTGAAGAAGCCGAAGAGCGTCTG
>CBHRRQ010000210.1:0-7304 GCA_966081555.1 uncultured Terrabacter sp.
CGGTGCACGTCTTCCCCGACGCGCAGTACGACACGGTGCTCGACCAGATGGAGCGCTTCGCCCCCTACGGCCTGACCGGCTCGATCATCGCCCAGGACCGCCGCGTCATCGCGGACGCCACGAAGCGCCTGCGCTTCGCCGCCGGCAACTTCTACGTCAACGACAAGCCGACCGGGGCGGTCGTCGGCCAGCAGCCCTTCGGCGGCGGCCGTGCGTCGGGCACCAACGACAAGGCCGGCGCGGCCCAGAACCTGCTGCGCTGGACGAGCGTCCGCTCGATCAAGGAGACGTTCGTCCCGCCGACGAACCACACCTACCCCCACATGGGCTGAGCGGGCGCGCCTCACTCGTCCGAGCACGTATGCGGTCGGGCCCGTCCCCTGCAGGGGGCGGGCCCGACGTGGTGCGGGGGTGCTGGCGGCGGCGTCAGCCGCGCTCGGAGAGCCAGGCGGCGCCGGTGCGCTGCTCGCTGCGGATCGCCTCGATGACGGCCGGGGCGGCGGCCTTCTCGACCTTGCCGCCGAAGAGGGGGATCGACGCCTTGAGGTCGCCGTCGATGGTGATCTGGCTGCCGCCACCCGAGGGGGCCAGCCGGATCTTCGAGCGCATCGCGACCGGCGCGCCTGCGACCTCGACCGTGAGGGTTCCGTCCCGGCTGCCGTCGCCCGAGGCCGCGGCCCAGTCGTAGGTCTCGGTCACCGACAGGGTCGGCCCGACGATGGACTTCGCGAAGTCGGGCAGGTCGTCGGCCGGCAGGTCGCGCTTGGTGACGACGCGGGCGGCGTCACCGGCCGGGCTGACCGCGGCCTCGTGCCGCTGCGCGCCGGCCTCGACGCACTTGCGCTCCTGGAAGGCCTGGTCGGTGACCATCGCGTAGACGGTCTCGGGGGGTGCGGCATACGTGATCGTCTCGGTGATCCTCATGGCGCACACGCTATTGCACGCGCGGGCGGCGCCCCGGAGCCGGCTCGCGGGAGCGGACGGGTGCGCCCTCAGCCGCCCGACCTCGCCCGATCGGAGAGGGCCACGAGCGACCGGTGCGACACCTCGAGCTCGCGGCGCAGCCGCGCCAGCTCGCGCGCGCGCACGGCCGTGACCCGGTTGAGCAGCTCCTGCAGGCGCTCGCGCTCGGCGAGCCGATGAGCCGGCTCGACGCGGCTCGGGCCGCTGCGCTCGACGACGAGCTGCCCGTCGACGACGAGGTCGCTGCGGGCCAGGGCAGGCCCGAGCGAGCGCAGACCTGCAGCCGACTCGACGGCGGTCGTCGTCCACGACTGGAGCAGCCCTCCGACGCGGTCGAGCTCGGTCGCGGCCCGGGTGACGAGGTCGCGCTCGCGACCGGACGGGTCGGGTGCGCCGGTGCGGGCGGTCCGGGTCGCCGCGGAGTCGAGCTCGACGACGAGGTCGGCGAGCCGGCCGGCGTGGGTGCGCAGGGCCCCGCCGAGCGCCGAGACCGACCCCGGGTCGCCCGACGACAGGCTCATCCGAGGCCCCCGGGCCGGGCCCGCCGGGAGGCCTCGGCCGCGGAGGAGGGGGACGACCCCGAGGGCGCCGCGTGCGACGAAGGGGGCGAGATCGCAGAGCGGGCTGCGGAACCGAGGTCCAGCAGGCGCTCCTCCAGCGCCTCGGACAGCGCGCGCAGCGTGTCGGCGGCCTGCTCGACCCACGCGTCGAGCGCGCGCTGCGTGGGCAGGTCACCGAGGTCGGGGACGTGGGTGAGCAGCTCGTCGGACATCGACCGAGTGGCGGCACGCGAGGTCGCCAGGGCCCGCAGCGTCGCGGCGTCCGCGACGCCCGGACCGCGGTTCCCCTCGCTCATGGCACCACTCTAGGGACTGCTCCGGAACGACCCGGCGAGTTCTCCACCGGGGGTGGTTCGGGCGGAGCCCCCGACGGGGATAGGCTCACATCGTGAGATGCGCGGCACAGCGACGTGCCGCGTCACGGGCCGCACGGTGAGGAATCCGACAACCGCATGTCAGCGTCACTCGAACAGTCTCGAATCGACGTCATCAGGGCCGCCGCCGCGGCAGTGGCGCCTCCCGGCAAGCGGAGTCGGAGCCGATCCGCCGGAGCCGCGCAGGCCGAGTTCGAGGACTTCCTCCTCGCGTACTACCGCCTCGTGGCCACCGAGGACCTGCTGGCGCGTCCCGCGCGCGAGCTCGCGACGATCGCCTCCGAGCACCGCGCCTTCGCGCAGGACCGCCCGGTGGGCACCTTCAACGTCCGGGCCTTCAACCCCAGCTCCGACGACGAGGGCTGGTCGACCGGTCACACGGTCGTGCAGATCGTCGTCGACGACATGCCCTTCCTCGTCGACTCGGTCGTGGCGGCGCTGGGCGGTTTCGACCGCGGCGTGCACCTCATCGTGCACCCCCAGATGACCGTGTCGCGCACCATCACGGGCGAGCTCAGGTCCGTCGTCACCGACGGCTCCACCACGGTGGAGACGTCGGGTCTCGGCCTCGTCCGCGAGTCGTGGATGCACCTCGAGATCGACCGCCTGCCCGGCGACGCCCTGCCCGACGTCGAGGCGCGCCTGCGCCACGTCCTCGACAACGTGCGCGACTCCGTCGAGGACTGGCCCAAGATGCGCGCGCACGCGCTGACCATCGCGAGCGAGCTGCGTTCGGCCACGCCCCCCGGCACCGACCCGCACCACGCGCGGGAGGCGAGCCGCTTCCTCGAGTGGCTCGCCCACAACAACTTCACCTTCCTCGGCTACCGCGAGTACTCCCTGTCGCGCGAGGACGGCCACGACGTCTCGCGCCAGGTGCCCGGCACCGGTCTCGGACTGCTCCGCTACGACCGCCCTTCCGCCGCAAAGGGACTCGTGCTCACCCCGGCCGCGAGCCGGGCCGCCCGCGACTCCAACATCCTCATCATCACCAAGGCCAACTCGCGGGCCACCGTGCACCGCGACGTCTACCTCGACTACATCTCGATCAAGAAGTTCGACGCCCGCGGTGAATGCGTCGGCGAGCAGCGCTTCCTCGGGCTCTACGCGTCGGCGGCCTACAACGACACGATCCACGACATCCCGCTCATCGACGTGCGCGCGCAGGAGGTGCTGCGCCTCACGGGCCTCAGCGCCGACAGCCACTCGGGCAAGGACATCCTCCAGATCCTCGAGACCTACCCGCGCGACGAGCTCTTCCAGACGAGCGCCCAGCAGCTCGCCGACATCGCCACGAGCGTCCTTCACCTGCAGGAGCGCCGCAAGACGAAGCTCTTCCTGCGCCGCGACGAGTTCGGCCGCTTCGTGTCGTGCCTCGTCTACCTCCCGCGCGACCGCTACAACACGACGGTCCGCCTCCGCATCGAGGCGATCCTGCTGCAGGCCTTCGGCGGCGAGAACATCGACAACACCACCCGGGTCAGCGAGTCCACCCTCGCGCGCCTGCACTTCGTCGTCCGTATGCCGGCCGGCACCGACATCCCCGACGTCGACGAGGCGGCGCTCGAGCGTCGCGTCATCGACGCGACCCGCACGTGGGACGAGGACCTCTCCGAGGCACTCGGCCAGGCCCGCGGGCTCGAGGGCGCGGCCCGCACGATGGCGGCATACGCGAAGGCCCTGCCCGAGGCGTACAAGGAGGACTTCGACGTCGAGACCGCAGTCGAGGACCTCGACCGCATCGACGCGCTCGGCGACGGTGACCGCACCACGGGGCTGCACCTCTACGACGACCCCGCCTCCGACGACCCGCGCGAGCGTCGCTTCAAGCTCTACCGGCGCGCCGACCTGTCGCTGACCCAGGTGCTCCCGCTCTTCACGCACCTCGGCGTGGAGGTCACCGACGAGCGCCCCTACGAGATCCCGGGCCCCGACGGTCGCACCCTGCACATCTTCGACTTCGGCCTGTGCGCCGACGCCCGCACGTGGGGCGCCGGTGACGCCGCCCTCGCCGACGACGTGCGCGAGCGCTTCGAGGAGGCGTTCCGGGCGGTGTGGGACGGCCGCGCCGAGTCCGACGGCTTCAACGCGCTCGTCCTCGCTGCCGGCCTGACGTGGCGGCAGGTCGTCGTCCTGCGCACCGTGGCGAAGTACCTCCGCCAGACCGGGTCGACCTTCTCGCAGGACTACGTCGAGTCGGCGCTCGTCGCCAACACCGGCATCGCCCGCAGCCTCGTCGAGCTCTTCGAGGCCCGGTTCCACCCCGACGCGTTCCCCGCCACCGACGCCGGCCGCGACAAGCGCGCCGCGCGCGAGAAGCACATCGTCGCGAAGGTGCGCGAGGCCCTCGACGACGTCGCCAGCCTCGACCACGACCGCATCGTGCGCGCGCTCCTCGGCGTCATCCAGGCGAGCCTGCGCACGAACTTCTACCAGCCCGACGAGCACGGCCACGACAAGCCCTACGTCTCGCTGAAGCTCAACCCGAAGAAGGTGCCCGACCTGCCGGCACCCCGCCCGATGTTCGAGATCTGGGTCTACAGCCCGCGCGTCGAGGGCGTGCACCTGCGCTTCGGCAAGGTCGCCCGCGGCGGCCTGCGCTGGTCCGACCGGCGCGAGGACTTCCGCACCGAGATCCTCGGCCTCGTCAAGGCGCAGATGGTCAAGAACGCCGTCATCGTGCCCACCGGCAGCAAGGGCGGCTTCTACGCGAAGCAGCTGCCCGACCCGTCGGTCGACCGTGCGGCGTGGATGGACGAGGGCATCGCCTCCTACAAGCTGTTCATCTCGGGGCTGCTCGACGTCACCGACAACCTCGTGTCGGGCGCGGCCGTCCCACCCGAGCGCGTCGTGCGGCACGACGAGGACGACACCTACCTCGTCGTCGCGGCCGACAAGGGCACCGCGAAGTTCTCCGACATCGCCAACGGCATCTCGTCCGACTACGGCTTCTGGCTCGACGACGCGTTCGCGTCGGGCGGCTCGGCCGGCTACGACCACAAGGCGATGGGCATCACCGCCCGGGGCGCCTGGGAGTCCGTCAAGCGACACTTCCGCGAGCTCGGCGTCGACACCCAGACCGAGGATTTCACGTGCGTCGGCGTGGGCGACATGAGCGGCGACGTCTTCGGCAACGGCATGCTGCTGTCCGAGCACATCCGCCTCGTCGCGGCCTTCGACCACCGCCACATCTTCGTCGACCCCGACCCCGACGCCGCCACCTCGTTCGCCGAGCGCCGCCGCATGTTCGACCTGCCCGGCTCGTCGTGGGCCGACTACGACGAGAAGCTGATCAGCAAGGGCGGGGGCGTGTTCCCCCGCTCGGCCAAGTCGGTCCCCGTGTCGCCGCAGATGGTCGCGGCGCTCGGGCTGCGCTCCAACACGAAGTCCATGACGCCCGCCGACCTGATGAAGGCGATCCTCCTCGCGCCGGTCGACCTGCTGTGGAACGGCGGCATCGGCACCTACGTGAAGGCCACGTCCGAGACGAACTCCGAGATCGGCGACCGCGCCAACGACGCCATCCGCGTCAACGGGGCCGACCTGCGGTGCAAGGTCGTCGGCGAGGGCGGCAACCTCGGCGCCAGCCAGCTCGGCCGCATCGAGGCGGCGCTCGCCGGCGTGCGGGTCAACACCGACGCCATCGACAACAGCGCCGGCGTCGACACCTCCGACCACGAGGTCAACATCAAGATCCTCCTCACCGAGCTCACCCGCTCGGGCGAGCTGACGATGAAGCGCCGCAACACCCTGCTGGCCTCGATGACCGACGAGGTGGCCGAGCAGGTGCTGCGCGACAACTACGAGCAGAACGTGCTGCTCGGCAACGCCCGGGCGCAGCAGCACGCCATGCTCGGCGTGCACGAGCGGCTCATCCAGTTCCTCGAGGAGAAGGGCGACCTCGACCGCTCGCTCGAGTTCCTGCCGAGCGACGCCGAGATCGCGCGGCGGCAGAAGGACGGCCTCGGGCTCGCGTCGCCCGAGTTCTCCGTGCTCGTCGCCTACGCCAAGCTCTACCTCAAGAACCAGCTCATCTCGACGTCCCTGCCCGACGACCCGTGGTTCGAGACCACGCTCGCCGAGTACTTCCCGAAGCCACTGCGCGGGAAGTACGCCGAGCAGATCGCGGCCCACCCGCTGCGTCGCGAGATCATCACGAACGCGGTCGCGAACTCCATGGTCAACCGTGGGGGCATCACGTTCGCCTACCGGGCGGGGGAGGAGACGGGGGCGACCCCCGAGCAGGTCGCCCGCGCGTACGTCGTCTGTCGCGAGATCTTCGACCTGGCCGGCTTCGTGCGCCTCGTGGAGGCCACCGACAACGTCGTCAGCACCGGCGCGCAGACGGCGCTCTACCTCGAGTTCCGCCGGCTCATCGACCGCTCGGTGCGCTGGTTCCTCTCGTCGCGACCGGCCGAGCTCGACATCGCCGCCGAGGTGGCCCGGTTCAAGCCCGGCATCCAGGCCTTCAGCGGCCGCATCCCCGAGCTGCTCCAGGGGAGCGAGCGCACGCGCCTGCAGCGTCGGACGCGCGAGCTCGAGGGCAAGGGCGTGCCCGAGGAGCTGGCCGCCTCGGCGGCCTGCCTCCTCGACGGGTACTCGCTGCTCGACTGCGTCGAGATCGCCGAGGAGACGGGTGAGAAGCTCGGCGACGTCGTCGAGGCGTACTTCCTCACGTCCGAGACGTTCTCCATCGACGCCATGTTGACCCGGGTCACCATGCTGCCGCGCGACGACCGCTGGGACGCCATGGCCCGGGGAGCGCTGCGCGACGACCTCTACGCCGTGCTCGAGAGCCTCACGCGCTCGGTGCTCGAGGTGAGCAACCCCCGGAACGACGCCCAGGCCCGGCTCGCCGAGTGGTCCGAGCTCAACGCCGACGCGCTCGGCCGTGCGCGCGCCGCCCTCGGCGGCATCGAGCGGATGAGCCACGCCGGCATCGCCGCCCTGTCCGTGGCGCTGCGCACGCTGCGCACCGTCACCAAGCCGGCGGCGTCCGGCCAGGCGGCTCCAGTCGCTGCACCGTCCTCGAACGAGACCGCGCCCAAGAAGGCGGCGACCAAGAAGCCGGCGACCAAGAAGCCGGCGACCAAGAAGCCGGCGACCAAGAAGGCGGCGACCAAGAAGGCGGCGATAGAGAAACCGGCCTCGAAGGCCGCCGCCAAGAAGGCTGCGTCCTCGACCAAGAAGGCGGCGCCCTCCACCACGAAGGCCGCCGCGAAGAAGGTCGCGGCCGCAGCTCGCTCCTGACCAAGGGCCCGTCGGTCCTGGCGGTCCTGAGGGAGTGAGGCGTGGTGGTAGGAGCGGCATCGGCGGCGGGAGCGTGCGCTGGAAGCGAGCGTCACGACAGACTCCCGCCGACGCTCCACGCCGCGAGTGCCGCCATGCCTCACTCCCGACCCTGACG
>CBHRRQ010000211.1:0-7303 GCA_966081555.1 uncultured Terrabacter sp.
TCTATCCCGGGTTCCTCTTCCAGAAGATCACGACCCGCGAGCCCGACGACGCGCGACGACGTGTGTGCCTCCCCCTGCACGAGGTCGACCGCGGCAGCCAGCCCCGCGCCCGTCCCTGCCACCGACGCGAACACCAGGTAGTGCCCGTAGCCGGTGAGGAAGATGCTGCCGATCGTGCCCTCGAAGAGCCCGGCATGGTCGCGCTTGAAGTAGAGCCACCACATCGAGAAGACGATGAGCAGGCCGCCCACCACGAGCGTGAGCAGACCCGTCCTCGCCCCGACGTCGAGCGCCCCCTGCACGGCCTGCACCGCCGCGAGCACCACCTCGCCGAGCACGATGAGCGTCAGCAGGGCATACCGCTCGGCGATGTGGTGGGGGTGGAACGGCGTGAACCCGCGCCGCTCGGCCACGACGGGCACGAGCAGCTCGAGCACGACGAGGGCGAAGAACGACACCTTGAGCACCGTCTCCCCCTGCAGCAGCAGCCGCGCGATCCAGAGGGCCTGCACGGCGGCGATGCCGGCGGCATACGTCAGGGCGGTGCGCCGGCCCTCGGGGTGGCCGCCGGCCGCACGCAGCCACATCGCCACCATGGCGAAGCGCATGAGCGCGTAGCCGCCGACGACGAGGCCGGACTGCCCGTCGTCGAAGAGGTCGGGGATGCCGGCCGCGAGCATGAGCGAGCCCACCATGATCGCGAACGTCAGCAGGCGGTACGGCACGTCGTCGCAGTCGTAGGACGAGGCGAACCACGTGTAGTTCATCCACGCCCACCAGATGGCGAAGAAGACCATCACGAAGTTCACGAGGTCGCCCAGGTGGCCCTCGGCCAGCCCGTGGTGCCACTGCGCGGCCGCGCTGGCGATGGCGACGACGAAGACGAGGTCGAAGAACAGCTCGAGCGGCGTCGCGACGCGGTGCGCCTCGCGCGGGTCACGAGGCTGCATGCGTCGCGAGAGCGGCACGGCGTTGACGTGGCTCACGGCCCGAGTCTGCCAGCAACCCCGCCACGGATCGACGGGTCAGCCGAGGCCGCGGCGCTCGAGCAGGTGCCTGATGTCGGCGTCGGCGCCCCGGAACTCCCGGTACGACTCGAGCGGGTCGGCCGCGCCGCCGATGCCGACGATGTGGCGCCGGTAGCGCTCGCCGTTCTCACGCGTCAGCCCGCCGTTGTCGTGGAACCACGCCACCGTGTCGGCGTCGAGCACCTCGCTCCAGAGGTAGGCGTAGTACTGGGCGTCGTAGGAGTAGGAGAAGGTGTGCGCGAAGTAGGTGGAGCGGTAGCGCGGCGGCACCAGCGGGTGCGCGAGGCCCACCTTCGCCAGCGCCCTAGCCTCGAACGCCTCGACGTCGGTCACGGCGGCGGCCTCCTCGACGCCGAGCGCGTGCCAGGCCTGGTCGAGCAGCGACGCCCCGAGGTACTCCCCCGTGCCGAAGCCCTCGCCCCACGACTGGGCGGC
Source organism: uncultured Terrabacter sp. (assembly GCA_966081555.1). Lineage (GTDB taxonomy): Bacteria > Actinomycetota > Actinomycetes > Actinomycetales > Dermatophilaceae > Terrabacter. The sequence continues at coordinate 1,464 of CBHRRQ010000211.1, forward strand.
GACGAGCCGGTCGACCAGCTCCTGCGGCAGCCGCTCCCCCGTCTCGTGGTGCACGGCGTAGCTCGCCAGCACCTCGGGCCACAGCATCCACATCTCGTTGACCTGGCTCGGGTACTCGACGAAGTCGCGGAAGACCCGGGTGCCGGCGAAGTGCGGGTAGGTGACGCGGGCGAGCAGCCCGTGGATGGCGTGCCCGAACTCGTGGAAGAAGGTGCGCGTCTCGTCGTAGGTGAGCAGGGTCGGCTCGCCCGCGCCGGGCTTGGGCACGTTGAGGTTGTTCATGACGACGGCGTGCGGCTGCTCGAGCAGCGCGTTCTGGTGGACGAGGCTGTTCATCCACGCCCCGCCCTTCTTCGTGTCGCGCGTGTAGAGGTCGAGCAGGTAGAGCCCGAACGGTGAGCCGTCGGCGTCGTGCACCTCGAACACCCGCACGTCGGGGTGGTAGCCGACGAGGTCGTCGCGCTCGTGGAAGGTCAGCCCGAAGAGCTTCTCCGCGGCGAGGAAGATGCCGTCGCGCAGCACGCGCTCGGCCTCGAAGTACGGCCGCATCGCGGCGAGGTCGACGGCATACCTCGAGGCGCGCACGCGCTCGGCCCAGAAGGCCCAGTCGTGGGCCTCGATGGGCTCGCCCGCCTCCTCCTCGAGGAGCGCACGCTCGGTCTCGATGTTGCGCGCCGCCGCGGGCGCCAGCCGACCGAGCAGCTCCATCACGCGTTCGGGGGTGCGGGCCGTGGAGTCGGCCAGGGCGGCGTGGGCGTGGGTCGGATAGCCCAGGAGCCGGGCCCGCTCCGCCCGCAGGCGCACGATCTCGAGCACGAGCGCCTTCGTGTCGTTGGCGTTGCCGCGGTTGCCGCGCGCGCTCTGCGCCTCGTGCACCCGCCGGCGCAGCTCCCGGTTCGTCAGCGACGCGAGGTGCGGGTGCCCGGTGGGCAGCACCAGCGTGATGAGCCACTTGCCGTCGTGGCCGTGCTCGCGGGCGGCCTCGGCCGCGGCGGAGATCTCGCCGGCGGTGAGTCCGTCGAGCTCGGACACGTCGTCGACGAGGACGGCGAGGTCGTTGGAGTCGGCGAGCAGCTGCTTCTCGAAACGGGTGTTCAGGGTCGCAAGCCGGCCGTTGAGGTCGCGCAGGGCCGCCTTGGCGTCATCGTCCAGACCCGCCCCCGCCACCGTCATCTCCGTGAGGTGCCGCTCGACGAGCCGGCGCGACTCCGGGTCGAGGGCGGCCATCGCCTCGGCGTCGTCGCGCACCGCCGTGATGCGCGCGTAGAGCCGGGGGTCGAGGCGCACGGCGTCACCGTGGGCGGCCAGCTTCGGCGCGTACTCCTCCTCGATCGCCTGCACCGCGTCGGTCGCGAGCGAGCTCGACGTGCCGAAGAACGCGAGGCTGACGCGGCTCAGGGTGCGTCCGGACCTCTCGAGGGCCACGAGGGTGTTCTCGAAGGTCGGCGGCTCGGGGTTCGTGGCGATGGCCTCGACCTCGGCGAGGTGCTCGGTCATGCCGAGGTCGAACGCCTCCGGGTAGTGCTCGTCGCGGATGAGCGCGAAGGGCGGCAGCGAGAACGGCAGCGGGCTCGGGGCGAGCAGGGGGTTGGGCATGACGGAACCCTACGCAGGGCGACGCCGAGAGCTCCACGCAGTTTGGCCGCGTATGCCGTCACGCAGCCGACAGTGCGCCACGGCGCGGTTCCAGCCGCCCGCGTATGCCGTCACGCACCCGAGAGTGCGCCACGGCGCGGTTCCAGCCGCCCGCGTACGCCGTCACGCACCCGAAAGTGCGCCACGGCGCGGTTCCAGCCGCCCGCCGCTCAGAGGCTGAGCTCGGCCTTGACGACCCCGACGAGGCGGTCGGCGAGCGTGCGTGCCTGGTCACCGTCCGCAGCCTCGACCATGACACGCACCACAGGCTCCGTGCCGGACTTGCGCAGCAGCACGCGCCCCGTCTCACCGAGCTCGCCCTCGGCCGCGCGCACGGCGTCGGCGACGGCGGTGTTGGCCTCGAGCGCCGACTTGTCGACGTCCTTGACGTTGACGAGCACCTGCGGGAAGTGGGTCATCACGGCGGCGAGGTCCGACAGCGTGCGGCCGGTCGCGGCCACGCGCGAGGCGAGCATGAGCCCGGTCAGGGTGCCGTCACCGGTGGTGCCGTGGTCGAGCATGACGACGTGGCCCGACTGCTCGCCGCCGAGCGAGTAGCCGCCGTCCTTCATGCCCTCGAGCACGTAGCGGTCGCCGACGGCCGTCTGCAGGACCTTGATGCCGGCGCTGCCGAGCGCCTGGATCATGCCGAGGTTCGACATGACGGTCGCGACGAGCGTGTCACCGCGGAGCACGCCCTGCTCCTTCATGGCGAGCGCGAGGATCGCCATGATCTGGTCGCCGTCCACCTCGACGCCTGAAGCGTCGACGGCGAGGCACCGGTCGGCGTCGCCGTCGAGTGCGACGCCGAGGTCGGCGCCGGCGTCGACGACGGCCTGCTTGAGGTGCTCGATGTGGGTCGAGCCGTAGCCGTCGTTGATGTTGAGGCCATCGGGCTCGCCACCGATCAGCGTGACCCGGGCGCCCGCCTCGCGGAACGCCCGCGGGGCCACCTCGGAGGCGGCGCCGTGGGCCGCATCGACGACGACGTGCAGACCGTCGAGACGGTGCGGCAGCACGGACAGCAGGTGGGCGACGTAGCGGTCGGCCCCGTCGACGAGCGGGGTGATGCGGCCGACGTCACCGCCGGTGGGGCGCTCCCAAGCGGCGCGCAGCCGCTGCTCGATGCGGTCCTCGAGGTCGTCGGCCAGCTTGTGGCCGCCGCGGGCGAAGAACTTGATGCCGTTGTCGGGCATGGGGTTGTGCGAGGCCGACAGCATCGCGCCGAGGTCGGCGTCCTGCTCGGCGACGAGGTACGCGATCGCCGGGGTGGGCAGCACGCCCGCGTCGCGCACGTCGACGCCGGCCGATGCGAGGCCGGCCGTCGTGGCGGCGGCGAGGAACTCGCCGGAGGCCCGTGGGTCACGGCCGACGACAGCGACGGGACGATGGCCGTTGAAGGCCCCGACCTCTGCGAGCACGTGGGCCGCTGCGACCGAGAGGTCGAGCGCCAGCTCTGCCGTGATGTCCTTGTTCGCCACACCACGGACGCCGTCCGTGCCGAAGAGTCGAGCCACGCTGTGTGCCTTCCGAGCGGGGTGGCACCAGGCCTCCCGAGTTCATGTGCCGACCATCTCGTGGTCATGTGCTCGGACGACGATACCGCCCGAGCGCGGAACCGCCTGCCGGGCGGTCCCGATCAACCCTTGTCGGGACGAACCGGACGGTCCGGGCAGAGCGCTCTCGTCAGGCCCCCGGTGTGCGCAGCCGCGCGAGCCAGACGCCGTCCTTGCGGCTGACGAGGTCGGTCAGGGTCGCCAGCTGCGGTGAGACCTGGCCCGACCGCTCGTCGGCGACGATCCAGCGGATCCCCCGCGTGCGGTAGGCGTTCGCGAGGTTCTCGGCCGTCGGGCTCTTGATGAGGGCGAGCTCGGCGTCGAGGCGCGGCTGGTCCCAGAACGGGGCCACGACATAGCTCTGTCCCGGGGTGTCCAGCTGCAGCACCCGCGGGGCGTAGCCGTAGCCGCCGACGTCGGTGCGCAGGCCGGAGACCGCCGACACGGCGAAGTCGCGGTTGTCGGGCCGACCGGAGGCCGAGACGCCGTTGAAGACCCGGTTGGTGGCGACGACGTCGCTCGGCGCGGCGTGCAGCCGCAGGTACTGGCCGGCCTCGAAGAGCGCGGGCGTCACGGCAGGGCGGCGGTCGCGGTCGGTCGCCGCAGACGGGCTCGTCGCGACCCGCAGGTGCTTGAACGGCGACAACGCCGGCGCGAGCGCCCGCACGCCGCCGGCAGCGACCGCCACGGCGAGCAGGGCGATCCAGGTCCCGCGGACGAGCGGCACCGACGAGCGCCGCCGGATGAGCCACGCGGCCGTCACCAACGCCGCGAGGCCGACGAGCAGGCCCAGCGTCGGGGTGAACCAGGCGGCGATGGCTTCGAGCTCGCCGTGAGGTCGGGTGATCGCGCTCGGTCGCCGGCCCCCGGAACGGAGGAACCGGCGTACGACCAGGACGACGAGCAGGCCCCCCACGGCAACCGCCCCGACGAGCAGCACGCGTGCGCGCACTCGCCTCCAGCCGTCGCGGAAGCTCTCGTGCCCGACGGGGGTGCCGGTCGCGGTCGCCTCCTGCCGGCCGGCGGACTCCTTGCGGGCAGCCAGCTCGTCGCGCAGCCAGCTCGCGATGCCGGCTCCGGAGAGGACGTAGCCGATCGGCAGGGCCGCGATGGCGAAGTAGTACTGGCTGCCGCTCGGATGCCGGAAGGTCAGGGCAGCCAGCACGCCGCCGATGATGGTCCCGATGCCGAGCCAGCCCGCGGGGTCCCTCGGCCTGCGACGGACGAGCACGAGCAGGCCCAGGGCAGGGAAGAGCGTCGGCGCCCACCGGCGGACGAAGGACACGACCACGGCCACGATCTCGGCGACGGTGCTCCCCTGCGGACGTCCGAGCACCAGCGTCTGCTCGAACTGGGGCCAGAACGCCGGGGTGAACCGCAGGCCGTACGACCCGGGGTAGAGGACGAGCACGGCGAGCGCCGTGATGACGGCGAGCAGGCCCAGGTAGAGGCCGTAGCGCCGCGCCGTGGTCGCGAGGCGGCCCGACCCGTCGGCTCGCCGCCGCCACTCGCCGACGAGGACGGCGAGCCCGGCCAGCCCCACGCCGCAGATGACGACGGGCAGCTGGGCCGACTTGGCTCCGGCCGCTCCTATCGCGAAGAGGGGCAGCAGGAGCGCCGGGGCGAAGCGGTCGGACGGGCCCCGGCGCAGCACGGCGAGCAGCGCTCCGACGGAGGCGAGGCCGAAGACCCAGCCCAGCCCGGCCGTCGGGCTCAGCTGCCAGTAGTTCGGGACCGCGACGATGGGTGGCTGCACCCACGTGTCGACCGCGATCGGCCGCACCACCGCGAGCGCCGCCGCCGCCCCGAGGCCGCCGGACCAGTGCCCGGTGACCTGGTGCCCCACGGCGGCCGCGAGCAGCAGCAGGATCACGACGAGCGTCGCCGGCAGCACCCGCGTCGCGATGTCGAGGTCGTCGATGCCCGTGCCGCTCAGCTGGGCGGCGAGGGCGTGGAAGAACCAGTGGTAGCCGAGGGGCTCGCCGTCGACCATGGGGTAGCCCGGCACGAGCTCGCGCCTCAGCTCGCCGGTGAGGGCCGTCTGGTAGAGCACGTCGGTGTTCCACAGCTCGTAGGTCGCCGTGGGTCGCGGCGGCATCAGCGCCAGCCCACCGACCCAGAGCCAGCGCACGGCCACGAGCACGAGGACAGCGAGGGTGGCCCACGCCGGCAGGGGCCAGGAGCCTGCGGCCACCTCGTCGGCCTCGCCGCGGCCGAGGACGCGCCTCCGGGTCACGGGGACGGCGAGGAGCGCGGCTGCGACGACGGGGCCGACGACGAGCGATGGCAGGCTCAGCCCGACGAGGTGGGCCAGCAGCCAGGTCAGCAGGGCCAGCACGAGCCCCGTCGGGCCCGCCCATCCGAGGTCGGTGGCGGCGACCCGGCCGCCTCTGACGGCACGCACCGCGACCCACCCGGGGAGCAGCACGCCGAGGAGCACCACGGCGAGCCACCACAACGTCATCCCGGTGGCAGAGCCCGTGCGTGTCAGGGCAAGCAGAAGGGCGGCTCCTGACACGAGGAGCAGCCCGGCCTCACCAAGCCCCCTGTAGCGCATGGCAAAGAGGGTGCCATGCCCGCTCGCGAGATTGTCCCAAGGGGGCCGTTCGCGTCGCCGTTGGCGGCGATCTGGCAGGTTGTGCGCGGACT
>CBHRRQ010000212.1:0-7295 GCA_966081555.1 uncultured Terrabacter sp.
GGCCCACCCGGCGGAGTGCGACGGCAAGGGCAAGATCCGGATCGGCGGCCGGGACCCCGGCCGGGCGTCGGCCCGGCCGGGGTCCCGAGCGCGCCCTCCTACCTGTCGACGGCCATCTCCCCCAGCTCCGACCACTCGGTGCCCTCGATCGTCGTGTTGACGATCTTCGGGGTGGCGGCGAGGTAGCCGGGCAGCGTCGACGTCGCCTCCTTGAAGTGGTCGCTCTGCACGTGCGCCCCGCCCGCTGCGTCGTCGCGGAAGGCCTCGACCAGGACGTACTCGGTCGGGTCGTCGAGACTGCGCGACCAGTCGAACCAGAGGCAGCCCTCCTCGGCGCGGGTCGCCTCGGTGAAGGCCCGCGAGATCTCGGGCCAGTCGTCGGCGTGCTCGGGCTTCACCGGGAACTTGGCGGTGATGAAGATCAAGGTGCTCTCTCCTGTCGTGTGCTGTCGTCAGGCCGCGGCCGGGGTGACGGGGTCGGCCGGCTCTGCAGGGCTCGACACCGTCCGGCCGTCGACCGCCTTCTGGATGCGCTCCCCCAGCATGCCGGAGGCCCACCCGAGGCAGGCTCCCACGACGAGTGCCAGCACGGTCGGCCAGAACGCGAACGACGTGCCGAAGAAGACGGCGGTGCCGGCGAACGCACCGGGGATGAACGACAGCCACGAGACCGCCGCCTGGACGCAGAGCACGAAGGCGAGCACCGTCACGATGATCGCGAGCGCCCCACCGAACGTCAGCCGGGCGGCGACGAGGCTGGCGAGCCAGCCCCAGACGACCCCGCTGAGGTTGGCGGCCAGACCGTTGCGGAAGCCCGTGAAGCCGCCCCCGGCCGCGAAGTAGCAGGCCCACGCGATGAACGCGACCCACGTGACGAGGCCGAGCTGCACGCTGACCTGGGTCCAGATGCCAGCGAGGACGCCGACCGAGAGACCGACTCCGAGATAGCTCTTCATGGACGCTCCTCAGGGGACGAGGATGGCCCGGCCGCGGACGTTGCCCGCGTTGAGGTCGTCGATGGCGGACTGGAAGTCGTCGAGCGCGTACGTCTGCGTGTGCAGGGTGACGGCGCCGCGTGCGGCGAGGGCCATGAGGTCCTGCAGGTCGTTGTAGGAGCCGACCAGGTTGCCGATGACGTTCTTCTCGGTGGAGACGAGGTCGATCGTGGGCACGTCGACGTTCTCGCCATAGCCGACGACGTGGTAGTCACCCGCACGACGCGTCATCGCGAGTCCCTCTGCGGTGGACCCGTTCTCGCCCACGAAGTCGACGACCACCTCGGCCCCGTGACCGCCCGTCACCTCGAGCACCTGGTCGACCTGCGTGCCGTCGGCCACGATCGCGTGGTCGGCACCGATCGAGAGGGCCAGCTTCACGGCGTCGGCGTTGCGGTCGACGACGACGATCTCGGCCGGGGTCAGCGCCCTGAGCACCTGGATGCCGATGTGGCCCAGGCCCCCTGCCCCGATGACGACGACCCGGTCTCGGGGACTCAGCCGGCGGGCCGCCTTGGCCGCGGCATGGTAGGCGGTGAGGCCGGCGTCGGCCAGGGCCGCGACGTCCTTCGGCTCGAGGGAGTCGTCGATGCGCACGACGCTGCGGGCCGACGTGCGGAGGTACTCGGCGTACCCGCCGTTCGTGTCGATGCCCGGGAACTGGTTGCTCTCGCAGTGGACGTCGTCACCCGACCGGCAGGCGCGGCAGAGGCCGCACGTGATGAGCGGGTGGACGATGACCTTGTCGCCCTCCCTGACGTTCGTGACGGCCGATCCGACGGCGTGCACCCAGCCGGCGTTCTCGTGCCCGATCGTGTAGGGCAGCACGACCTGCGACTTCTCGGCCCACTGGCCCTCGAGGATGTGCAGGTCGGTGCGGCACACGCCGGCCCCGCCGATCTTGACGACGACGTCGAACGGGCCGGTCGGCTCGGGCACCGGCACCTCCGTCATGCGCAGGTTCTCGTGGTAGCCGACGACCTGGACGGCTCGCATGGTGGTCATGACAGGTGCTCCTTCAGCTGGGAGAGCGGGATGAATGTCGTGGGGGTCGGTGGTCGGTGCAGCGCGTCTGCGGGCTCGGCGCCCTCGGGGCGATCGGTCTGGTCCTGCTCCGACCCCGGGTAGCGGGTGCGCAGCAGCCCGCGGCAGAAGTGCGCGTTGCCGTCGATCGAGACCCGCGTCGAGCGGGCCCGTCGCAGCGCGAGCGGGACGTCGGCGGCGGCATACGTCGTGCCGTCGTGGCTGACGAGGACGGGTGCCGTCGCGGCATCGGGCAGGCCGAGGGCCGCCCGGCGGCGCCGGAGCGCGGCGGTGCGCTCGTCGTCGGGCAGGTCGCCGAGCGTGACCTCCCCCAGTGCCTCCACCTGCCGGTCGGGCTCAGCCCGCAGCAGGGCGGTCAGGCAGCGCTCCATCGCCGCCGTGTGCGCCTTGCGCCGGAACGTCTCGCGCAGCTCCTCGAGATCCTGCTCCGCCTCGTGGCGGAAGGTGCCGCGGTAGCCCGCGTCGGCCGCGAGACCCGCGTTGATGAGGTCGCTGTCGTGGTGGTCGTCGAGCTCGACCACCACGTGCCGGGACCACGGCAACGCGGTGAGCGCGTCCTTGGCGTCCGACGCCATGAGGTAGGCGAAGTTCGGCGAGCAGAACGACGTGGGGAGCCTCAGGTGCACCGTCACCGCGTCTCCGACGACGTCGAGGGACCGGACGAAACCCAGGTCGGTGATCGGCTCGTCGAGCTCCGGGTCGAACACCACCGAGAGGGCCTCGTATGCCGCCGCGTGCGTCCCCGCACGGCGCGCGGTCTCGGAAGGGGCGAGCGCCATCGTCACACCCCGGCCAGGCTGCCGGTGTCGGCGGCGCGCTCGGCCGTGTCGTCGGCTCGGCGCGGACCGGTGGCCGGCTCGTCGGCGTCGGGCAGCCGCAGCTCGGCGGGCACGTCGATGTCGTACATCTTCGCCGCGTTGAGGCCGAGGATCTTCTTCTTCTGCGACGTCGTGATCGGGGCGCACTCCGTCATGTCCTCGGGGATCTGGAAGTCGACGAACCTCTCGACGAGCCACTTCGGGGTCCAGAGCGCGTAGTCGCTCGAGAACTGGATGCGGTCCTCGCCGATCCAGTAGAGGAGCTCGCCGATGATCTGCGCGAAGTACCGCGGCCGCGTGTGGATGAACGGCATCGCGACGGCCAGGCCCGCGTGCACGTTCGGCTCCTGGGTGGCGATCCAGCAGAAGTCCTCGAGCCGCGGCAGCCCGCAGTGCTCGACGACGAAGTTGAGGTCGGTGAAGTCGGTGGCCACGTGGTCGACGTCCGCGACGTCGAACGCGTCGCGGTCGAGCGGCCGGATCGTCGGGCCCTTGTGGATGTGGATGTTGGTGATGCCGAGCTCGCGGCAGGCCTCGAAGTAGCGGTAGGCCCACGGGTCGTCCAGGCGCCAGCCGCGCGACTCGCCGTGCCACTCGGCCGTGTAGAGCTTGACGCCCTTGAGACCGAACCGCTCGGCGTCGGCGCGCAGCTGGCCGAGCCCCACCTCACCGTTGCGGGGGTCGAAGTTGTGGTTGTACGTCAGCTTCTCAGGGTGCGCCTTGGCGAGCGCCGACGCCTCTTCCGTCTGGCCGAAGCCGTTGTTGTAGAACTCCCCCAGGAACGCCGGCTGGAAGACCGCGTGGTCGACGTACCCGTCCTCGAAGAGGTCCTTCATGAGGCGCTGGCCGCCCTGGTAGAGGTAGTCCTCGTAGCTCCAGACGGCGCCCTCGGGGCTGAGGTTGCGGTGGTAGTCGTAGAAGCAGTCGATGAACTGCTTGCCGTGGATGTTGCGCTGGTTCTCGGGCCGGGCGTCCCACAACGCGACGTGCGCGTCGACGATGAAGTAGCTCTCGCCGTCCTTGCTGTACATCTGGTCTCCTCCGGGTCGATCGTCGTTGATCGCCTTCGACGATAGGAACGGCCGCGCTCCACGGCACCGGTGTCGGTGTCTCAATTTGAGACGTGCTGCGAGGACGTCGAGACGACTCGCGAGGTACCTTCGAAAGGTCTTCTGGGGCGGTCAGGGGGCGACGAGGAGGCGGCGATGGAGCCGACGCACGACGGGGCCCTGCCCGAGCGGTGGGGGCTGCGTGGATCGCTCGACGCCGGTCCGGTGTCGGGGCGCGTCATCGCGTCCTGGCAGCGCAGCGAGGACTACGGCGTGCCGCTCGAGTCGGTCGAGCCGTTCTTCGCGGGCACGAGGCGTGACGACTCGCTCTTCTCCCAGTGCGGCAACGAGGTGCTGACCGGGCTGCACGAGACCCTCGCCAACGAGCCGATCAGCCTCATGCTCACCGACGCCGACGGCCTCGTGCTCAACCGGCTGAGCGGTGACACCTCGCTGCTGCGGGCCCTCGACGCCGTCCACCTCGCGCCGGGCTTCGCCTTCTCGGAGCGCGAGGCGGGCACCAACGGCCTCGGCATGGCGTTGGCCGACCGCACCCCCTCGCTCGTCCGGGCGGACGAGCACTACTCCCTGAGCCTGTGCACCTACACGTGCGCGGCTGCACCCGTGCTCGACCCCGTGACGGGGCGCCTCGAGGGCAGCGTGAACCTCACCACGTGGTCGCGGTCGCGGGGTGACCTGCTGCTGGCGCTGGCCCAGTCCGCCGCCGGCAACACGGCGTCGCTCATGCTGGCCCGGTCGCGGGGGCAGTCCCCACGGCCGGCCCCGAAGGGACAGGTGTTCCGCGTCGAGACCGCTCGTCTCGAGCCGGGCGCGGGAACCCTGCGTGGGCTGTCGGCGACGTGGCGTGAGGCCGTCGCCCGGGCCGCCGACGCCATCACCCGCGGGCGCGTGGTGGCCGCCGTGGGCGAGAGCGGGGCGGGCCGCGCGACGCTCCTCGCCCAGGCGTTGCGTCAGGCCCACCCCCGCGACCGCATCCTCAGCGTCAGCTCGCCCGACCCCGAGGACGTCGACGCCTGGCTCGCCTCCTGGGCACCCGAGATCAGCAAGCCGTGGACCTCGGTGGTGGTGCGCAACGTCGACGTCCTGCCGGCCGTGGCCGCCGCATCGCTCGTCGGTGTCGTTGCGGCCCGGCACTCGGGCGCCGGACCATCGTCCGGTGAGACCGGTGAGTCGAACCGCTCGTGGTGCCTCACCGCCGAGTCCTTCGCCGACGTCCCCGCGGGCCTCGCGCCCCAGGTCGACACGGTCGTCGAGGTGCCCCCGCTGCGCGAGCGCACCGAGGACGTCATGCCGCTGGCGAGGCACGTCGCCGAACGCACGCGCGGACGCCCGATCGACTTCACGGCAGCGGCCGAGCGCGCCCTGACGAGCTGCGGCTGGCCGGGCAACGTCGACCAGCTCGTGCGCGCGGTCAGGCAGGCTGCGGGCCGAGGCGACGTCGTCGACCTCGCCCAGCTGCCGTCGGAGGTGATGAGCGGTTCGCGCAGGCGCCTCACGCGGATCGAGGCCTTCGAGCGCGACGAGATCGTGCGGTGCCTCACCCGACCAGGCACGACGATGAAGGTGGCAGCCGCCGAGCTCGGCATGAGCCGGGCGACTCTCTACCGCAAGCTCGCCCAGTACGACCTTCACGCGCTCAAGGAGTGACGCGTCCAGGGCGCGGGCCTTGCTAGTTTCTGCGCGTGGAGATCACGAGGATCGGACCCGACGACTGGGAGACGTTCCGCGACGTGCGCCTCAAGTCACTCGCCGAGTCGCCCGAGGCGTTCGGCTCGCGGCACGCGGACTGGGTCGAGGCCCCCGAGCAGCAGTGGCGCTCGCGCCTGACCACCGTGCCGCTGACCCTCCTGGCACGTGACGGCAGTGACGTCGTCGGCGTCGTCAGCGGCCAGCCCGTCGGCGAGCACGAGGTCGAGCTGATCTCCATGTGGGTGGCCCCCGCCGTTCGCGGCGCAGGGGTCGCACGTGCCCTCATCGATGCCGTCGTCGCGTGGGCCGACGGCCAGGACCGGTCGACGTTCCTCATGGTCCGCAGCGACAACAGGAGGGCCCGAACGGCATACGAGCGCGCCGGGTTCGTCGACCGGGGTGTCCCCACGGACTGGCCGTCCCACGAGCCTGCGGAGAACCGGATGGAGCGGCGCCGCTGACATGGGACGGTGACCTCATGCCGAGTAGCTCACCCGACCGGCTGTCGATGGGGGTGCTCCCGTGGTCCTTAGATGCCGTGCGGCAGCGTCTTCTGGTCCTTGCGCAACTCGATGACGAGCGCCTTTGCTGCCTCGACGAGCTTCTCGTTCTCCTCGCGACTGCGCTTCCTGCGTGGCTTCTCGTGGCTCAGCTCGATGACGCGCTCGTAGACCTTCTCGCGCTTCCGCGACTTCGACTTCAAGCCGGACAGGCCGCCACTGTGCTTGCGTCCGGATGGCTTCTCTGTGCCGAACTGTCCGACCGCAGCGGCCCTGGAGACGCCGCGGGCAGCACTTGTGGACTCAGCGGCAGCCTTGTTCGACACGTTGACGCGCGGGGCCTCAGGCTCGACGTCGCTCACAGTTCCTCCTCGGCCTCACTCTGCACGTACCGGACCAGTACCTCAAGCATCGCAGACTGCTGCTTCGTCGTCGTCAGCTCTCTCAGCGACTTGATGCCATCGAGGAGGGCGTCCGCAGGCAACGTCTCCCGGTTGTCCCACAGCCGCTCGAAAAACCACTGCCAGCGTTCACGCGCATCAGCTTCCGCGTCCTGCTCTCGCTCAGCAGCTCGCGCCTCCTGAGCGAGCTGGCGGTCGCCGCTGATGCGCCTGCCGACGCCAACGAATGTCAGCCACGCCGCCCCGAGCAGCCCGATGAGCCCCGCACCGGGCGAAGTGAGGAAGGCGCCGACGCTGAGGCGGGCGGTCTCCCAGAAGGTCGGGTCGGTCATGTGGTCCCTCTGTCGGCTCGGTCTCCGGCTTCATCATCGTGCCAGCCCGCGCCGGCAGCCCGGCAACCCCGAACGACTGTGGACAACTCCGCTGGAGATCGAGGTGTGAGCACGTGGACGCCGCCAACCGATCGCAGCACGACAACAGCCCCTGACCGGTGTCTCCGCTGGTCAGGGGCTGCTCTGTGGTGGTGGGCGATACTGGGTTTGAACCAGTGACCTCTTCCGTGTCAAGGAAGCGCGCTACCGCTGCGCCAATCGCCCGTGGGTCCTGCTGTTGTGGTGCTGTACCGAGGTGGAGACGGGATTTGAACCCGTGTACGCGGCTTTGCAGGCCGCTGCCTCGCCTCTCGGCCACTCCACCGTGGAAGGCAAGTGGATCTTTGCCTCCGAGCGGACGACCGGGCTCGAACCGGCGACCTCAACCTTGGCAAGGTTGCGCTCTA
>CBHRRQ010000213.1:0-7267 GCA_966081555.1 uncultured Terrabacter sp.
AGCGCCTCGGCCTCGGCGAGGTGGTCGTCGGTGCAGTGGCTCCCGGGGGCGATGCCCGCCATCCCCTCGTCGACGAGAGCCGGGGTGTTCGGCATGACGCGCACGACGGAGGTGCCCTCGGGCAGCCGGGACTCGAGGTACTCGGTCGTGATGCCTGCCGCGAGCGACACGACGACGTTGCCGGGAGCCACGTGCTCGCGGATCTCCTCGAGCAGCCCCGCCATGTCCTGCGGCTTGACGCACAGCACGAGGGTGTCGGCGACGTCGGCGGCCTCGGCGTTCGGCAGCACGCGTACGCCGTGGCGCTCGCCGAGCGCGTTGACCTTGTCGGGGGTGCGCCCGGTGACGACGAGGTCGCCGGGCGTGCGCCCCGAGCGGATGAGGCCGGAGACGAGCGTCTCGCCCATGACCCCGGCGCCGAAGATGGCCGTCGTCGTCATCGCGCGCCCCCGCTCAGCTCTTGGTCGCGACGCCGCGGAGGAAGAACATGACGTTGGCCGGCTTCTCGGCCATGCGGCGCATGAGGTAGCCGTACCACTCCTGGCCGTACGGGATGTAGACGCGCATCTGGTCGCCGCGGTCGGCGATGCGCTTCTGCTCCTCGGGCCGGATGCCGTAGAGCATCTGGTACTCGAACGACTTCGGGTCGCGGCCGGCCTGCCCCGCGAGCGCCCCGGCGATCTCGATGAGCCGCGGGTCGTGCGAGGCGACCATCGGGTAGCCCTCGCCCTGCATGAGGATCTTGAGGCAGCGCACGTAGGACTTGTCGACCTCGGCGCCGGCCTGGAAGGCGACCGACTCCGGCTCCTTGTAGGCGCCCTTGCACAGGCGTACGCGTGAGCCGGCGTAGGCGAGGTCACGGCAGTCGGCCTCGGTGCGGTAGAGGTAGGCCTGCAGCACCGCGCCCACGGTCGGGAAGTCGGCCCGCAGCTCACGCAGGGCGTCGAGCGTCAGGTCGGTCGTCGTGTGGTCCTCCATGTCGAGGGTCACCGTGGTGCCCGCCTGCCGCGCCAGCTCGCAGATCTCACGGGCGTGATCGAGGGCGATGGCGTTGCCGTCACCGGGCAGGGCCTGGCCGAGCGCGCTCAGCTTGAGCGACACCTCGACGGTGCCACTCTCGGTGAGGCCCTGGTCGCGCAGGGCGGTCAGCAGCGAGAGGTAGGCGTCGCGCGTGTGCCGGGCCTGCGCGATGTCGGTCGTGTCCTCACCCAGGTAGTCGATGGTCGACAGCCGACCGGAGGCCGCGATCTCGGCGGCGGCGCCCACCACGTCGGCGCGCTCGGCGCCCGGGACGAAGCGCTTGACGACCGAGCGCGACACGGGCGCCTTCTCGATGACGTCTCGGATCTTCTCCTGCTTGGACAGCTGCAGGAGCGAGTTGCGCAGCAGGTCGCTGGCGTCCACGGGGGCCTCCGGGTGGTGCTCGGGTGGTGACGGGCGGTCGGGTCCGGGGTGCCGGGCCCGCAGGTCGGGATGCGGCGGGCGGCGGTGGCCACCCTGCCCGGCAAATCTACCGCCGCCGCGACCGCTCGCCCGCCCACTCCCCGGCCCCCGCCTTGCCATGCGGCAGACTCGCTGCCATGCGTCGACCGACCGCCCGCGCCATCCTCGCCGCCGTGACGCCGCTCGTCGTCGTGCCGTTGCTGGCCGCGTGCTCCGACGCGGCGGCCACGATGCCCGTCGTGGCGCCGTCCACGCGAGGCGTCACCACGACGCCGGCGGCGGGGGCCACAACGGACCAGCCGCTGGAGCCGCCGTCGAGCCTGACGCCACCCAGGGTGCACCCGACCGCCGCAGTGGCGGCATACCTCGAGGGATACGACGTCGCCGGGCTGACCCGTGCGCCCGACACAGGGACCGTCGACGTCGCGGCGTGCCCCGGGGCGCCGCGACTGACGAAGCCGAGCGGGTCTGACGCGTACGCCCGCTCGTGGACGGGAGCGTCGGGCACCCGCGCCGACGTCGCCGCCATCACCTACCCCGACCTCGGTGCTGCGGCGAAGGCCGTCGAGCCGCTGCTGGCGGCCGCGGCGTCGTGCCGGGCACCGAAGGCGGCCAACGGTGTCACGACCACGGTCGCCAACGAGCGGCGCGACGTCGCAGAAGGTATGCCGCTCGGCCGGGTCGACCTGATGCGCACCTCGGCGTCGGGCACCGTCCACGACTACGTCGGCGTCGTCCAGGTCGGCAACGTGCTGTTGCGGCTCACCTACTCCTCCCCCGACGGCAAGGTCGCCAACGAGAAGGGGTCGACCGCGCTCGCCCTGCTGGCCCGAGACGTCCAGGGGCTGTGATGGTCTCGCTCGACGACGACGCGCTGCGGGCACCGGGCCCGCTCGGGCTCACCCTGGACGCCCTCGGCGACGGGCTCGGCTCGGCAGCGACCGTGCTGCGGGCCAACGCGATGGCCGCGGGCCTCGACGCGCCGGTCCCGACGTGCCCGGGGTGGACCGTGCTCGACCTCGTCGCGCACCAGGGGATGGTGCACCGTTGGGCGGCGAGCCAGCTGCGGGGGGCGCCCGTCGACCCGCCCGAGCCGCTCGAGGCCGAGGGCCGTGCGTCGGCCGACGTGCTCGGCTGGTTCGACGACGGGGCCACGGCGCTGCTGCAGGCGATCGTCGACGCGCCCGACGACCTCGAGGCGCTGGTGTTCCTCGAGGACGCACCTCCCGCCCGGCTGTTCTGGACGCGCCGGCAGTGCCACGAGACGACGATCCACGCGGTGGACGCCCTGGGCGCACGGCTGCGGCGGCCGGCACGCGCCGACGAGACGTGGATCTCGCCGGGGGTCGCCGTCGACGGCATCGACGAGCTGCTGGTCGGGTTCGTCACGCGCAGCCGCAAGGGCGCCTCACCCAGCGGGTCGACAGAACCGACGCGCCTGCTCGTGGCTCCCGAAGGGTGCGACATGGCGTGGCTCGTCGCCCTTGCAGCGGGCCGGCCGATCGAGACGCGACGCGTGCGGCCCGACGCGGTCGACGCGTCGCAGCGCGACCACGAGTGGCGGGGCGACCCCGTCGACCTCTACCTGCGGCTCTGGAGCCGGGGCGGGTCCGAGCCGGTCGACGACCTCGAGCGCTGGTGGCGCGAGACCATCTCGGTCACCTGGTGACCCGCCCGCGCGGGGACTGCGCGTAGCAGGATGGGCCGGGCCGGGCGCGACGAGGCGCCGGACCGCGACGTGAGGAGCAGGTATGCCGCCCGAGGGCTTCGGTCGGACCGTGCAGTCCGCCATCTACCGCGCGGGTGCCTTCGGCCACCGACCCGAGGTGCCGACCGACGGCACGCAGCTCGAGGCCGCAGCGCGAAAGGTCATGTCGCGCAGGGGTTTTGCCTATGTCGCCGGGTCCGCCGGATCGGAGGCCAGCGCAACGGCGAACGCGCAGGCCTTCGCCCGCTGGCGGGTCGTGCCGCGGATGCTCGTCGACACGACCGAGCGAGACCTCGGGGTCGAGCTCTTCGGCCGCCGCCACGAGAGCCCGTTCCTCGTCGCGCCCATCGGGGTGCTGTCGATGGCACACCACGAGGCCGACCTCGCAGTCGCCCGCGGCGCGCGTGAGCAGGGCGTCACCCAGGTCATCAGCACGCAGGCGTCCGTGCCGATGGAGGACATCGCGCGGACGCTCGCGGGCTCCGGCCACTGGTACCAGCTCTACTGGAGCAGCGACGACGAGCTCGTCGAGAGCCTCGTGTCGCGTGCCGAGGCCTGCGGCAGCGAGGCCCTCGTCGTCACGCTCGACACGGCATACCTCGGCTGGCGGCCCCGCGACCTCGACCTCGGGCACCTGCCGTTCGCGCGCGGCGAGGGCATCGCGCAGTACACGTCGGACCCCGTCTTCCGGAGGCTCGTCGCCGAGCGGGTCGCGGCGGCGACGCCCCAGCCGCGCCCCCGGCCGACGCCCGCCGCTGTCGGCACCCTACTCTCCATGTCGCGCAACCACCCCGGCGACACGCGGCACAACCTGACAGCGCCCGAGCCGCGCGCCGCCGTCGAGACGTTCCTCGACGTCTTCAGCCGGCCCTCGCTGACGTGGAACGACCTGCCGCGCCTGCGCGCGATGACCTCGCTGCCGATCGTGCTCAAGGGGATCCTGCCCCCGACGACGCCCTGCGCGCCGTGGACGCCGGGGTCGACGGCGTCTACGTGTCCAACCACGGCGGGCGCCAGGTCGACCGTTCGGTCGCGGCGCTCGACGCGCTGCCCGACGTCGTCGCCGCGGTGCGCGGTGCAGGCTCGCAGATGCCAGTGATCTTCGACAGCGGGATCCGTTGCGGCGCAGATGCTTTCATCGCACTGGCGCTCGGCGCGACAGCGGTCGGCGTCGGTCGACCGCACGTCTACGGGCTCGCCCTGGCAGGGGCCGACGGCGTGTCGCAGGTGCTGCGCAACCTGCGCGCCGAGCTCGATCTGCAGCTCGCCCTCTCGGGCCGGACCTCGGTCACCGGGCTGACCCCGGACGTGCTGGTGCGCGCCCGGGACGACGGGTAGCCGCCCGACCAGCCCGCGACGCAACGCAACTCGACCCGTGGAACTCGCTCGACGGCATACGTTCTCGTCACGGAGGATCGACTCATGCCCGCCCTCGACCACCTGACCCGAGACGCCTACCCACGGTCGGCGAAGTACGACGCGAAGTGGCTCGTCGACCTCGACATGGGGCCGCACCCGCTGTGGCTGCTCGAGGACCTCGCGGCCGACCTCGACCTGAAGCCCGACATGCGCGTGCTCGACCTCGGTTCGGGCCTCGGCGCGACGTCGGTCTTCCTGGCCAAGGAGTACGGCGTGCAGGTCGTCGCGGCCGACCTGTGGGTCGACCCGAGCGAGGCCGGCGCCGTGTTCCGCAAGGAGGGAGTCGACGACCGGGTGCTGCCGATGCGTGTCGACGCGCACGCTCTCCCGTTCGGCCGAGGGTCGTTCGACGCCATCGTCAGCATCGACGCGTGGGAGTACTTCGGCACCGGGGACCACTACCCGCCCTACCTCGCGAAGTTCCTCAAGCCCGGCGGCCAGCTCGGTGTCGCCACGCCCGCCCTCACCACCGAGGTGCGCGAGCTCGGTGAGATCCCCGAGCACATCGACCGCGTCGTCGGTGCCGAGACCGCTGCGTGGCACACGGCCGACTGGCTGCGCAGCCAGTGGGAGTTCAGCCGCGCGTTCACCCGCGTGACGGCGCGCACGCAGGAGGACGCGTGCGCGAACTGGCTGCTGTGGGAGCGTGCCGTCATGGAGCTCAAGGGCACACTCACCTCGCCCGTCCAGGGGATGCTCGAGGCGGACGGCGGCGCCTTCGTCACCTTCGCACTCGTGACGGGGCGGGTCGCATGAGCCTCTCGGCCACGGACCTCGAGCACCTGCGGCGCGCGGTCGACCTCGCGCGCCTGGCCCTCGAGCGCGGCGACGAACCGTTCGGGTCGGTGCTCGTGTCCGGCTCCGGGGAGGTGCTCTTCGAGGACCACAACCACGTCGTCGCGCTCGAGGCGACGCAGCACCCCGAGTTCGCCATCGCGCGGTGGGCGGGCGCGCACCTCAGCGCGACCGAGCGGGCCGCCGCGACCGTCTACACGTCGGGCGAGCACTGCCCCATGTGCTCGGCCGCGCACGCCTGGGTCGGGCTCGGGCGCATCGTGTATGCCGTCAGCTCGGCCCAGCTGGGCGAGTGGCGGTCTGCGTGGGGCTCGCCCGCGTCACCCGTCGCTGCCCTGTCGATCCGCGACGTCGTGCCCGGTGCCGTGGTCGACGGCCCGGCCCCCGAGCTCGAGGACGAGGTCAAGGCTCTCCACGCCCACTTCGCCGGCGCCGACCCCACCCCCTGACCCTCCCCTCGCCCTCCACAACCCCGCCCGGGCAGAGAACCAGGACTCTGAACGGTCCCGACCACCCCGACAACTCAGCCCCGGCAGAGAACCGGGACCAGGAAGGCCTCGCGCACCCTGACAACTCCGCCCCGGCAGAGAACCGGGACCAGGAAGGCCTCGCGCACCCCGACAACTCCGCCGTGGTGGAGAAGCCGGGCCAGGAACTCGCCCGCGCACGCGAGAACCCCGCCCCGGCGGAGAAGCCAGCGCGCCAGACCCGGGCACCACCCCGACAACTCCGCCGCGGTGGAGAAGGCGCGGGCGTCCGGTGTGGTGCGCTGTGGATGACGCCAGCCGAGAGCGGGGCGCGTGACCCAGAGTGGCGCCATGGTGAACGACGCGCCTCACCCGAGTGACAAGCCCTTCCTGCGTGCTGCCGAGGCCCCGGGCGAGCTGAGCGAGTGGCGCTTCAGACGTGCGCACCGGGCACTCTTCCGAGGCGTCTACGTCGGGGCGCAGACACCGGTCACCCACGAGCTCCTGGCACAGGGAGCCCTGTTGCTTGCCGAACCCGGCAGCTACCTCTCGCACCACACGGCGGCGCGGCTGTGGGGCGGCATCGTGCCGGATCATCCGGACGTCCACGTGACCTATCCGCGGATGCGCGCCCAGTGTTCCGGCATCTCTGCCCACCGACCGAAAGCTCGGCAGCAGGTCGTGCGGTGGAAGGGCCTTCCGGTCACCGGTCCGATCCAGACCTTCCTCGACATGAGCCACGTGCTCGGGCTCGTCGATCTGGTCGTCCTCGGTGACTCCCTGGTCCGCCGGAAGAGGTTCACGCCCGACAGTCTGGTTGCCCTCGCCGAAAAGCACGGCGGCCCCCACTCGAAGCTGGCCCGGCGTGCGGCACGGCTTGTCCGGGCCGGTGTGGACTCTGCCATGGAGACGAAGCTGCGCCTCCTCATCGTCCTGGCCGGGCTACCGGAACCAGAGGTCGACCATCGGGTGCACGACAGTGACGGGACCCTGCTGCGGCGCTACGACCTCGCCTACCTCGCCCATCGACTCATCATCGAGTACGACGGACGCCAGCACGCGGAGTCGGAGGATCAGTGGCACCACGACATCGAGCGCGACGAGGAGCTCGACGATGACGGCATCAGGAGGCTGGTGATGGTGTCGAACGACATCCACCGGACGCCGGCACGGACGCTCGGACGGATCACCCGTGCCATGAGGAAGCGGGGCATGGCTGTGCCTCCACTGAAGGACGAGTGGCGCCGTCACTTCCCGAGTCGGCCCGGCGACCTCGCCCTGCCCGCGTGATCCACGGCATACGTCTTCGGCGTCGCGATCTCGACAACTCCGCCCCGGCGGAGAAGACCGGGCTGCCGCCCCCCGGGGGCCACCACAACCCCGCCCCGGCGGAGAAACCGGGGCGCCGGACGCTGGAGCCGCCACCACAACTCCG
>CBHRRQ010000214.1:0-7265 GCA_966081555.1 uncultured Terrabacter sp.
ACTGCCACCGCCGCGAGAGCGCCGCTCTCGAGGCGCGGGAGACTGCCACCGCCGCGAGAGCGCACCCAGGACGTTGCCGTCGGGGTCACATCCCCCCGGCCCCCGACGGCAACCCCTGTCCCACAGTCGTTGTCTGCCCGGTGCGGCAGCGCCGGCCCATCGCGGTCCCGGGGAGGAGCTCCCGCGATGTCCGTCCCACGTCCGACGCGCCGCGTGTTCCTCGCCTCCACGCTGACCGTCCTCTTCGTCGGCATCCTCACCTCCTGCGCCGCCGAGCGCCCGGCCACGCCGGCCACGCCGGCCACGTCGGCCACGTCGGCCACGTCGGCCACGTCGGCCACGTCGGCCCCGCAGGCCGTCCACGTCCGGACGCCCCAAGCGGCTCCCGCTCCTCCCGCTCCTCCTGCTCCGGCAGCCGTCATCGCCACGCCGCCCCCGGCGCACTCGGCCGGCACGGACCGCGTCGACGTCGACAAGTGCTGGACCAACGCCACCGCCACGACGGGTGGGCAGCTGCTCGTCAGCGCCCGGAGCTCGGACCGCAGGGCGCGACTGTTCGCGTACCGGGCGGACGGCCGGCTCATCGGCGAGGTCCAGAACGGTCGCGGGCAGCGCTACGGAGGCACCGTGTTCCCGTGGCAGGCAACCGATCCCGGCACCGTCACCGTCCGCAGCAGTTCCGGTGGCAGCGTCACGGTGCGCACGACACCGTGGCAGGCCGAGAGCTGAGGGCCCGCGGCACCAGCCTCAGACGGACGTATGCCGCCTGGGGGGCCAGGCGGCATACGCAGTCTTGCCGGGGACCCGGTCAGAGCCCCGTGGCGGCGATGTAGACAGCCGCGTTGCCGTTGGGGTTCACCAGCACCCTGGGCATGTGGCAGTACTTCGGCAGCCAGACCTTCCCGTCGAGGCGCGCGTCGCCGTGCATGTCGAGCGGCGCGGTCATGGTGGTGCCGACCACCATGCCGTTGCAGACGACGCTGGCGCTGATCGTCTTCACAGGCCCGGTGCCGACGCCGGGGATGACGAGGCCCTCGACGCGGACGCGGACGCGGCCGTCCTGGCGCACGCGGGCGAGGCTCTCGTCGATCACCCAGGGCGCTCCGCCTGGCTTGACCCCCGCGATCGTGGGTCCGCTGGGCATGCTGCCCTCGAGGTGGGCGCGCAGGATCGTGTGGCCGGAACGGTGGTGCCCCGACGAGCCGTCGCTCGCGGAGGCGGCCGGGGCCACGAGGGTGGTGAGGCCGAGGACGGCTCCTGCGACGAGGGCAGCGGTGCGGGTCGGTCTGTGCATGACGTGCTCCTTCTCCGTTGAGGGTGCTCCCCAATGGACGACGCTCGTCCGCGGCAGTCCGGTTCACCTCCTCGACAGGTTTTGTGCGGAGCGCGTGCGCGAGCCGTGCGGGGCGCGGCGGGGGTGGGGCTGCGCGGGTCGCCGCCCGTCTAGGGTTGACCCCATGTGCGGAATCGCCGGACACCTGGGTGTCCACGCCGACGAGGCCCTGCTCGACCGACTGCTCGCGACGCATCCGGGCGCGGGCCCTGCGTCGACGGCGCACGACGGGGACGCCGGGCTGGCCGTTCGCCCGGCGCACGACGACACGGGGCTGGACCGGCTCGCGACCGGCCGCGGCGGCCGCTTCACGCTCGCCTTCGACGGCGAGCTCTACAACCGGTCCGAGCTGCGCGCCGACCTCGAGACCCTGGGCCACGACTTCGGCGTGGGCAGTGATGCCGAGGTCGTGCTGACCGCGTTCACCGAGTGGGGCACCGACGGCCTCGACCGCCTCGACGGTGCCTTCGCGCTGGCCGTGTGGGACCGCGACACGCGCACGATGACGCTCGCGCGTGACCACTTCGGGGTGCGTCCGCTCTACGTCGCCGCGGCGGGGTCGGGCTGGCTCGTGGCGAGCGAGATCCGGGGCATCCTCGACAGCGGCCACCACGAGCGCCGTCCCGACGACCGCACCATCTACCGCTACCTGCGCTTCCGGGTCCACGACGACAGC
This sequence comes from uncultured Terrabacter sp., assembly GCA_966081555.1. GTDB lineage: Bacteria > Actinomycetota > Actinomycetes > Actinomycetales > Dermatophilaceae > Terrabacter. The sequence goes on from CBHRRQ010000214.1 coordinate 2,010, forward strand.
CCGGCGACGTTCTTCGCCGGCATCGAGCGCGTGGGCGCCGGCGAGGTCGTGACGCTCGGTCCGCAGGGCATCGAGCGTCGTCGCTACACGCGGCTGCGAGAGGAGCTCGCCGAGCTCGCCCGCTCACCGCGCGCCTACACGCCGGCGGCCGCTGACGAGTTCCGCTCGTTGCTCACCGCGTCCGTACGCCGTCGGTCGGCCTCCGCGGGCCGGGTGGGCACCGCGCTGTCGGGCGGCATCGACTCCGCGGCCATCGCCTCGCTCGTCGACGTGGTCGAACGGGAGGGCGGCGGCTCGAACCCTCACGACACGTGGTCGGCCGTCTACCCCGGCTCGCGCATCGACGAGCAGGCGCAGGTCGACGCGGTCACGGCGTCGCTCGGGTCGCGCGTCGAGGCGCACCGCTTCGAGCCGACCCCCTCGGAGTTCAAGAAGGACATGCGCGACCTCGTGCGCACCCAGGAGGAGCCGCTCGGCTCGACCGGGCCCTACACGCAGTACCGCGTGCTGCAGGAGGCCGCGCAGCGCGACGCCGTCGTGCTCGACGGCCACGGAGGCGACGAGCTGCTCGGCGGCTTCGGCGCGCACCACCTCATCCACCTGCGCGGGCTCAAGGGCCGCAGCGCGGCGCTCGCCGCCTCCGAGCTGGGTCGCTCCCTCGACGTGCTCGTGCGGCGCGGGCGTCCCCACGTCGGTGACCGGCTGCGCGGTCGCAAGGCCGTCGCCGTCACCTCGCTCCTCGGCGCCGACTTCGCCCGCGCACATGCCGGTGAGACCCACGAGGCCGAGCGCACCGACCTGCGCAAGCGCCTCGTCGACGACCTCTTCGTCGACTCGCTGCCGTCGCGGCTGCGCTCCACCGACAAGAACGCCCGCCGGTTCGGCGTGTCCGTCCGGCTGCCCTTCGTCGACCGCGAGCTGGCGCGCTTCGTCTTCGGCCTCGACGACGCCGCCCTCATCAAGGACGGCCTCGGCAAGCGCGTGCTGCGCGACGCGATGCGCGGCCTGCTCCCCGACTCGGTCGTGGACCGCCGCGACAAGGTGGGATCGACCACGCCGCAGGCCGACTGGTTCATGCGGCTCAAGAACCACATCTACGGCGAGTTCCTCTCCGAGTCGTTCGCCAACCGGCCCTACTTCGACCAGACGGCCGTGCTGCACGTCTTCGAGGGCTGGATCAAGGGCACCAACTCGGTCGACTCGATGACGATCTGGCGCATCCTCAACGTCGAGCTGTGGCTGCAGGAGTTCTTCGACGAGCGCGCGCCCGAGGTCGACGCCGCCGCCCCGGCCGTCAAGACCGACTACGAGCCCAACGCCCGCAAACAGCTCGACCTCGTCACCGCCGACGGCACCGCGGTGCGCCGCTACCCGCTGCGCACCGATCTCTACGCCCGCGAGGACGACCTCGAGTCCAAGACGATGGCGTACATCGACCGGTTCTTCTCCGGGCTGCTCGACGCCGGCGACGAGCACGTCGCCGCGACGACCGGGCGCTGGTACTTCTTCATCTCCGAGAAGATCGTCGCCATCACGCAGGGCCGGTCCTTCTTCATCTGGGACATCAAGGTCGGCCGCCCCGCCCGCCTGCTCAGCCGCTACGTCACCCGCACGCCCGCGGGCATCGGGCTCGGTTCGCCGTTCACGATGCAGCTCGCGATCGAGGAGGCCGGGCTGCCGCGCGTCCTCTTCGCGTCGGCGGGTGGCGCCATCGGCAAGGTGCTGGGCAAGCGCGGCCTCTTCTACGACCTCGTCGGCGGCGACATCCGCGCCATCGACGGCCCCACCGAGTACTCCGTCTACCCGGCCAACGTGTCGGCGAAGCTCGGCCCGAAGGACCCCGACGAGGTGGCGGCTCGCCTGTCCGCGGCGATCCGCGCACGGGTGCCCGCGGCATACCGGGACTCGTTCGGCGGCACCGTCGTCATGGACGCCAACGACATCGGGCGCAACGTGCTCGGCAAGGACGCGCCCGGGTCGAAGGAGCACTACGAGCTGATGTTCGCCGACAACCCGCTCGGCCAGGGCTCGGAGCAGACCCCCATGGCCATCGTCTTCGAGCAGCCCGAAACCCCCTGACGCACACCCTCCCCTCTCCCTCAACCGTCGAGAGGCCACGAGTGGCCGCCTCGCGCACGTCGAGTGGCCGACGTATGCCGTCTCGTCGGGCTCGAGGGACCGCCGGGTGACCTCTCGGGCACGAGGGCGAAGGCGCCCTCCTCCTCCTGGGTGTTGTGGAGGCGGCACACGGCGTAGAGGCCGTAGAGCAGGCGCCGCAGCTCGACGACGTCCTCGGGGCTGACGCGGGCCGGGTCGATGCCCTCGACGAGCCGGCGGAGGCGCGACACCTGGTGCTCGATCTCGGCGTGGGTGCGGCGCATCGTCGCCGTCGCCGGAGTCCCGAGCGCGCGAGCGACGAGCGGCATGAGCTCGGCCTCGTCCGCGCGCTCGTGGGGGACCAGCTCGAGCTCGAGGCGGTCGATGAGGGCGTGCACGGGCTCGAGGTGGCAGTCCCGGGTGTGCAGCCCGTCGGCGACGGTCCGGATCTGTTCGACGGCCGCGATCGCGACCTCGTGTCCCTCGCGCAGCCGGGCGGCCGTTGCGATGTCGTCGGCCGACATGGGCACGGTGTGCAGCCGACCACGCACCAGGGCGCGGAGGGCGATCCCGATGGCGAGGACGTCGATGCCCTCCTGGAGCACCGCCCCCGCAGCCGGTGGCAGCAGGCCCGCGGCCGCCGCGACCATCGCCACGAGCGAGAGGCCCATCCCGACGACCACGGCCTCGAGGGCGATCCGACGGGAGCGCCGCGCGATGAGGATGGCGTCGGCGATGGCATCGACCCGGTCGACGGTGAGCACGACGTCGGCGGCCTCGGACGATGCCGTCGCGCCGCGTGCTGCCAGTGCCACCCCGACACCGGCGGCCGCGAGCGCGGGGGCGTCGTTGACGCCGTCGCCGACCATGATGGTCCGGGCGGCCTCGGACTCCTCGCGGTCGGCCAGCACGGTGTCGACACCGACGATGCGTCCCACGACCTCGGCGATGTCGGTGCGGTCGCCCGTGAGCAGCACGGTGCGCTGGATGCCGGCCTCGCGCAGCGCGGAGACCATGCGCGGGGCGTCGGCGCGCACGGGGTCCTCGAGCAGGAACGCCCCCGCGGGCCGGTCGTCGACGGCGACGAAGACCGTGAGGCAGCCGTCGAGAGCCGCGCGGCGCCGCACCTGCTCGAGCCAGCTCGGGTCGCTGTCGCCGACGATCCAGCGCGCCTTGCCGATGCGGACGAGGTGCTCGCCGACCCGACCCTCGAGGCCGTAGCCGTGCACCTCCTGCACGCCGGTCGGCAGCACGAGGTCGAGGCCGCGTCCTCTCGCTGCGGCGACCAAGGCGCTCGCGAGCGGGTGGGGCGAGACCTGGTCGAGGGAGGCGGCGAGCCGCAGCACCTCCGGCGCCGACGGGGCGCCCGGAGCGGCGACGACCGACGTCAGCTCGAGCCTCCCGTGGGTCAGGGTGCCCGTCTTGTCGAAGAGCACGACCTCACCTGCGGCCAGGGCCTCGAGCGCGGCCCCGCCCTTGACCACGACGCCGATGCGCGAGGCCCGTGACAGCCCGGACATCAGGGCCACCGGGGCGGCCAGCAGCAGCGGGCACGGGGTGGCGACGACGAGCACCGCGACGGCGCGCAGCGGCGTCCCCGACAGTGCCCAGGCGAGCCCGGCCACGGCGAGGGTGAGCGGCACGAAGAGCACGGCGAAGCGGTCGGCGGTGCGCACGAACGGCGCCGACGTGGCCTGCGCTTGGCCCACGAGCCGCACGACGTTGGCGTACGTCGACTCCGACGCCGAGGCCGTCGCCACGAGGTCGACGGGCGGCCCCGCCGCGACGACCCCGCTGCGCACGTCGTCGCCGATGGGTCGCTCGACCGGCATCGGCTCGCCGGTGAGCGCGGACTCGTCGAACGCTCCGGGCGTGAGCAACCTGCCGTCGACGGGCACGACCTCGCCTGTGCCGACGACGAGCACGTCACCGGCCACCACCTCGTCCGCAGGTATGCCGTCGACGCGGTCGCCCCGTCGGCGCCGGGCCGTGCGCGGGGCGCGCTCGACGAGCAGTCGCAGCTCGCGGTCGGCGCGGGCTGCGGCGCGCGCCTCGAGCAGCCGGCCACTCGCGAGCATCAGCGTGATCATGGCCCCGGCGAACTCCTCGCCGACCCACAGCGCGCCCGCAAGGGCCAGCACGGCGATGACGTCAACCGTCGCCCGGTGCTCGAGGACCGAGCGCACGGTCCACAGGAGCGAGAGTGCGAGACCGAGCAACGTGGCCGCCACCCAGGCGATGCGCGAGATGTCGTCGGCACCCGTGGCCGCTGCCAACGCACCTGCGGCCAGCAGGATGGCCGACGCGACGAAGAAGACCGCCGGTGCGCGGTCACGCCACCTGGTCACACCTCCATCGTCCGCCGTTCGCGAGCGCCCGGACGACGTTCGGGACACGCATCACAGCCCACCCGACCGCGCATTCACCCTCCGAGTCGAGTGCCCATTCTCCGACGTCAGGAACCGGGCCCGCGACGAGGTGGGTGGGGGTGGGTCCGGGGAGGTCGGCGGAGACGTCGCGACGGCTCGCCGACCCAGGCGGGAGCGACCGGTCGACGAACCACTCGCGACCGAAGACCACGTCGTAGAGCGGGCGCGGGATGCGCAGGAAGGCGGCGAGGGTGCGGTCGGCGCCGCCGTCGGCGCTCGCCTGCGACGTGTGCGCGCGCATCGACGCCCGCTTGGCGGCGATGTGGCGGCGCACGCCGATGCGGTGGGTGATCTCGCTCCGTGCCGAGAACGCGCGCTCGAAGCTCGCCCGGTCGAACTCGGGCGGGAAGCGGTAGACCTTCGCGGCGAGGTCGATGGCCCGGCAGATCGTGTCGCGCGGCACGGTCGCCTCGAGCACCCGCGGCGTGCCCGCGAGCTCGGCGGCCCGGGCCCCGACGACGTGCACCTGCTTGTGGTCGGGGTGGCCGTAGCCGCCGTTGGGCTCGTAGCTGAGCAGCACGTCGACGTGCTCCTCGCGCAGGATCGCGGCCAGGCGCTCGGCGGCCTGCTCGACGTCGGCCCGCACGAAGCGCGTGGCACCGGGCGGGTCGGGTGCGACCTCGGGCCCGAGGCCGCTGTCGGCGTAGCCGAGGTGCTCGACGCGGGCCACGCCCAGCGCGCGGGCGCTCGCGCGCAGCTCGTCCATGCGGGTGGCGGCCAGGGAGCCGTC
>CBHRRQ010000215.1:0-7256 GCA_966081555.1 uncultured Terrabacter sp.
AGGAGTTCGCGATGGAGGGCAGCGGCGACGACTACGCCGCGGCCCTGCGCGAGCTCTTCGACCTCGAGCCCAAGGACGTCGCCAACGTGTCGACCCCGCCGAAGCGGGGGCAGTCATGACCGCACTGCGTCTCGGCACCCGCCGCTCCGCCCTCGCCACCACCCAGTCCGGCTGGGTGGCCGAACGGCTGCGCGACGCCGGCCACGAGGTCGAGGTCGTCGAGATCACGACCGAGGGCGACGTCTCGGGCGAGCTGCTCACGGCCATCGGCGGCACCGGCGTCTTCGCGGCTGCGATCCGCCACGCGCTGCTCGACGGACGCATCGACGTCGCCGTGCACTCGCTCAAGGACCTCCCGACCACGCCCGAGCCCGGGCTCGTCATCGCGGCCGTGCCGGTGCGCGAGGACAGCCGCGACGTGCTCGTCGCGCGTGACGGGCTCACGCTGGGCGAGCTGCCTCCCGGCTCGGTCGTCGGCACCGGCTCTCCCCGACGCACCGCGCAGCTGGCGGCTCTCGGACTCGGCCTCGACATCCGCCCGATCCGCGGAAACGTCGACACGAGAATCGGTTTCGTCACCTCCGGCAAGCTCGATGCTGTGGTCCTCGCCCGCGCCGGTCTCTCCCGGCTCGATCGCCTCGGCGAGGCGACCGAGGTCATCGACCCGATCCAGGTGCTTCCCGCGCCGGGCCAGGGAGCCCTGGCCGTCGAGTGCCGGTCCGACCGGGCCGACGTCGTCGCGGCGGTGTCGGTGCTCGACGACGCCGACACCCGCGCCTGCGTCGTCGCGGAACGGTCGCTCCTTGCGACGCTCGAGGCCGGCTGCACCGCGCCGGTCGGGGCGCTCGCCGAGGTCGTCGACGGCGAGGACGGCCTCGAGCTGTCGCTCCGCGCCTTCGCCGGCAGCGAGGACGGCTCGGTCGAGCTCCGCCGCTCGCTCGTCGGCCCGTACGACGAGCCCGAGACCCTCGGCGCCCGCCTCGCCCACGTCCTTCTGGAGGACGGCGCCGCCGACCTCCAGGTCCCACCGTCAGCTGGACCCGCACCAGACCACGCCCCACACCAACCGGAGCAAGTTTCGTGACTCCTTCCCGCCAGCCGTCAGAGCAGACGGTCTCGACTCCCACCCACGCGACTACTCCTGCTCGCGTCGCCTTCGTCGGGTCCGGACCCGGTGACCCCGGTCTGATGACCCTGCGCGGTCGTGACCTGCTCGCCGCCGCCGACGTCGTCGTCACCGACCGCATCGCCCGCGACGACGTCGTGCTGCAGCACGCCCGGCCCGACGTCGAGATCATCGACGCCGGCCTCGGCGAGCAGGGCCAGGAGCTCACCCACGCCGTGCGGGCCAAGCTCGTCGTCAAGGCCGCGAAGTCGGTCGGCCCCAACGGGCTCGTCGTGCGCCTCATGGACGGTGACCCGGCGACGTTCAACGGCCTCGTCGAGGAGGTGCGCGCCTGCCGCAAGGCCGGCATCACCTTCGACGTCGTGCCCGGTGTCTCTGCGCTCACCGCCGGCCCGACGTATGCCGGTGTGCCGCTGACCTCGAAGTCGACCGGCGCCGTGCACGTCGTCGGCGTCGACCGCTCGAGCGTCGACTGGTCGGCCTACACCGCCGACGACGACACGCTCGTGCTGCTCGGCGGCACCGACGGCATCCGGACCGCGCTCGCGGCGCTTCTGGCTGCCGGCCGTCCCGCCGAGGCCCTCGTGGCGCTGACGGCCAACGGCACGACCGTGCGCCAGTCGTCCGTGGCGACGACGCTGGGCGATGCCGACTCCGTGTTCGCCGGCAAGGAGCCGCTCGAGGTCTCGCTCGCGGTCGTGTCGCCGAACGTCGGTCTGCGCGACGAGTTCGCGTGGTTCGAGAACAAGCCGCTCTTCGGCTGGAAGGTGCTCGTGCCGCGCACGCAGGCCCAGGCGGGCCCGATGGTCGAGCGTCTCGCGGCCTACGGCGCCACCGCCGACGTCGTCCCGACCATCTCGGTCGAGCCGCCGCGCACCCCGCAGCAGATGGAGAAGGCCGTCAAGGGCCTCGTCACCGGACGCTACGAGTGGATCGGCTTCACCTCCGTCAACGCGGTGCGAGCCGTGCGTGAGCGCTTCGAGGAGTTCGGTCTCGACGCTCGCGCCTTCGCCGGCCTCAAGGTGGCCGCCGTCGGTGGCGTCACCGCCGACGCCTTGCGCGAGTGGGGCATCAACCCCGACCTCGTTCCCACCGGGGAGCACTCTGCCGCAGGGCTGCTCGAGGTGTGGCCCGAGTTCGACGAGGTGCTCGACCCGATCAACCGCGTGCTGCTGCCGCGGGCCGACATCGCGACCGAGACGCTCGTCGCAGGTCTGCGTGAGATGGGCTGGGAGGTCGACGACGTCACCGCCTACCGCACCGTGCGCGCCGCCCCTCCGGCCGCCTCGATCCGCGACGCGATCAAGGGCGGCGACTACGACGCCGTCGTCTTCACGTCGAGCTCCACGGTGCGCAACCTCGTCGGCATCGCCGGAAAGCCCCACGCCGCAACGGTGGTCGCCTGCATCGGCCCGGCCACGGCCAAGACGGCGCAGGAGCACGGCCTGCGGGTCGACGTGCTCGCGCCCGAGGCATCGGCCCTGAGCCTCGTCGACGCGCTCGCCGGTCACGGCGTCGGCCTCGCCGTCGCGGCCGCCGAGGCCGGGCAGCCGGTCCAGCGTCCCAGCGACAAGCGTCCGGCCTCGCGCCGTCGCGCCCGCTGACGGGCCCGCCGTGATCGAGCGTCCTCGTCGGCTCCGCCAGAACGCGGTCCTGCGGTCCCTCGTCGCCGAGACCCGGCTGTACCCGCGCGACCTCGTGCTCCCCGTCTTCGTGGGTGAGGGGCTGACCGAGCCGCGGCCCATCGAGAGCATGCCCGGCGTCCAGCAGCACACGCTCGAGAGCGTCGTCGACGTCGCGCGCCAGTGCGTGGCCAAGGGCCTCGGCGGCATCATGCTCTTCGGCGTGCCGCTGCAGAAGGACGCCACGGGCTCGGGCGCCATCGACCCCGACGGCATCCTCAACGTCGCGCTCCGCGCGGTGCGCGACGCCGTGGGTGACGACCTCGTCGTGATGGCCGACACGTGCCTCGACGAGTTCACCGACCACGGCCACTGCGGCGTGCTCGACGAGCAGGGGCGGGTCGACAACGACGCCACCAACGAGCTGTACGCGCAGATGGCCGTCGCGCAGGCCCGCGCCGGCGCCCACGTCGTCGCCCCCAGCGGGATGATGGACGGCCAGGTCGCCGTCATCCGTGAGGCGCTCGACGCAGAGGGCCTCACCGACACGGTGATCCTCGCCTACTCCGCGAAGTACGCCTCCGCGTTCTTCGGACCGTTCCGCGAGGCCGTCCAGTCGAGCCTGCAGGGCGACCGCCGCACCTACCAGCAGGACCCCGCCAACATCGTCGAGTCGCTGCGCGAGATCGACCTCGACATCGCCGAGGGCGCCGACCTGGTGATGGTCAAGCCGGCAATGTCCTACCTCGACGTCGTCGCCGCGGCCGCCGAGCGTTCGTCGGTGCCGGTCGCGGCATACCAGGTGTCGGGGGAGTTCTCGATGATCCAGGCCGCCGCCGCCAACGGCTGGATCGACCTGCGCGCCACCGCCATCGAGTCGCTGACCTCGATCCGCCGGGCCGGGGCTCAGGTCATCCTCACGTACTTCGCCCTCGACGTGCCGGACTGGATCGCCTGAGGCCACTACCATCTGGTAGGTCGCAGGAGGTTGACATGGCAAGTACAGGGGATGACGGGGTGCAGTGGCTCAGTGACGCCGAGCAGGCGTCCTGGCGTGCCATCCTGCGCGGCACCCGTCTGCTCGAGCGCGCGCTCGACGACGCGCTGGGCGACGCCGGGCTGCAGCTGAGCGAGTACGAGATCATCTCGATGCTCTCCGAGAGCGAGAACCACCGACTGCGCATGTCCGAGCTCGCCGCGATGGTCGTGCAGTCCCGCAGCCGGCTGACGCACACGGCGAAGCGCCTCGAGGACCGCGGCTGGGTCACGCGCGAGCAGTGCGCCGACGACCGGCGCGGCGTCGAGCTGGTGCTGACCACGGGCGGGCTCACGGCCGTCGGTGAGATCGCCCGCGTGCACGTGCAGAGCGTGCGCGACAACCTCGTCGACATCATGACGCCGACGCAGTTCAGCGCCATCGGCGACGCCATGGCCATTGTGCGCGACCACCTCGACCCCGAGGGAGTCAGCGGCCGCTGAGCCGGCCACTCGACGGCCCAGGGCGTATGAGTACGCCGCGGGTTGAGAGGATGGTCCCCATGAGCTCGCAGCCCCTGCCCGTCCAGACCGCCGAGGACGCACCCGCGTCCGCCGCCCTCCTCGCCCGCGCCAGCGAGGTGATCCCGGGTGGCGTCAACTCGCCCGTCCGCGCCTTCCGCGCCGTCGGCGGCACGCCGCGCTTCATGGCGAGCGGGTCGGGCCCGTGGCTCACCGACGCGGACGGCAAGCGCTATGTCGACCTCATCTGCTCGTGGGGTCCGATGATCCTCGGGCACGCGCACCCTGACGTGCTCGCTGCGGTGACCAACGCTGCCGCCCAAGGCTTCTCGTTCGGCACGCCCTCCGAGAACGAGGTGCGTCTGGCCGAGGAGATCGTCGCGAGGGTCGAGCCCGTCGACCAGGTGCGCCTCGTCAACTCCGGCACCGAGGCGACGATGTCGGCGATCCGGCTGGCGCGCGGCTTCACCGGTCGCGACGTCATCGTGAAGTTCGCGGGCTGCTACCACGGACACGTCGACGCGCTGCTCGCCTCTGCCGGCTCGGGCGTCGCGACCTTCGCGCTGCCCGACTCCGCCGGGGTGCCGCGATCGAGCGCCGGCGAGACGATCGTGCTGCCCTACAACGACCTCGGCGCGGTCGAGGGCGCCTTCGCCGAGCGCGGGCACGAGATCGCGGCCGTCATCACCGAGGCGGCGCCCGGCAACATGGGAGTCGTGCCGCCCGCACCCGGCTTCACCGAGGGGCTGCTGCGCCTCACCAAGGCGCACGGTGCGCTGCTCGTGTCCGATGAAGTGATGACCGGGTTCCGTTGCAGCGCCTCGGGTTTCTACGGGCTCGAGGGGCCGTATGCCGCAGGGGCACCCGACCTGTTCACCTTCGGCAAGGTCATGGGTGGCGGGTTCCCCACCGCGGCCTTCGGTGGGCGGGCCGACGTCATGGCGCTGCTGGCGCCGCAGGGGCCCGTCTACCAGGCGGGCACGCTGTCCGGTAACCCCGTCGCGTCCGCCGCCGGCCTCGCCACGCTGCAGGGCTGCACCCCGGCCGTCTATGAGCGGCTCGACACCGTGGCGCACGCCATCGCGGATGCCGTGGCGAGCGAGCTCACGGCCGCCTCGGTGCCGCACACCATCCAGTGGGCGGGCTCGATGTTCTCCGTCTTTTTCTGCGACGGGGCGGTCACGGGTTACGACGAGGCCAAGGACCAGGACACCGCTGCCTTCCGCCGGTTCTTCCACTCGATGCTCAGCCAGGGCGTCCACCTGCCGCCCAGCGCCTTCGAGGCGTGGTTCGTGTCCGCGTCGCACGACGACGAGGCAGTGGACCACGTCATAGGCGCACTGCCCGCGGCTGCCCGCGCCGCGGCGACGGCCGACTGAGCCCCGACGTCACCTGACGGCCCCTGTGAGGCGGCCCGACGGCATACGCCCTCGGGTTCATCGCGGCCGTGCCGAGGCATTGTCGCGTCGGGCACGGGGGAGGAGTCTTGACGGTGACGGCGGCGCCGTCCGGGCGCTGCCTCGACCGAGGGAGGTGGGCCGTGCACGCACGTTCCACGACGGTCATGGGCCGTCCCGGGATGATCGAGACCGGAATCGCGCACGTGCAGGACGTGGTGATGCCGAGAGTCAGGGAGATGGACGGGTGCATCGGGCTGTCCATGGTGGCCGACCGCACGAGCGGCCGTTGCATCGTGACGACCGCCTGGCGCGACGAGGAGGCGATGAGGGCCACGGCCACGATGGTCGAGCCGCTGCGCACCCAGGCAGCCGAGCTGCTCGGTGGTGAGGCCAGCGTCGACGAGTGGGAGATCGCCTACCTCCACCGCGACCACCGCGCCGCGGACGGGTGCTGCGCCCGCATCACGTGGACCGAGGCTGATGCCGGCTCGATCGACCGCGTCATGGACTCGTTCCGGATGGGGATCATGCCCCGTGTCGAGCAGCTGGAGGGCTTCTGCAGCGCCAGCATGTTCGTCGACCGGGCCTCCGGACGGGCCTGCGTGACCGCGACGTACGACTCGACCGAGGCGATGATGGCGAACCGGAACGCAGCCATGGGGCTGCGCGCCGACCTGGCGGCCGAGACGGGTTTGCGCATCACCGAGGTCGGCGAGTTCTCGCTCGCCATCGCGCACCTCGACGTGCCCGAGATGGGGTGATCCGCGGACCGAGTCCGCCGACGGCGCCGCCCGCCGGGTGGCGCCGTCGGCATCTGCGCTGGCGTGCCGCGCGCTAGTGGACGGCCGCGAGGAGCACGCCCACGCCGACGAAGAGGCCGCCGAAGACGCGGTTGAGGGTGCGCTGCCCCGACTCGCGCTGCGTCAGCCGGCCCAGTCCGCGCGCGGCTGCGGCGAAGAAGAACCACATGATGAGCACGTCGACGACCACGACCGTCGCGGCGAGCACCGCGTACTGCGTCAGCAACGGCTGCTCGGGCCGGATGAACTGCGGCGTGAAGGCGAGGAAGAAGACGACCGCCTTGGGGTTGGTGAGGTTGACCAGCAGCCCGCGACGGAACATCGACCAGGCGGGCTCGGGCCGCAGCTCGCGGACCCGCGCCGCAGCGGCGCGCGAGCGGAACTGCCGCACGCCGAGGAAGACGAGGTAGGCGGCGCCGGCGTAGCGGATGACGTTGAAGAGAAGGGGAGACCCGGCGACGAGCACGCCGACGCCCGCGGCCACGATCGCGATGTGGGCGAGCAGGGCCACCTGCTGGCCCAGGATGCCCCAGATCGAGCGCGTCCAGCCCGACCCGAGCGAGTTGGCCATGGTGTTGATGGCCCCGGCGCCCGGCGTGAAGGAGATCAGCGCGCTGGCGGCGACGAGGGTGAACCAGAGTGACCACGACACGGTCGCGAGTGTAGGTCGGTGATGGGGCGCACGGCTCGGGCGTCCGTGCGCGCGCCCACGCCGAGCACTGTCGGTGGTCGCACGTATGTTCGACTCATGGATCCGGAACCGTCGACGCTCGAGCTCCTGCGGAGCCGGCTCGCTGACCTCGAGGAGCGT
>CBHRRQ010000216.1:0-7226 GCA_966081555.1 uncultured Terrabacter sp.
AGATCCCCCAGTTCGGGCGGGCCACGCGTTCCGGCGCCGAAGTCCGCGGACCGGGTCGGAAGGCGGAACACCCCTCGGCTTGCGAGGAGCCCTCAGTCCTACAGGACGTCGGCGCGTTGGTCGCCCACCGGTGCGTCGGACGACTCGGTCCGATGCTCGATGGCGCGTAGGACCGCCGCCATGTCCTCACCGCCGAAGCCCAGCCGGACCGCCTCGTCGTAGAGACGATCGGCCGTGTCGGCCATCGGCGTCGCGATGCCTGCCGATCGTGCGGCAGCGACCACGAAGCCGCTGTTCTTGCGGACGTCGTGGATGGCGGCCTGCGCGGAGAAGTCCCGCTCGCGCAGCTTGGCCCCCTTGACCTCCGCCACGGGGCTGGCCATCTGCCCCGCGTTGATGATGGACACGAAGGTGTCGAGATCGAGCTTGTGTCGTTGCGCGAAGTGCACCGACTCGGCCAGTGCTGCGACGGTGGTCACCAGGTAGAGGTTGACCGCAAGCTTCATCTTCAGGGCGCTGCCGGCCTCGGTGCCGCACCTGTGGACGCTGCCGCACATCGGCTTGATGATCTCCGCGACCTCGTCGACGACGTCGGCGCGGCCCGCGACCATCGCAACCAGCAGGCCCTGCTCCGCTGGGACCTTCGACCCGGAGACCGGCGATTCCACGTAGGTCCCGGCCGCGGCGGCGATGTCGGCGGCCAACGCCGTGGCGTACTCGGGGGCGGTGGTCCCCATGAAGACGAGAACCCGGCCGGCCACGCGGCGGGCGAAGTCCGGGGTGCCGCGCCCGAGCACCTCGTCTATGGCGTGCTCGTCGGCGAGCATGAAGATGCTGACGCGGCACCCGCTCAGGACGTCGTCCTGCGTGGCCCCGTGCTCGGCGCCGGCCCGCAGCAGGGGCTCGCACCGCGACGGGTCGCGGCTCCACACCATGAGCGGGACGTCGGCCTGCGCGAGCCGCATCGCCATCGGAGTCCCCATGATGCCGAGCCCGAGAAACCCCACGCGCTCCACTCACACACCACCTTCTGTCGCGGCGCGGGCCACGTCAGGCCCCCCGGGGGAACTGTACGGACGAACGGACCCTCACCGCTCGCGTCGGCCTGCGCGGCGGTGCCTTCGATGGCGCACGGGCAGGTCGCCCCGACCCGCGTGTCGACGCTTTCGCGCCCGGGATTCCGGCGCCTGACCCTTTTTGTGCCGATTCGCTGTGAGATGCCCGCGACGGCGCTAGGTTGCGCATCGGACCCGTTGCGCTTGCACGGGAATCGTCACCGTCGGTGTGCCTCCCCCGCCGACGGGTCACACAGGGGGTTTGTATGGGCGCAGGTCGCCGATGTCTTTTTGCTGCCGCTGTCACGTTCGCGCTCGTCGTTCCGCCGGGCGCGACGGCATACGCCGCGGGTGAGCCGTCACCGGGCGGCAAGCGGGAGCGGCTCGAGCAGGCACACGCGCAGTCCGCGAGCAGGCCGTCGTCGCCGAGCACGAACGGCGGTGGACGCCTCGGCGCCCTCGCCGTGCAGGCCGACCCCGGCAAGGTCGTGCTGTCCGTGAAGATGCGGACCGGGTCGCGCACCCTCTCGTCGCTCTCCGACGTGGCGCGCACCGCCGCGGCCCACGGGGGCGTCCAGCGGCGTACGCTGCGCCAGCTCGGCTCCGTGTCGCTGGAGGTTCCTTCGGCCCGCGCCGACGGTGTGGCCGCCCAGCTGCGCCAGCGTGCCGACGTCGCCCGGGTCGACGTCGTCCAGCGTCGCACCCTGACCTTCGTGCCCGACGACGAGCAGTACCCGGCGACCGCCCCCTACCTCGATGCCGTGAACGCACCGACCGCGTGGGACGTCCAGCGCGGCGACGCCGGCGTACGCATCGCCGTTGTCGACAGCGGCGTCGACACCGCCCACCCCGACCTCGCCGGGCGCATCACCGACACGTACAACGCCGTCGACCAGAGCACCGACGTGCAGGACGACGTCGGTCACGGCACGTTCGTCGCCGGGGTCGCGGCGGCCACCGCCGAGAACGGCATCGGGGTCGCCGGCGCCTCCATGGGCGCGAGCGTGATGGCCGTCAAGGTGGCCGACCCGTACGGGCAGGTCTGGGGCGACGCCGAGGCGGCAGGCATCATCTGGGCCGCCGACCACGGCGCCAACGTCATCAACCTCAGTCTCGGCGGCGACACCCCCGACCAGATCGAGTCCGACGCCGTCGCCTACGCAGTCAGCAAGGGCGTCCTCGTGGTCGCCGCGGCCGGCAACGACGCCAGCAGCCTCCCGCAGTACCCGGCCGCCTACCCGAGCGTCGTGGCGGTCGGAGCCACCGACGCCGCAGGCAACCGGGCCTCGTTCTCCCAGTACGGGTCGTGGGTCACCGTCGCCGCCCCCGGGGTCAACATCACCAGCACGGCGCCGACCGCGGGCAGCTCCTTCTTCCAGCCGGCATACGACACCGCCAACGGCACCTCGTTCTCCACGCCGCTCGTCGCGGCCGAGGCAGCGCTCCTGTGGTCGCGCAACCGGAACGCCAAGGCCCCCGACGTACGCAGCGCCATCGTCAGCTCGGCGCACGGCTACGCCGGCCTCGGTCTCGGCGCCGGACAGATCGACTACACGTCGGCGCTGCAGGCCCTGGCTCCCACGTCGGTGCCGGCCCTGACGAGCCCGACCGCGGGGGCACCCGTGTCCGGGCTCGTCACCGTCACCGCCGCCTCCACGGCCCCCAAGGTCCGCTTCTACGCCGACTCGACGCCGCTCGGCGCCCCGGTGGCCACCGGCGGTGGCACCGCGAGCATGACCTGGTCCACGTGGGGGCTGGCCAACGGCGCCCACACGTTGCGCGCCGTCGACTGCAGCATCAAGGACCTGTGCAGCACGGACGGCGCCGAGGTCGCAGTCACGCTCGGCAACGCCGCCCCCGTCATCACGTCCCCGGCCCCGTCGCAGCTGGTCTCCGGCACCGCGACGTTCAAGGCCACTGCGACCGGCGGCGCTGTCGCGTTCGTCGTCGACGGCGTCCGGCGGGGTCTCGACACCACCGCCCCGTACTCGCTGACCTACCCGGTCAGTGCTCTGACGGACGGCACCCACACGGTCACCGCGGTCAGCTGCTCCGTGGCCGGCGCCTGCTCGGGCCCCTCGTCGGCGTCCGTGTCGTTCCGCAACCAGTCGCTGCACCCGAGGTTCACCGCTGCCGGCCCCAGCCCGTTCAGCCCCAACGGTGACGGGCGCTCCGACACGATCAAGCTGAGCTTCTACCTGCCCGACACCGAGACGGTGAAGTACCAGGTGCGCGACGCCGCCGGAACGATCGTCCGCGGCCCCGCCGGCCTCGGCACCTTCACCGCCGGCACTCGCTCCTTCGTCTGGAACGGCCTGACCAACGCCGGGGCACGTGTCAGCAGCGGCACCTACCGGGTGGAGCTGCTCACGGCGAAGGCGGTGGGTGGCGCGACGCTGTATGGCACCGCAGCCATCAACGTGCGGGTCGACCAGGCCGCCCCGACGCTGAGCTCCATCGTGGGCAACGGCACGACGTTCTACCCGTACCCGGACACCTACAAGGACACCTTCTCCCCCGTATTCACGCTGAGCGAGGCCGCCACGGTCACGCTTCAGGTGCGCACCAGCGGAGGCAGCATCGTGCGCACGATCACCGGCGGCCGGGCCGCCGCCCGCACCACCATCACGTGGAACGGGCGCAACACCGCCGGCGCCCTCGTCGGCGCAGGCACCTACTACTGGACGCTCACCGCACAAGACCCTGCGGGCAACCGGCGAGTCACCGCCAGGTACTCCGTCGTCGTGAGCAGCAAGCGGCTGGTGACGAAGACCGCCACCCTCGACAAGCGGGGGTCGCAGTTCTACACCGCGGGGGGCAGCAACGACACGTGCGCCTGGGGCAGCCTCGACTCCTCGGACTTCCGCCCGTACGGGCTGTGGCTGGCCAACGCGTGCGACCCGTACTACGGGCTCGAGATCGCCGCGGGCACCTACCGCTTCACGCTGCCGGCAGCGGTCAGCTACAGCTCGCTCAAGGTGCAGAGCTACGGCAACTCGCTCTCCACCTCCAAGCTGGCGGCCGGGTTCACCAAGTGGGGCACGTCGAACTTCGCGTTCACCCCGGAGATCTACACGGGGACGGCGACGGCATGGCGCACTCTCGGGTCCGTGTCGCCGACCGGGCTGGTGACCTCCTCGCGCGTCGTGGAGACGACGGTGTACGTCCCCAACCGCTACTACAACAGCGACTACGACGTGAGCTACGTTCGTCTCGTCGTGACCTACAAGATCCTCGCCTGACCGCGCGAGAAGCAGCATGAGCCGTCCCCGGGCACGCCGTGGGCCCGGGGACGGCGCAAGAGAGACCGCCTGACTACAGCCCGTCCACAAGCCGGTGGAGCAGTCTGGCTCGATGTCGAGCACGTGCCCGGCGGTCCATGCGGACCACCGGGCACTGCTGTGGCGCGGCTTGTTCGGGCAGAGGAGGTTCGGTCAGAGGAAGTTCGGTCAGAGGAGCTGGAATGCCTGGTCGAGCGCTTCCCCACCGAAGGTGGAGCGGACGGTCACGGTTCCGGCTGCGGTCGGCCGCAGGGTCGTCGGCGCGTTCTTGAGCCGGAAGTCATAGCTGCAGACTCCCAGGGCCAGTGTCGGCGAGGTGGTGCCGACCAGCACGGTGGCGGCCGCGGTGGTCGAGGTTGCCGGCTTGTTCCAGTACACGCTGATCACGTTGTTGGCCGAGCAGTACTTGGCCGAGCCGCGGACCCGCCACTCCAGGCTGCCCCGCTTGTACGACGCGCTGTCGACGGTGACGGCGCCCGGGTCGCTGACCACCTGAACCGTGTCGGTCGCGATGCTGCCGTTGACGTCGGTGATGGTCAGCATGAAGTTGAACGTGAGCGGCGTGCTGGATGCCGGCACGGTGAACGTCGGGTTCGCGACCGACGGGTTCGACAAGGTGACCCTCTTGACGTCGCCGGCTGCCTCCGCCCAGCTGTACGTCGAGGCGAACTTCGATGCCGTGCCGTCCAGCGTGACGACTGACGTGGGGACCACTCCCAGCTGGTCCGGGCCGGCGTCGGCTACGGGGGCCGCGTTGACGTCCGACACTGTCATGACGACCTTGTCGGTGCTGGTGTTGCCGCTGCCGACACCTGTCACGGTCAGCGTGACGGTGTAGGTGCCCGCGGTGGTCGCCTTGAACGTTCGCGCGAGGCCGGTCCCGGTGAGTGTCGCGCCGGTGGCGGGGGTCATCGAGAACGTGCTGCCGGTGATCGTCCCGGACGACGACGTGCCGTCGATGGTGACGCTCTGGCCGACCTGGACGTTGGTCGCGTCGGCCACGACTGCCGCGATGACGTTGGCTGCCGGGGTGTCGGAGCCCGTGATCACGACGTCCTCCGTGCCGACTCCCCCCTTGGTGGACGTGACCGCGACGTCGTCCGGAGGGACGGGCAGGTTCCCGAAGGTCCAGGTCGTGGCCCCGTTGGCACCCACGCTGGGCGAGCCACCTGAGTAGCCGTCCACCGACAGCGTCGCGGTGGAGTCTCCCGACTCGGCGGTCACCGTCAGGGTGTTGGTGTCCGTGCTGTAGACGGCACTGTCGACGTGCACGCGGTCACCGAACTGCGACAGCTCGACGTGGTCGACGCTGGCGGGGCTGTCGGTGGTGTTCGTGACCTTCAGATCGCTGGGCGGGGCTCCCTCCGCGTACACCCGGGCGTAGTACTTCCCGTTGCCCCCGGCGTCTTCGAGCATCTTCGTGTCGGAGACCCCGGTGCCGCTGACGATCAGCCTCTGACCGGGCGTCGAGTAGGCGAACAGGTCCATCATGTGCCCGGTGCCGGACTCCTGGTAGTAAGCCTTGGTGACCTGCACACCGGCGTGGACGGCGATCTTGCCCGAGGCCTGGAACAGGTTGGTCTCGATGCAGTCCGTGGTGGCGGTCGTCGAGGCGCCGAGGGTCGGATCTGCGCACAGGTCCGGCGATCCGGTGAAGGAACCGACCGGGCCGGTGACGCGGAAGAAGTTGTTGCCGGTGGGGCTACCCGTGACGACGTGGTCCACTGCAGGGTCCCCGAGGTAGCCGGTCGGAGCGCCGGTCCCGGCGGGCCACTTCAGGAACGGCGCGGCCTCGGCGCCAAGCGTCTGGTCGAAGGCGCCGTCGGGCGTCAGGGAGCCGATGTCCTGGGTGTCGAAGATCCCGCGCGTGCCGACCTCTGCGGTGAAGGTCTGCGAGCCGTACGGCTGAGTGACGGTGTAGTCGGCACCTGCGCTCAGACCGGTGGCCACGACGCGGATACGACCGAAGGTGATCTGCTGGCCGCGGGCGGGCGTGCCGGCTCCGGCGAACGCCGCCTCGATGCCGGTGACCAGCTTCGCCGTACCTGTGCCGGTGCTGAGGCTGGCGCCGGCGTTGGAGTAGAAGGCCTCGTCAGGGAAGTTGGTCGGGAAGACGACCGGGTCACCGGGTGTCTGGACCGCACCGACGATGCAGTTCGCGTCCCCCGGATCGGTGCACAGCTCGAGCCGCGTCCCGGTCGTGTCCTGGTACCAGACCGGGAACCCGTTGCTCTCGTCGATGGGACCGACCCGCTTCAGACCGACCGTTCCGTTGTTGTGCGCAGGTGGTGGCGCGGCCGCGAAGGAGACGATCGTCGCCCCCGATGCAGCCAGCGCGAACGCAGCGACACCGACCGTCAAGGTCCGGCGCTTCCGCGTCCTGCGTGCAGATGTGTTCATCTCGATCTCCTCAGGTTGGCTACTCCATCGGTGGACGCGGCTGAGAACTGCTGACATCTGCACTCCCGTGGGGCCCGCAGCGACGTCGGTGTCGGTGTGCGCGGACCTTCGCGGATCGGCGACGGCGACCGAGGTGGTCCCCGCGGGCTACGACGTGTCGCAACTTCCAGTCGCTCGTATTGATCTGTTGGTCAATGCGGCGACTGTCCTCACGGGAGGTTGTGAAAACCTTTGGGGCTTAGGACTATTGGGCGGGGGCATAGGACCATTGGCCGAGGCTCCCCGCGCTTTGGGAGACCAGGTGGCCCTTCGCCCGGGTCGCGGACAGGGCACGGTTGACCCATCGCCCCGGCGCTCCACCAGAGTCGGCGGGTCGAACGGCACTCGAGCGCAGGATCGGGGTGGTGACCGACCGCGGGCGCCTGGGCCTGATCCGCTTCGGTGACAGGGCCCCCGAGTGGCACGCGCTCGGGGGCGTCTCCGCGCGCCT
>CBHRRQ010000217.1:0-7166 GCA_966081555.1 uncultured Terrabacter sp.
CCGCGCGACCGCGACATCGCCATGGTGTTCCAGAGCTACGCGCTCTACCCGAACATGACGGCGGCCCAGAACATGGCCTTCGCGCTCGACAACGCGAAGGTGAGCAAGTCCGAGACGAAGCAGCGCGTCGCGGAGGCCGCCAAGATCCTCGAGCTCGAGCAGCTGCTCGACCGCAAGCCGGGCCAGATGTCGGGCGGCCAGCGCCAGCGCGTCGCGATGGGCCGCGCGATCGTGCGCAACCCGAAGGTCTTCTGCCTGGACGAGCCGCTCTCGAACCTCGATGCGAAGCTGCGGGTCTCCACCCGGTCGCAGATCGCCGGGCTGCAGCGCCGGCTGGGAATCACGACCGTCTACGTCACGCACGACCAGGTCGAGGCGATGACGATGGGTCACCGCGTCGCGGTGCTGCGCGACGGCAGGCTCCAACAGGTGGACACGCCGGAGCGGCTCTACGACGCCCCCGTCAACACGTTCGTGGCCTCGTTCATCGGCTCGCCGGCGATCACCCTCGTCGAGTCCACGGTGCGTGACGGCCGCGCCGAGGTGCACGGCGTCCCCGTGCCGCTCGACCGCGCCGTGGCCGGACGCGCGGGGGAGAAGGTCGTCGTCGGCCTGCGGCCCGAGTCGTGGCACGTCGTGGGCTCTCCCGAGGGCAAGAGCGACTCGTCCGCGCTCGCGCTCAACGTCGAGCTGGTCGAGTCGCTGGGCTCCGAGTCGTTCGTCTACGGGCGTCCGGCAGGCGCGGCTGAGGACGCCGGACGCGTGACCGTCCGCCTCGACAAGCGCACGCACCTCACGGTGGGCGACGTCGTGCACGTCGAGCCGAACCCCGGCGAGGTGCACGTCTTCGACGCCGCGTCGGGCGAGCGCATCGAGGCCTGAGGTGACTGCTCGTCCCGGGCCGTGGGCATCGGGCCGCTTCGACGTCGAGGGCCACCGCGGCGCCAAGGGGCTCGTCGTCGAGAACACGCTCGCGAGCTTCGCGGCGGCATACGAGGTGGGCGCGACGGGCGTCGAGCTCGACGTGCGGCTCACCGCCGACGGCCACGTGGTCGTCTGGCACGACACCGAGCTGCTGCCGCACAAGTGCGTGTCGACCGGTCCCGACCTGGTCGGCGCACGCGTCGACGACCTGACCCTCGACCAGCTGCGAACCGTCGACGTCGGCAGCCTGACCCTCCCGGAGTGCCCGGGCCAGCGACCCGACCCCGGCGCGCACATCTCCACCCTGTCCGAGGTGCTCGCCCACGGTGTCGCGCACGCACCGGGCGTCTGGTGGACCATCGAGCTCAAGGTGGACCCGCGAGACGAGCGTGAGGTGGGCGCCCGCCGGCAGCTGCTCGAGGGCGTGCTCGCCGACGTGCACGAGCACGGGGTCCAGCGGCAGTGCTTCGTCCACTCCTTCGACTGGGCCGTGCTCGAGCTGTCAGCCGTGCTGGCCCCCGACGTGCTGCGCTCGGCCCTCGTCGAGTCGTCGGTGACCTGGCACCCCGGCAGCCCGCTCACGGGCAGCGTCGTGCCGGGGGAGAGCCACCACGACGTGTGTGACGGCGCGGTCGCCGTGGGGGCGCACGTCATCTCGCCCGACCATGCGATGGTCGACGCCGCCTTCGTGGAGCGCGCGCACGACGCCGGTCTCGCGGTGCTGCCGTGGACCGTCAACGAGCCGGCGCGCATCGTCGAGGTCGTCGAGGCGGGCGTCGACGGGCTGGTGACCGACCATCCCGACCGTGCGCTCGCGCTCGTGGCCTCGATGCAGCGGGCCGACGCGCCGGCGTGAGCCCCCGGCACCCGAAGGGGTGAGCCGGACGGAGGTGGGCGGGCGCGCCAGCGAGGGGACGGACGTCGTCCGACCCCTCGCTCCCCCTCCGGAGCCCCTGCGGGGCGGCGGTCCGGATCGGCGTGGCACACTCGTGCGGTCGACAGGCGCCGCTGTGGGCACTGCCGCGAGTGCAGCGGTATGGGTGGGGACCCCTGGAACCCCACCCATTCGCTGGAACGCCGTTCCAGCGAAACCCATGATGCTTTCGAAGGGCACCGATGTCAACAGATCGGGTGTACGACAACAGCGCACGGGCGCAGGCGGCCCGCGCCACGCGACGCCGCATCATCGACACCGCGGGCCAGATCCTGCTCCGCGAGGGCTACCACGCCATGTCGGTGAGCCAGCTCGCCTCGTCGGCGGGCGTCAGCGCCCAGACGGTCTACAACGCCGTGGGCGGCAAGGCCGACGTCGTCAAGGCCGTCTACGACGTGATGCTCGCCGGCGACGACGCACCGGTGGCCATGCAGGACCGTCCCGAGTTCCGCGCGATGTCCGAGGCCCCCGACCACGAGTCGTTCGTGCGGGCGTACGCCGCGCTGTGCGCCACCATCTACGAGCGGGTCGGCCCGCTCCTCGGCGTCATCCTGGCCCAGGGGGCCGGCGGCGACAGCGGGCTGCAGGACTTCGTGGCGACGATCGACGACGAGCGCCGGGCCGGCAACACGAACGCCCTCAACGCCCTCGAGCGCGCCCACGGACTGCCGCCCGCGCTCGACCGCGAGCGCTTCATCGACATCGTCTGGGCGATCACCGGCCCCGAGATCTACGACCGCTTCGTGCGACGCAGCGGCTGGAGCCACCGGATGTATGCCGCCTGGCTCGCCGAGGCGCTCGTCGCGACCTTCGACCGCGCCAGCACCGGACTGCCCGAGCACCAGGAGGACTGACATGCCACGACAGATCGCCACCAACACCGACGTCGACCGCGACGCGCTGCTCGAGTTCGTGCGACCCCGGCACAGCATGGTACTCGTGACGCAGCGCTCCGACGGCCGTCCGCAGATGTCACCGGTCACCGGCGGGGTCGACGACGAGGGCCGCATCGTCATCTCGACCTACCCCGAGCGCGCGAAGACCGCCAACGCCCGCAAGCGTCCGCAGGTGAGCGTGCTCGTGCTCTCCGACGACTTCGGCGGCGAGTGGGTGCAGGTCGACGGCGAGTGCGAGGTCATCGACCTGCCCGAGTCGGTCGAGCCCCTCGTCGACTACTACCGCGCCATCTCCGGCGAGCACCCCGACTGGGACGAGTACCGCCAGGCCATGCGCGACCAGGGCAAGTCCCTGCTCCGGGTCACGCCGACCCGTTGGGGCCCCGTCGCCCGCGGCGGCTTCCCCGCCCGCCTCGCCTGAGCCGGACTCACCCGGTCACACCCCGACCTCTGCACCGAACGCTTTGTTCGATGCCGAACGCGCTGTTACAACACGGCTTTCGCGACCGAACGCAGCGTTCGGTTGCGAAAGGGGAGCCGTAGGGTGGGGGCGTGCTGCGCGTCGGGGTCACCGGAGGGATCGGGTCGGGCAAGTCGACGGTGTCGCGGAGGCTCGCCGAGCTGGGCGCCCACCTCGTCGATGCGGACTCCGTGGCCCGCGAGGTGGTGGAGCCGGGGCAGCCGACCCTCGCAGCCATCGCGAAACGCTTCGGCGACGCCCTGATCCGCGCCGACGGGAGCCTCGACCGTGCCGGGCTCGCCGCGGTGGTCTTCGCGGACCCGTACGAGCTGGCGGCCCTCGACGCGATCACCGGCCCGGCCATCGCCGCGCGGGTGGCGCAGCTGCGTGCCGAGGCGCCGGTCGACGCCGTCTCCGTCTACGACATGCCGTTGCTCGTCGAGCGGGGTCTCTGGGTGCACGAGCACCTCTCCGTCGTCGTCGAGACCGACGAGGAGACCCGGGTGAGGCGCCTCGTCGAGCAGCGCGCCCTCGACGAGGGCGACGCCCGCCGCCGCATCGCCGCGCAGGCGTCCGACGCCCAGCGCCGCGCGGTCGCTGACGTCCTGCTGGCCAACGACGGCACCCAGGAGCAGCTGAGGTATGCCGTCGACACGCTCTGGGAGCAGCGGCTCGTCCCGTACGCCGCCAACCTCTCGAGCAGTACGCGGTCACGTCGTCCCGACCGTTCGGCCGACTGCGTCGTCGAGCCGCGCGCCGACTGGGAGGCCCGCGCCGAGCGCGTCGTGGCGCGCCTGGCTGCGGCGCTCGCCCCGACGGGCGTCGCCACCGAGGTGTCGCACGTGGGTTCGACGTCGGTCCCGGGCCTGCTCGCCAAGGACGTCATCGACGTGCAGGTCGGTGTCCACCACCTGGGCGACGTCGACCGCGAGGACGTCCGTGACGCGTTCGCCCGTGCAGGCTACGTCTTCACCCACGGCAACCACACCGACACCCCGCACCCGTCCGGCAGCGCCCCCGAGCCGTGGGGCAAGAGGTTCCTCGGCGGCTGCGATCCCGGCAACCACGTGCACGTGCACGTGCGCGAGCACGGGTCTGCCGGTTGGCGGTTCGCCTTGCTCTTCCGCGACTGGCTGCGCCACGAGCCGGCCGAGCGTGACGCGTACGCCGCGGAGAAGCGTCGGCTGCTCTCGCAGCACGCGACGACCTCCGACTACGTCGTCGCCAAGGAGCCGTGGTTCGAGCAGGCCTGGCACCGCGCGAACGCCTGGGCCGAGCGCACCGGCTGGCAGCCCCGCTGACCTCCCGTGGGGCCACTCGACCGTGATGCGACCCCGTCGAGTGGGCAGGTCCACGCGGCGGCCGGGCGACCCGGCATACCCGGGCGGGGTGTGGTGTTGTGGGTGACATGCGTGGTGAGTACAAGGTCCCCGGTGGCAAGCTCGTGGCGGTCGACGTCGAGGAGGTCGACGGGCGCCTCGCCGACGTCAGCGTCTCGGGCGACTTCTTCCTCGAGCCCGACGAGGCGCTCGACGACATCAACGCGGCCCTGAGCGGCATGCCGGTCGACGTCGGCGTCGACCAGCTGGCCGGGGCGGTGTCGGGAGCGCTCGCCGACGACGTCACGCTCATCGGCTTCACCGCCGAGGCCATCGGTATCGCGGTGCGCCGCGCCCTCGGCAAGGCGACCGGGTGGGACGACCACGTCTTCGACGTCATCCCGCCCCGGGTGCTCGACCCGGCGATGCACGTCGCCCTCGACGAGGTCATCGCCCGCGAGGTCGCCTCGGGTGAACGGCCGCCGACGCTGCGCTTCTGGGACTGGGACAGCCCGCTCGTCGTCATCGGCTCGTTCCAGTCGTTCCGCAACGAGGTCGACCCCGAGGGCGCCGACCGCCACGGCATCGACGTCGTGCGCCGCATCTCCGGCGGTGGCGCGATGTTCATGGAGCCGGGCAACACCATCACCTACTCGCTCGTCGTGCCGACCTCCCTCGTCGAGGGCCTCAGCTTCGAGCGCTCCTACTCCTTCCTCGACGAGTGGGTCATCGGCGCGCTCGCCGACGTCGGGGTCGACGCGCACTTCGTCCCCCTCAACGACATCGCGAGCGACAAGGGCAAGATCGGCGGCGCGGCACAGAAGCGGTTCGTCGCCGGGGCCGTGCTGCACCACGTGACGATGGCCTACGACATCGACGCCGACAAGATGCTCGAGGTGCTGCGCATCGGCCGCGAGAAAATGAGCGACAAGGGCACCACGTCGGCGAACAAGCGCGTCGACCCGATGCGCTCGCAGACCGGCATGACCCGCGACGCGATCCTCGAGTCGTTCGCCGCCTCGTTCGCGCAGCGGCACCGCTCGAACCTCTCCGACTACACGGAGGGCGAGCTCGAGGCTGCGCGCCGGCTCGTCGACGAGAAGTTCGCGACCGCGGAGTGGACGCACCGCGTGCCCTGACGGCGAGTTCGCAGACTCTTCCGCCGGTCGTGTCGAGACGGCGTGGACGGCTCCGACGTCACGGGTGAGGCGGCAGACTGGCCGCTCGCGACCCGAAAGGCACCGAACCATGAAGTACGTCATCCTCATCCACTCCAACCCCCAGCCGTGGGGCCACCCGACCGGCAACTTCGTGGCGGAGGCGCTCGCGCGGCCGCAGGAGGAGCGTGAGCGTGGCGGCGCCGCCTTCGACGCCATGCTGGAGGAGCTGTCGAAGAGCGGCGAGCTCAAGGGCGGCGAGGCGCTCGGCGACCCCGCGTCCTCCCGCATCTACCGCTGGAACGAGAGCGGCACCGTCGCGACCGACGGCCCGTACGCCGAGAGCAAGGAGCACCTCGCCGGCTTCTTCCTGCTCGACGTCGCCTCGCAGGAGCGCGCCGAGGAGCTGGCCGTGCAGTTCGCCGGGCCCGGCGACACGATCGAGCTGCGCCCGGCGTACGTCTGGGAGCAGTAGGCGAGTGGGCGCTGTCGGTCGTGCGACGTACGGTTGAGCCATGCGTCCCACGACCGACCTCCAGCGCACGGTTGCCCCGTTCGAGGTGATCTCCGAGTACACCCCGAGCGGCGACCAGCCGACCGCCATCGCCGAGCTCGCGCGGCGGGTCAAGGCGGGCGAGACCGACACCGTGCTGCTCGGTGCCACCGGCACCGGCAAGTCGGCCACCACGGCCTGGCTCATCGAGCAGGTGCAGCGGCCCACGCTCGTCATGGCGCCCAACAAGACGCTCGCCGCGCAGCTCGCCAACGAGTTCCGCGAGCTGCTGCCCAACAACGCCGTCGAGTACTTCGTCAGCTACTACGACTACTACCAGCCCGAGGCGTACATCCCGCAGACCGACACCTACATCGAGAAGGACAGCTCGGTCAACGACGAGGTCGAGCGGCTGCGCCACTCCGCCACCAACTCGCTGCTGACGCGCCGCGACGTCATCGTCGTGGCGTCGGTGTCGTGCATCTACGGCCTCGGCACGCCGCAGGAGTACGTCGACCGCATGGCCCGGCTCAAGGTCGGCCAGGAGATCGTCCGCGACGACCTGCTGCGCCGGTTCGTCGAGATGCAGTACACCCGCAACGACCTCGCCTTCACGCGCGGCACGTTCCGGGTGCGCGGCGACACGGTCGAGATCATCCCCGTCTACGAGGAGCTCGCGATCCGCGTCGAGTTCTTCGGCGATGAGATCGAGCGCATCTACACACTCCACCCGGTCACCGGCGAGGTCGTCAACGAGGAGCAGGAGATGTACGTCTTCCCGGCCTCGCACTACGTCGCCGGCCCCGAGCGCATGGAGCGCGCCATCCGCGGCATCGAGCTCGAGCTCGAGGACCAGCTCGCCCTCTTCGAGAAGCAGGGCAAGCTGCTCGAGGCGCAGCGTCTGCGCATGCGCACCACCTACGACGTGGAGATGATGCGCCAGGTCGGCTTCTGCAACGGCATCGAGAACTACAGCCGCCACA
>CBHRRQ010000218.1:0-7156 GCA_966081555.1 uncultured Terrabacter sp.
TGGCGTCATGGAGGCCAACCTCTTCGGGCCCTGGCGGATGGTCCAGGTGCTGCTCCCGATGCTGCGCGAGAGCCCGCACCCCCGTGTGGTCAACGTCTCGAGCGGCGGAGGGTCGCACGGCGACGAGCAGTTCGGCCTGACCCGGCAGGGGCCGCGGCGAGCTACGGCATCAGCAAGGCGGCCCTCAACGCCCTCACCGCCACCCTCGCAGCCGAGCTCGCTGGGACCGGTGTGCTCGTGAACGCCGTCTGCCCCGGGCTCACGGCGACCTGGGCGGGGGCCGAGCAGATGGGCGCGCGCCCGGTGGAAGAGGGCGCGGCCTCGGTCGTCGCCGCCGCGCTGTTGCCCGACGACGGGCCGTCGGGGACGTTCCTGCGCGACGGGAGTCCCATTCCCTGGTGAGGGCCGGTTTGTGCACCATGGACGGAATTGACAAAAGTTAGGTAAGGCTAACTAAGGTGACCCTTACCTAACGCCGAGGTGTTGATCCCGCGGCGGTCAAGGTCCCTGACCTCCAGCAGAGAGACCACCTCACGTGTCCCGTCTGAAGAACTCCGTCCTCGTCGCTGCCGCAGCGGTGCTCGTGCTCGCGGGCTGCACCACCGGGCCCCCCGGTGGCAGCGCCGCCCAGAACCCCGCGAGCGGAGCGAGCGCACCGGGGAAAACCGGGGGAGCCGACGCGACGGCATACCCCGTCACCCTCACCGACGCCTTCGGCAGTGCCACCATCACCAAGGAGCCGAAGCGCGTCGTCACCCTCGGGTGGTCCGACGCCGACCACGTGGCGGCCCTCGGCGTCGCCCCGGTGGGCGCACCGAAGGTCACGTGGGGCGGCAACGCGAACCTCTCGAGCGACTGGTTCGACGCGCAGCTCGCCGCCATCGGGGGCACGCAGCCGACCCGCTTCGACGACGCCGACGGCAACCCGGTCGAGGAGATCGCGAAGCTGCAGCCCGACCTCATCCTCGCGACGAACTCCGGCATCACCAGGGACGAGTACGACAAGCTGAGCAAGCTCGCGCCCGTCGTCGCCTACCCGAAGGTCGCGTACGGCACCCCGTGGCAGGACTCGCTCGAGCTGATCGGCAAGGCGCTCGGCCGCACCGAGAAGGCCGCGGAGGTCGAGAGGACCACCGTCGCCGCGCTCGACGCCGCGAAGGCGAAGTTTCCGCAGCTCGCCGGCAAGACCTTCATCTACGGCTACGTCGCCCCGACCGACCTGTCGCAGATCGGCTTCTACACCCCGAGCGACCTGCGCCCCCGGATGCTCACCGAGCTCGGCATGAAGAACGCCCCCTTCGTCGAGCAGCGAGCCAAGGGCTCCAAGGAGTTCTACCTGACGGTGAGCTCGGAGCAGGCGGCCTCGCTCGAGGCGGACGTCTTCCTCACCTACATCACCGAGGACTCCGAGGTCCCCGCGATGAAGAAGGACCCGCTCGTCGGGCAGGTGCCGGCCATCAGGTCGGGCGCGCTCGTCGCGACCAAGGACCAGAGGGTCGGCCTGACCATGAGCTCGCCGACGCCGCTGTCCATCCCGTACATGACCGAGCTCTTCGTGCCGCTCGTGGCGGCGGCCGCCGACAAGGCCGACGCAGCCTGATGACCACCACACGGACCGCCGACCGGACGGGGGTCACGGCCCCGGCCGCCCCTCGCGCCGGCGGCGGGCCAGTGCTCGTCTGCGTGCTCGTCGCTCTCCTCATCGTGGCGGTGCTCGCATCGATCACGCTGGGCTCCAAGGCGATTGCCTTCGGTGATGTCGTGCAGGTGCTTGTCGGCAACGGCGACGCCGTCGCCGACGGAGGCATCGTCGAGGCACGCGTGGCTCGCACGGTGGTCGGCGTCCTCGTCGGCGCGGGACTGGCCGTCGCCGGTGCGGCGATGCAGGGGCTGACCCGCAACCCGCTCGCCGACCCGGGCCTGCTCGGCGTCAACGCCGGCGCGAGCCTGGCCGTCGTGGTCGCCATCGCCGTCTTCGGGGTCGGCTCGGTGTCCGGCTACGTCTGGTGGGCCATGGCCGGCGCCGGGCTCGCCGCCGTGCTCGTCCACGCCGTGGCCGGCCTGGCCGGAGGAGGCGTGACACCGCTGCGGCTGACCCTCGCGGGGGCGGCGGTCAGCGCCGGGCTCGCGAGCTGGTCGTCGGGCCTGCTCGTCTCGAGCAAGCAGTCCTTCGACTCCTTCCGCTTCTGGCAGGTCGGCACCATCGGTGGCCGCGGCCTCGACCTCGTCGTCACGGTGCTGCCGTTCTTCGCCGTCGGCCTCGGCGTCGTCCTGCTCACCGTGCGTCGGCTCAACGCGCTGGCGCTGGGGGACGACCTGGCCCGGGGGCTCGGCGAGAACGTCGTCCTGGCCCGCGCCGCCGTCGGGGTCGGCGTCGCGGTGCTGTGCGGCGCCTCGACGGCCCTCGCCGGGCCGATCGGCTTCCTCGGCCTCGTCGTGCCGCACGTGGCGCGCTTCGTCGTCGGGCCCGACCATCGCAGGATCATCCCCGTCTGCCTCCTCGCGGGCCCGACGCTGCTGCTCCTGGCCGACACGGTCGGCCGGCTCGTCGCCCGACCCAGCGAGGTGCAGGCCGGGATCACGACCGCGGTGCTCGGCGTGCCCTTCTTCGTGCTGCTCGTGCGTCGCGGACGGATGGCCAGCCTGTGACCGCCGTCGCCACCCACCTCGACGTCGAGCGCGTGCGTCTCGCACGGCGCCGACCGGCACACCGGGTCCGCCTCGTCATCGTCCTCCTCGCCGTCGCCGGCCTCGGGGCGGTGCTCGGGCGGGTGCTCCTCGGCGACTACGTCGTGGCGCTCGCCGACCTCGTGCCGATCCTGCGCGGTGACGCGCTGCCCGACGCCCCGGGTGCGTCGTTCGTCGTCATGGAGGCCAAGCTGCCGCGCGCCGTCCTCGGCGCGCTGGCCGGGCTCGCGTTCGGCGCCGCGGGAGCGATGTTCCAGACGGCGCTGCGCAACCCGCTCGCGAGCCCCGACATCATCGGCATCAGCCTGGGCGCCTCCGCCGCGGCCGTCGTCGCCCTCACCTTCCTCGACGCCCAGGGCCTCTGGCTTCCCGCGGCAGCGTTCGCCGGTGCGCTCGCGGTGAGCGTTCTCATGTTTGCCGTCGGGCGCGGCACCGGGCTGGCCGGCCTGCGCATGGTGCTCGTCGGCGTCGGCGTCGCGGCGCTGCTCTCGAGCGTCATCCAGCTCGTGATGACCCGGGCGTCGATCCAGGACGCGCAGGCGTCGCTCGTGTGGCTCACGGGCTCGCTCGCCCGGGCGACGTGGCCCGTCATCGGGCTGCTCGCCGCCGCGCTGCTCGTGCTCACGCCGCTCCTCGTCCTCTGCGCACCGTGGATGCGGCTCGCCGAGCTCGGCGACGACCTCTCCACGACCCTCGGAGCCCCCGCCCGCCAGGCCCGACTCGGGCTGGTCGTCGCGGTCGCGATGGCGGCAGTCGCGACCAGTGCGACGGGCCCCATCGCCTTCGTGGCCTTCCTGTCGGGCCCCATCGCCCGGCGGTTGTGCGGCGGCAGGCCGTCGCTCTGGGCCGCTGCCCTCGTCGGCGCCGTCGTCGTCGTGCGGTCCGACTTCGCCGGCGACTACCTCATCCCCGACGTCAACCTCCCCGTCGGCGTCGTGACCGGCGCCCTCGGTGCTCCCCTCATGCTCGCGGTGCTCGTCGCCGCGGGTCGGGCCGGAAAGGCATGACATGACCACCCTCCTCAGCACCACGGTGAGCCCTGCGGCGCCGGTGTCGCAGGCGACACCCGCCCCGGCCATCCGCGCACGAGGGCTGACGCTCTCCTACGACGGCCGCACGATCGTCGAGGGCCTCGATCTCGACGTGCCCTCCGGCCGGGTCACCGTGGTCGTCGGCCCGAACGGCTGCGGCAAGTCGACCGTGCTCCGCGGCATCTCCCGACTGCTCCGGCCCGACGCGGGTGAGGTGCGCCTGCAGACGGGCGACGCCGACGTCGACGTGTGGTCCCTGCGGCCGAAGCAGTTCGCCCGACGGGTCGCGTTGCTGCCACAGAGCCCGCCGTTGCCCGAGGGCATCACCGTCGTCGACCTCGTCGGCCGGGGCCGGCACCCCAACCACACGTTCGTGCGCCGCTGGTCGGCGGCCGACGACGAGGCGGTCGCGCGGGCGCTTGCAGCGACGGGGACGCTCGAGCTCGCCGACCGCCACGTCGACGAGCTCTCGGGCGGGCAGCGCCAGCGCGTCTGGATCGCCCTGGCCCTCGCGCAGGAGACCGAGGTCCTGCTCCTCGACGAGCCCACCACGTACCTGGACGTCGCGCACCAGGTCGACGTGCTCGACCTGCTGCGTGACCTCAACCGCCGCGCCGGCACGACGGTCGTGATGGTGCTGCACGACCTCAACCTCGCGGCACGCTATGCCGACCACGTCGTGGCCCTTCGCGACGGACGCCTCGTCGGCTGCGGCGCCCCGGCAGAGCTCGTCGACGAGGACTTCGTCGAGCGGGTCTTCGGTCTGGGCAGCCGTGTGATCGCCGACCCCGTGACGGGCTCGCCGCTCGTCGTGCCCATGTCCGCCCGCCGGCAGACCGGAGGCACCCAGTGACCACGACCGTCGTCAATCCCGTCCTGCTGCTCACCGCCGTGGTGCGAGGCGTGGAGCGGCTCAGCCCCTCCTTCGTGCGGATTCGGTTCGGCGGAGCGGGGTTCGAGCACCTCGGTCCGGAAGGGCCGACGCTCGACCAGCGGGTCAAGCTGCTCATCCCGTCGCCGGGACACGGGGTGCCGCGGCTCGATCCCGACGGCTGGTACGCCGCCTGGTTGGGGCTCCCTGAGCACGAGCGCGGGCACCTGCGCACCTACACGGCCCGCGCCGTGGAGGGCGAGGGCGACGACCGACAGCTCGTCGTCGACTTCGTGCTGCACGGTCCTGACGCGCACGGCGGCGCGCTGCCCGGTCCGGCCGGGGCGTGGGCCGAGCAGGCGACCCTCGGCGACGAGATCGGCCTCCTCGCGCCACGCCGTGGCCACGAGCGCTCCTTCGGTGGGACCGAGTTCGCCCCTGCTGACGCCCGGCGCCTCGTCCTCGTCGCCGACGAGACCGCGGTGCCGGCCCTCGCCTCGATCGCAGAGTCGCTGCCGTCCGACGCCGACGGCGTGGCCGTCGTCGAGGTGCCGGATGCCGCCGACTTCCTGGACGTGCGCTTCCCGCCGGGGGTCGAGGTGCACTGGATCGCCCGGCGCGACCGTGGACGCGGCTCGCAGACGCTCGCGACCCTGCGCACGTGCCTCCGTCTCGACACCGCCGCCAGACCCGACGGCCGGCTCGTCGACCGGCCCCCGTCCCTGGGGCACGCAGCCGACCTCGACGACGACGTCTGGGAGACCGCGGTCCACAGCTCCTCGGGCGACGACGTGACCGACGCGCTGGCCGACGCGGCCCTCCTGGGGCCCGACGACACGTACGCCTGGGTCGCCGGAGACTCCGACACCGTCAAGGCGTGCCGGCGCCTGCTCGTGGGCGAGGCCGGCATGCCGCGTCATCACGTGGCCTTCATGGGGTACTGGAAGCAGGGACGCGCGAGCTGACCGCGACCACACGACGCGCCGACCGGCATACGGCCGGTGTTGCGTGGGCCGGGGTCAGGCAGGCAAGAATGGCGCCTGCGGCCACCGTCGTCCGCCCAGTGCCACAAGGTGGCACCGCGGCCATCCGGCCGCGACCGACGACGGAAGAAGACTCATGGAGATCTGGCCCGGCAAGCCCTACCCCCTTGGGGCCACCTACGACGGGACGGGAGTCAACTTCGCCGTGTTCTCCGAGGTCGCCGACCGCGTCGAGCTCTGCCTCGTCGACGACGACCTCAACGAGACCCGCATCGACCTGCCGGAGGTCGACGGGTTCGTCTGGCACGGCTACGTGCCCTACGTGCAGCCCGGTCAGCGCTACGGCTTCCGCGTGCACGGGCCCTACGAGCCCGAGAACGGCCACCGGTGCAACCCGAGCAAGTTCCTGCTCGACCCCTACGCGAAGGCGATCGAGGGCCAGGCCGAGAACGACCAGTCGCTCTACTCGTACACGTTCGGTGACCCGAAGGCCGCGACGACGACGAAGATCAACACCGACGACAGCGCGCGCCACACGATGCACTCGGTCGTCATCAACCCCTTCTTCGACTGGGGCGACGACCGGCCGCCGCGGCACGAGTACCACGAGAGCGTCATCTACGAGGCCCACGTCAAGGGCCTGACGATGCTGCACCCCGAGATCCCCGAGGAGATCCGGGGCACGTATGCCGGCATCGCGCACCCCGCGATGATCAGCCACCTGCACGACCTCGGCATCACCGCCATCGAGCTGATGCCGGTGCACCAGTTCGTCCAGGACGCGCCCCTCGTCGACCGCGGGCTGTCGAACTACTGGGGCTACAACACGATCGGCTTCATGGCCCCGCACAACGCCTACGCGGCCGGTGGCCAGCGCGGCCAGCAGGTGCTCGAGTTCAAGGGCATGGTGCGGGCGCTGCACGCCGCCGGCATCGAGGTCATCCTCGACGTCGTCTACAACCACACGGCCGAGGGCAACCACATGGGCCCGACGCTCTCCTTCCGCGGCATCGACAACGCCAACTACTACCGGCTCGTCGACGACGACAAGGCCCACTACTACGACACGACCGGCACCGGCAACAGCCTGCTGATGCGCAGCCCGCACGTGCTGCAGCTCATCATGGACTCGCTGCGCTACTGGGTCACCGAGATGCACGTCGACGGCTTCCGCTTCGACCTGGCCGCGACCCTGGCACGCCAGTTCCACGAGGTCGACAAGCTGTCCGCCTTCTTCGACCTCGTCCAGCAGGATCCCGTCGTCAGCCAGGTCAAGCTCATCGCCGAGCCGTGGGACGTCGGCGAGGGCGGCTACCAGGTCGGCGGGTTCCCGCCCCTGTGGACCGAGTGGAACGGGCAGTACCGCGACACCGTGCGCGACTTCTGGCGCGGCGAGGGCGGAGCGCTGGGCGAGTTCGCCTCTCGCTTCACCGGATCCAGCGACCTCTACGAGCACTCGGGCCGCAAGCCGATCGCCTCGATCAACTTCGTCACGGCCCACGACGGCTTCACGCTGCGCGACCTCGTCTCCTACAACGAGAAGCACAACGAGGCCAACGGCGAGGACAACAACGACGGCGAGA
>CBHRRQ010000219.1:0-7009 GCA_966081555.1 uncultured Terrabacter sp.
TCTCGGCCCTCGGGGGCAGCGCCCGCGCGGGGCCGCGGGCCCGGCGGCGGCGCCCCGCCGGTGGCACGCGCGCGCCGGTCGCGGCGGTCCTGCTCCTCGCGGCCCTCGCCGGCACGGTCGTCGTCGCGGCCAGCCGCGACGTCGGCACCTGGCTCGTCGCGCTCGAGCTGGCGACGCTGCCGGTCATCGCCCTCGTCGCGCTGTCCGGACGGCGGTCGGCCGCCGTCGGGGCGACCCAGCTGCTCGTCACCTCGCTCGTCTCGTTCGCCCTGCTCGTGCTCGGGGTCGCCCTGTGGTTCGCCGCCACCGGCAGCCCGTTCCTCACCCCCGACGCCGCCCTGTCGTCGGCAGGGGCCTTCTCGGCGAGCGGCGCGCGGACCAACGTCGTGCTCCCGTCGGTGTCCTCGGGCCTCGTTGCCCTGTCGACGGTGCTCGTCATGGCCGGTGTCGGCTTCAAGCTCTCGCTCGTGCCCTTCCATGCGTGGACGCCGACGGCATACGCCGGCTCGACGGTGCCGATCGCGACGTTCCTCGCGACCGTGTCGAAGGTCGCCGCTCTTGCCGCCCTGCTCGTCGTGCTCCGCGCCGTGGCGGTCCTCGGCACCCCGGCGCTGCTCGCGATCGCCGTCCTCGCGGCGCTGAGCATGACCCTCGGCAACGTCATGGCCCTGCGGCAGGACGACGTCGTGCGCCTGCTCGCCTGGTCCACCGTCGCGCAGGCGGGCTGGGTCGTGCTCCCGCTCGTGAGCATCTCGGCTCTGGGCATCGGGGCGAGCGCGACCTACCTGCTCACCTACGTCGTCGCGACGCTCGTCGCCTTCGCGGTCGTCGCGGTCACGCTGCGCGACCGCGGCACCGACGGCCGCACGCTCGCGGCCTACGAGGGGCTGTGGCAGCGCAGTCCGTGGCGGGGCGGGGCCCTCGTGCTCGCGCTGACCTCGCTCGCCGGTCTGCCGCCCGGCATCATCGGCCTCGTCGGCAAGGTCACCGCGCTGCGTCCGGTCCTCGCCGAGGGGTGGGTGTGGCTCGCCGTCATCGCGGCCGTCAACGCCGTCATCGGGGTCGCCGTCTACCTGCGCTGGCTCCGTGCCGTCATCACCGAGCGCGAGCCGAGTGCGTCGGGCGCGGGCGCTGGCGACGGGGCGACGCGCACCGTCGTGGCCGCGCGCCGTCCGGTCGTGGTGGCCGGACTCGCCGTGTCCGCAGCGGTCCTCGTCGTCGTCAGCGTCCAGCCCGACCTGCTCCTGCGCCTGCTGGGCTGAGCGCAGGCGGGCCCCGCTGAACGGGTGCGGGCACGGCGAAGGGGCCGTCCGCACCTGGACGGCCCCTTCGTTCTCCCCCAGGAGACTCAGACGGTCGCGGGAGCCCGCTGCGCCACGGCCGGGAAGTCGGACGCCGACTTCGCGTGCCGCAGGCCGAGCAGACCGAGCACCAGGAAGATCGCTGCTGCGATGAAGGCGCCGATGCCGGCGTAGAGGGCGATCGTGCCCATCGTGCCGAAGGCGTAGGCGTTGAGGAGCAGGCCACGGAGGGTGTTGCCCATGAACAGGCTCTGGCGGAGCTCACCGAGCGCCTTGACCTGCGCCTGGTCGGCGTTCGGGTCCTTGGAGAGCTTGATGAAGTCGCCCGAGACCTCGGAGTAGGTCCGGTTGTTCGACTGGGTGTTCATGTGCACGAGGATGTAGTGGTCGGCGAAGGCCTTGGCCTGCGCGCCGTTCTCCATCTTCTGGCCCGCGAACTGGAGGAGCGCGTCCTTCTGCTCCTGCGTCTCGAGAGCCGCCGCGGCGGGCATCGTGATGTTCTGCTGGCTCAGCTGCTCCTTGACGTTGTCGGCGACGAAGCTGCTGGCGTACGTCAGCAGGCCACCCGCAACGACGAGCACGGCCGCGAGGATGAGGCCGGTCCAGGAGATCAGCTTGTCGAGGGTCTTACGCATCGCTCTCTTCTTTCATCGGTGGGGAGTGTCGGACCTCCCCGTTGGCTCAAAACTACTACTACACGTAGTAGTTGAAAAACGTAATGAAGGAGATCCGCGTCACAGCCGGCTCTCAGGGTGCTCACGGCAGATTCCTGTCTGGGTGCCGGCTGGGAACAGTTGTCCGCGACCGCTCGTTCATCCGGCATGCACAACCACTTCAACGGGCTCAAGACCGCCGCGCTCTTCGGCGGCATCTGGGCTCTCCTGCTCGGCATCGGCGCGCTCGTCGGCGGCGGGCGGTTCATCTGGGTCTTCGCGCTCATCGGCGTCGCGACGACCTTCTACGGCTACTGGAACAGCGACAAGCTCGCCATCCGGGCCATGCACGCCTACCCCGTGAGCGAGGCGCAGGCGCCGGCGATGTACCGCATCGTGCGCGAGCTCTCCACTGCCGCAGGCAAGCCCATGCCGCGGCTCTACATCAGCCCCACCCAGGCCCCGAACGCCTTCGCGACGGGCCGCAACCCGCAGAACGCCGCCGTCTGCTGCACCGAGGGCATCCTCGGACTGCTCGACGAGCGAGAGCTCCGCGGCGTGCTCGGGCACGAGCTGATGCACGTCTACAACCGCGACATCCTCACCAGCTCGGTCGCGGCCGCGATCGCCGGTGTCATCACCTCGATCGGCCAGATGCTCATGTTCACGAGCATGTTCGGCGGCGGCAGCTCCGACGACGACCGCCCCAACCCCATCGCACTGCTCGCGATGAGCCTGCTCGCCCCGATGGCCGCGATGATGATCCAGATGGCGATCAGCCGCACCCGCGAGTACGACGCCGACGAGGACGGCGCCAAGCTCACCGGCGACCCGCTGGCCCTGGCGTCGGCCCTGCGCAAGCTCGAGTCCGGCGTCGCCCGGGCGCCTTTGGCACCCCAGCAGGACATCGTCAACGCCAGCCACATGATGATCGCCAGCCCCTTCCGGGCCCAGGACGTCACCCGCTTCCTGTCGACGCACCCGCCGATGGAGCAGCGCATCGCCCGCCTCGAGAACATGGCGGGCGGCCCCTTCCAGCGCTGAGCGCCACGGGTCGCGGCGCGTGCGTGCGGGCGGAGCGCAACCTGTGCGACGGCGGGCCTGCCGATCTGGCAGGCTCGCCCCTATGCGCAGTCTCACCCTGGCCGAAGCCCGCGAGCGATCCTCGCTGATCACCGTCACGTCGTATGCCGTCGAGCTCGACCTCGACCAGGGGGCCGAGGTGTTCGGCTCGCTCACGACGGTGCGGTTCACGTGCGACGAGCCCGGCGCGGCGACGTGGGTCGACCTCAAGGCGCGCTCCGTCGAGACGATCTCGCTCAACGGCGAGCCGGTCGACCCCGCCCTGGTGTCCGACGGCCGCCTGCCGCTGCACCGCCTCGCCGGCGACAACGAGCTGGTCGTCGCCGCGACGATGGCCTACAGCCACGACGGCCAGGGCCTGCACCGGGCCACCGACCCCGCCGACGACCTCGACTACGTCTACGGACACCTCTTCCTCGACGCCGCGCCGAGCGTCTACGCCTGCTTCGACCAGCCCGACCTCAAGGCCCCCTACGACGTCACCGTGCGCGCCCCGCTCGACTGGACCGTGATCGGCAACGGCGCCGCCACGCGTACGGCCCCCGGCACGTGGACCCTCGCGACGACGAAGCCGCTGGCGACGTACTTCGTGACTGTGTGCGCAGGGCCCTACGTCTCCGTGCGCGACGAGCACGACGGCATCCCGCTGGGCATCCATGCCCGAGCCTCGCTGCGCGAGCCGCTCGAGCGCCACGCGGCCGAGCTCTTCGACGTGACGAAGCGGTCGTTCGACTACTTCCACGGGCTCTTCGGCATCCGCTACCCGTTCGGGGAGTACCACCAGGTCTTCGTCCCCGAGTTCAACGCCGGCGCGATGGAGAACCCGGGCTGCGTCACCTTCCGCGACCAGTACCTCTACCGCGGCGCCGCCACCCGCGACGAGCTGCTGACCCGCGCCAACACGGTGAGCCACGAGATGTCGCACATGTGGTTCGGCGACATCGTCACGATGCGCTGGTGGGACGACCTCTGGCTCAACGAGTCGTTCGCCGAGTACATGTCGCACCGCGCCCTCGTCGACGCCACCGAGTACACCGACGCCTGGGTCGACTCCTCGATCGTGCGCAAGGTCTGGGGCTACGGCGCGGAGCGCTCGCCCTCGACCCACCCCGTCGCCGGTGTCGAGGCGCTCGACGCGCAGAGCGCGCTGCAGAACTTCGACGGCATCTCGTACGCCAAGGGCGCGGCCACCCTGCGCCAGCTCATCGCGTACGTCGGCGACGAGCAGTTCATCGCGGGCGTGCGCGCCTACCTCACCGACAAGTCCTACGGCAACGGCACCCTGGCCGACTTCCTCGGCGCCATCGAGGTGGCGAGCGGCAAGGACCTGCAGGCCTGGTCGCGCGCGTGGCTGCTCACCGCCGACCGCGACACGATCTCGGTGGACCTCGACGAGCAGGGGGGCGTCGTCGAGTCCGCCGTCGTGCGGCGCGAGTCTCCCGCCGAGCGCCCCGCCGACCGCGCGCACGCCTTCGACGTGGCCGGCTGGACCGACGGGCGCGAGCTCGCCCGGGCCTCGGTGACGGTGACGGGGCCCGAGACGACGCTCGCCGAGCTGGAGGGCACGCCTGAGCCGGCCATCGTGGTGCCCAACGCCTCCGACCTCACGTGGGCGCGGGTGCGCCTGTCCGACGCGACGGTGGCGGCGCTGCCGGTGCAGCTGGCCCAGGTGCCCGACGCCCAGGCCCGCGCCGTCGTGTGGTCGGCGCTCATCGACGGCGTGCACGGCGCGACGGTCTCTCCCGACGCGTTCCTCGACGTCTTCGACGCGGCGTGGCCGCACGAGACCAACTCCTCGATCCTGACCCGGGTCGCCGCCTACGCCGAGCACCGCATCGTGCCGTGGTTCGTGCCGCGGGCCTCGCAGGACGACGCCCTCGAGCGGCTCAACCGCGACGGCACCGGCCTGCTCGAGCGCTCCGGCGCCGGCACCACCGAGTCGCTGGCGGCCGCGCGTCTCGTGGCCGGCACCAGCGACGACGCGGTGCTGCTGCGGGCCTGGGCCGACGGCCACGGCCTGCCCGCCGGCCTCGAGGAGGACGGCGACTTCCGCTGGATCGTCGTGCGCAACCTCGCCTCGCGCGGCCTGATCGAGGCCGACGACATCGAGGCCTTCCGCGCCAAGGACGACACGCTCCAGGGCGGCCTCAACGCGCTGATGTGCCGCGCGAGCCTGCCCGAGGCCGACGCCAAGGCGTGGGCCTGGCAGCAGCTCACGGGCCGCGAGGGTCGCTCGAACTACG
Source organism: uncultured Terrabacter sp. (assembly GCA_966081555.1). Lineage (GTDB taxonomy): Bacteria > Actinomycetota > Actinomycetes > Actinomycetales > Dermatophilaceae > Terrabacter. The sequence continues at coordinate 5,281 of CBHRRQ010000219.1, forward strand.
AGATGATCCACCTCGCCCGCGGCTTCTGGGCCGCGCCCGACGAGGAGCTCGTCGCCGACTACGTGCCCCGGTTCTTCACCGACGTGCCGGCCATGTCGGGCTGGGTCGGCGAGGACGCCCTCTCGCGCGTCGTGCTCGTCGCGTTCCCCAAGGTCTTCACCGAGGAGACGGCGCGGCTCAGTGCCGAGACGATCTCGCGCGACGACCTGACGCCGGCGGTGCGCCGGTCGCTCGTGGACGCCGACGCCGAGCTGCGCGAGGCCCTGGCCTCGAGGGCCACCTTCGGCGCGGCGGTCTGACCGTCGTGGCGGTGCCGACGCGCGCCGACCTGCCTGAGGCCGTCCTCGCGGTCTGCGACGCCCACGTGCGGCTGCTCGACGATCGGCTGCCGGGCCTGCTCGACGCGCTCCACCTCCACGGGTCGCTCGGGTTCGGTGGCGAGTTCCACGGCGGCAGCGAGGTCGACTTCGTCGCGGTCACCAGCCGGCGTCCCAGCGAGGCCGACTGCGAGGTGCTGCGCACGCTGCACGCCGACATCGACAAGCAGTGGCCGCAGCCGGCATACGACGGCTTCTACTGCGTGGCCGAGGACCTGGCGGGCAGCCCCGAGGTCGTGCCCGACGTGCCCGGCGTGCTGCACGGCTGGTTCCACGTCGGGGCCCACGCCGACGTCACCCACATCACGTGGCGCGAGCTGCGCGACCACGGAGTCACGGTGCGCGGCAACGACCTTCGTGGGGCGGCGATCTGGAGCGATGACGAGGCGCTGCACCGCTCGACCCGCGACAACCTCGACACCTACTGGCGAGCGCAGCTCGAGGCGATGGAGCACCACCCCCGGGAGGCGTCACTGCCGCAGGCCGCCGAGTGGGGGCGCTCGGGGCGCCACGCCTGGTGCACCTGCTCGTCACGGGCGTGCCGACGTCGAAGTCGGGTGCGGGCCGATGGGCGCTGGGCGCCTACCCGCACCACCGCGAGATCCTCGAGGAGGCGCTTCGGGTGAGGGAGCGTCCCGACGACCCCTCGACGTATGCCGCCGAGCCCGACCGCAGGCGGCGTGACCTCGTCGCGCTGATGCGTGAGGTGGTCGCCGACGGCGTCGCCCTCTCCTGGCCGCCGCCCGGGCGCGCCCCGGCGTCATGACCGGTGCTGCAGGCGGCCCGTGGGTCGTCGAGCTGGCCGACGTCGGCTCGCGCGAGTGTGCGGAGCTGCTCCGCTCGTACTACGTCGAGGTGAGCGACCGCTGGCACCGCGTGCACCACGGGCGCGACTCCACGCCGGAGGAGATCGAGACAGGCTTCCCTCGTATGCGCAGCGACGACCTCGCGCCGCCGACGGGTGAGTTCGTCGTGGCCCGGTCGGCCGAGGACGCGACGGTGCTCGCCGGCTGTGTGGGGCTGCGCCTGCTCCGGGACGGCCGCGGGCGCCGGGTGGCCGAGCTGCGCCGGATGTACGTGCGGCCCGAGCACCGCGGGACGGGGCTCGGTGCGGCGTTGCTGCTCTGCGCCGAGGAGATCGCCCGCGTGTGGGGAGTCGAGGCGCTGCGGCTCGACACGCGCCGCGACCTGGTCGAGGCACGGGCCCTCTACGTGCGCCACGGGTGGGCCGAGGTGCCAGCGTTCACCGATGGTCCCTACGCCGAGGTCTGGTACGCCAAGGAGCTGGGCCAGCAGGACGACGACTGACGGTCGTGGAGGTTCTCCGGCACCAGGCGCCGGAGAACCTCCAC
>CBHRRQ010000220.1:0-6864 GCA_966081555.1 uncultured Terrabacter sp.
CTTTACTTCTGCCTCGGACGGGTTTTGTGTGGTGTACGGTGCGTCTCATTCTGGGGGCGCACGACGCCGGCCCCCGCCCAACTGGGGGGGGGGCCTTCGACAACCGGCGTGGGGCGGGAGATCAGTCCTCCGTGTGGCCCTGGTCGCGCAGGTCCATGGACTCCTGCAGTGCCTGACGGGCTGCCTTGGCGTCTTCGCTCATGGTGATCACGTCTTTCGAGTTGCTTGCTGTCGGGTGGTCTCAGGTGGCTCCAGCCCGGGTGGGCGAACCAAGTCAGCACGAGGGTGCGCGGGATCTCCGCGGCGAGGTGCTGACTACCTGGACTCGCCGCGGCGGGGAATAAGTACGACCTGCCGCGTCATGCATTTCACGGTACGCCCGGCTACCCATGGGTAAAGGGGGTTTCCAGAAGATGAGACACGACGTCCACCATTCGTGCATCTGGGCAGGCGGGCGTGGCTCGCGTCACGCACACGTCGGCGTGCGCAGCGCCACCTCCCCCGCTGGCCGCGCCCGGGACCGTAGGCTCGCGGCGTGAGCGCTCACCAGCCCGACTCGCACGCCGCCCCGCGCGAGCCACACGTTCACCACGCCGCGTCGCACGATCCGCACGCGCCGCGCGATCCACACGACCCCGACGACGCGCACGATGCCCACGAGCGGCACCGCCGCCACGCGGTGCCGGGCGTGCCCTTCGACGACGAGGCCCGATGGATCGCGGTCACGCCCGGCAACGCCCGGCGCGTGACGATCATCGTGCTCAGCGCGGTCGTGCTGCTGACCATCGCGACATGGGCCTTCCACGCGCTGGCCAGCTTCCTCTTCCTGCTGCTGCTCGCCTGGCTCGTCTCGATCGCCATGGAGCCGGTGGTGCTCTGGCTCGCCTCCCGCGGCATGAAGCGCGGCCTGGCGACCGGGCTGACCATGCTCGGGCTGCTGCTGCTCTTCGCCGGGCTCGCCGAGCTGTTCGGCCAGGTCTTCGTCTCACAGGTGTCGGAGCTCAGCACCCAGCTGCCTGGCGCCGTGACCGCGGCGATCAACTGGGTCAACTCGACGTTCGGCACGACGTTCGACCTCGAGCAGGTGCGCCAGGCGCTCAACCTCACCCCCGACAAGCTCGGCGAGCTCGCCGGCCGATACGGCGGCGGCATCGTGGGCATCTTCGGGTCACTGCTGACCTTTCTGTTCGACAGCCTGACGATCCTCGTCTTCGCCTACTACCTCTCGGCCGACAGCCCACGCCTGCGCCAGACCATCGGGTCGTGGCTGCCGCAGCGCTACCAGCGCGTCTTCATCACCGTGTGGACGATCTCGGTCGAGAAGACCGGCGGCTACGTCGTCTCGAAGCTGGTGCTCGCGGCGCTCTCGGCCGTCTTCCACAGCGCCTTCTTCTGGGTCATCGACGTGCCCTTCTGGCTCCCCCTCGGTGTGTTCGCCGGCATCGTCGGCCAGTTCATCCCGACGATCGGCACGTACATCGGCGTCGCGCTGCCCGCGCTGTTCGCGGTGCTCGACAAGCCGATCAACGCCGTGTGGATCGCGGTCTTCGCCACCATCTACCAGCAGCTCGAGAACTACGTCTTCACGCCGCGCATCAGCCGCCGCACCATGGACGTCCACCCGGCCGTCGCGCTGGGCTCGGTCATCGCCGGTGCCGCGCTGTTCGGGGCCATCGGCGCCCTCATCGGCATCCCGATCGCCGCTGTCGCGCTCGCCATCATCGACACCTTCAGCAAGCGACACGACCTCGTGCCGGAGCTGGCCGAGCTCGACACCTCTGACGACGAACCTGACGACGAACCCGATGACGAACCCGACGACGAGCCAGCGGACGACGGACCCGGAAGCGCTGATCCCGAGCACGTCGAAGCCGGCGGCGTCGAACCCGGTGGTCACAAGCCCGGGCGAAGGTCGGCCTGAGCGGACGGAGCGCTCACGACGCCACGTCATGCCGGTCGAACGCCACGGCGGCGGCGCCGACGAGCACGACGACCGTCCCGGCGCTCACCCCGGCGGACACCCACGAGATCCCCTGCCGCAGCGGGTCGTGCGCGGCGTACTGGTAGAACGGCGAGAGCTTCTGCAACGGCCGCAGCCAGTCGACGAGACCGCCGAGCCCGTTGACGACGTAGCCGACGACCGCCAGCAGGACCGGAACCGCGCGGCTCAGGGCGAGCCGGCCGGTGCCGGCGCCCACCGCGAGCGCCAGGGAGCCGAACACTAGGCCCAGCAGGGCGAGGTGCAGCATCGCCGCCGCGACCTTGCCCACCGGGAGGTCGAGGTCCACGAGGGCGCCCTCGGCCACGAGCGCCACCCCGAGGAGCGCGCACAGCCCGAACGTGCCGACCGCCATGGCGATCGCCTTCTCCACGACGATCCGCGTCCGCGGGACGGGCGTGCCGAGGAGCAGATCGAGGGTGCCCCGGTCCTCCTCGCCGGCCACGGCGGAGGAGCCGGCGGCCACGGCATACAGGAGCACGAGCAGAGGCCCCATGAACGAGAGCAGCTCGATCTGGATGTAGCCGACGGGCGTGGACATGTCGGCACCGGACATCGCGAAGAGGTTCCGGAGCGCCTCGGGCATCTGGTCGAGGAAGTCCTGCATCGAGGGCTGGCGCCGGATGCTCGGCCATAGGGCCACGTACATCGCGACGACCAGCAGGACGCCGGCGCACCACGCGGGGTAGGAGCGCCGCTGGTCGAACACCGTCTTGCGGAGCACGTCATGCAGCATCCGGACCTCCTGCGGACGCGTAGTACGCGAGGAAGGTCTCCTCGAGCTCGGCCTCCGTGCACGTGAGGTCGACGACGGGGTGACGGGCGACGAGCTTGAGCAGCGGGTCGAGCGCCGACTGGGGCGCCTCGCAACGCAGCACGCCCTCCTCGAACCGCACGTGCCGGACACCGGACAGCGCCTCGAAGTCCTCGACCCGCACGCGCCCGGCGAGCTGCGCCTCGACGTGGTGCAGGGACTTGGCGCGCAGCGCGTCGAGCTCTTCGACGGCCACGACCCGACCCGCACTCAACACCGCGATGCGGGTCGCGACGCGCTGCACCTCGCTGAGCACGTGGGAGCTGAGCAGCACGGTGCCTCCGCGCGCCGAGTGCTCTGCGAGCAGGGCGTGGAACTCCCGCTGGACCAGCGGGTCGAGGCCGCTCGACGGCTCGTCGAGCACGAGCAGCTCGGGCTGACCCATCATGGCGAGCACGAGGGCCAGCTTCTGGCGGTTCCCGCGCGAGAGCTCGCGCGTGGGCCGGCGCAGGTCGAGGTCGAGCCGCTCCGCGAGCTTCGTTGCGGCGGACGGCTGTCCGATGCCGCTCAGATGTCCCAGGTAGTCGACGTGGTCCAGTCCGCTGAGGCGCGGGTAGAGGGCGACGTCGCCCGGCACGTAGCCGACCCGCCGGTGCACCTCGTCGCGGCGTCGCCACGCGTCGAGGCCCAGGACCTCGACCCGCCCGGCGCTGCAGCGGGTCAGGCCCATGAGCAGTCGGAGCGTGGTCGTCTTGCCCGCGCCGTTCGGTCCGAGGTAGCCGAGGACCTCCCCCTCGAGGACGGCCAGGTCGACGCCGCGCAACGCCTCCGTGTCACCGAAGCGCTTGGTGACACCCTCGCAGCGAATGACCGGGGTCCCCATGCCTCGACCGTCGCAGTCGGGCGCGTCTCTCGGCAGGGCCGAAAGACCTCATCTCACAGGGCGGCCGAGGTGACTCAGTCCAACAGGTCGACGACCGAGAAGGTCTTGGCCTCCACTACGTCCGACAGCTCCGCCGCCAGCGCGGCCGGCACGGCGCTGTCGACGTTGAGGACGCCGATGGCGCGGTCGTGCTGGCGCGAGACCTGCATGCCGCCGATGTTGATGTCGGCATCGCCGAGGATGCGACCGATGTTGCCGATGACGCCGGGGCGGTCGGAGTACTCGAAGACGAGCATGTGCTCGGTGAGCGGCACCTCGAGGTCGTAGCCGTTGACGCCCACGAGCTTCTCCACCATCTTCGGGCCGGTGAGGGTGCCGGAGACCGAGACGACGGTGCCGTCGGCGAGCGTGCCACGCAACGTGGTGACGTTGCGGAAGTCCCCCGCGTCGGGGTCGGTCACGAGGCGCACGACGCAGCCTCGCTGCTCGGCGAACACGGGGGCGTTGACGTAGGTCACGGGGTCCTCGACGACGTCCGTGAACAGGCCCTTGAGCGCGACGAGCTTCCACACGTTGACGTCGTGCTCGGTGATCTCGCCCCGCACGTCGACGTCGAGCTGGGTCGGCACGCTGCCCGCGACCGCCGTGAACATCCGGCCGAGCTTCTCGACGAGCGGGATGCCGGGCCGCACCTCCTCGGCGATGAATCCGCTGCTGACGTTGACGGCGTCGGGCACGAGCTCGCCGCCGAGGGCCAGCCGCACCGACCGGGCGACCGCGATGCCCGCCTTCTCCTGTGCCTCTTCCGTGGAGGCCCCGAGGTGCGGCGTGACGACCACGGACTCATGCTCGAACAGCGGCGACTCGGTCGTCGGCTCGACCGCGAACACGTCGATGCCGGCGCCCGCGACGCGGCCCTCGGCGATGGCCCGGGCGAGGGCGACCTCGTCGACGATGCCGCCACGGGCGGCGTTGACGATGCGCACCGTCGGCTTGACCTTCGCGAGCGCCTCCTCGCCGATGAGGCCGACGGTCTCGGGCGTCTTCGGCAGGTGGATGGTGATGAAGTCGGACTGGGCCAGCAGCTCGTCGAGGCCCACGAGGTGGGCCCCGAGCTGGCCCGCCTTGGCCGGCGATGCGTAGGGGTCGTAGGCCACGATCCGCATGCCGAAGCCCTTGAGCCGCTCGGCGACGAGAGCCCCGATGCGGCCGAGCCCGACGACGCCGACGGTCTTGTCGAGCAGCTCGACACCGGAGTACCTGCTGCGCTTCCACGCGCCGGCCTTGAGCGCCTGGTTCGCCGGGGCGATGTTGCGGGCGGTCGCGAGGAGCAGGCCCACCGCCAGCTCGGCGGCCGAGGTGATGTTCGACGTCGGGGCGTTGACGACCATGACGCCGGCCTGCGTCGCCGCCTGCACGTCCACGTTGTCGAGGCCGACTCCCGCCCGGGCGATGACCTTGAGGCGCCTGGCCGCGGCGATCGCCTCGGCGTCCATCCTCGTGGCGGAGCGGATCAGGATCGCGTCGACGTCGGCGAGGGCGGGGAGCAGCTCGTCGCGGTCGGCGCCGTCGACCGACCGGACCTCGAAGTCCGGGCCCAGGGCCTCGATCGTTGCTGGCGACAGCTCTTCGGCGATGAGGACAACGGGCTTGCTCACAGGAGGTTCCCTTTCCGAGACGGAGCGGCGGGGAGGCCGTGGAGGGCAAGGGCCGGGTCCATCGCGGACGCGGGCCGTCGGCGGCACCGCGGCGTGCCGTCGGCGAGTCTAGGGGTGGCGTGTCGCAAATCACGGACCGTAACCACAATGTGAGCGACGCCGCCGCCCCCTCCGCACGTCTTGGCCACTGGACGCCCGGTCCCGTATGCCGGGACGCCCGCACCGGGTCGAGCTACCGTGGGTGCCGTGCGGGTCGTCGTGACGGGCGGAGCGGGAGACCTGGGTTCCCGCGTGGTGACGCAGATCAGGGAGCGGGGCCACGAGGTCGTGCCTGCTGGCCGTCGCACCGGGCTGGACCTGAGGACCGGCGCCGGGCTCGACGACGCGCTGCGAGGCGCCGACGCCGTCGTGCACTGCGCGGACGACACGTCGGCCGGTGACGCCGTGACCGTCTACGGCACGCGCCGCCTCGCCGACGCCACGGCGGCCCGGGGCGTCCACCTCGTGCACATCTCGATCGTCGGCATCGACGACGTCCCGATGCGCTACTACCAGCGCAAGCTGCGGGCGGAGCAGGGCATCGCTGATGCGGGAGGGCCGGCCACGGTCCTGCGTTCGACTCAGTTCCACTCTCTCGCAGCGTTCTTCGCGCGCGTGCTGACTCTCGGGCCGGTGACCCTCGCCTTCGGGGACTTGGCCTTCCAGCCGGTCGACACGAACCACGTGGCCACGCGTCTGGCCGACCTCGCCCTGGGCGCGCGCCCGGCGGCATACGCGAGGGCCGCGGACCTCGCGGGCCCGGACGTCCTCACCGTCGCTGATCTCGCCACCCTCGTGCGCGCCCACCGGGGCGCGGCGGCGCCCAGGGTCGTCCGGCTGCCGGCCGTCGGGCCGGTCCTGGCGGCGATGGCGCGCGGGGGCAACCTGCCGGCGGCGGGGACCGCCGGGACGGGCGGGCGGTCGTTCGCCGCCTGGCTCGCGGAGCAGCCCGCCCAGCTCACCGGGCGCTGAGCGCCACCGACGCCGAGACACGACGGCCGGCCACCCCACGAACGGGTGACCGGCCGCCAAGCGGTGCGGGGTGCGGATCAGCGCGCGGCCGAGCCCTCCGTGTAGTCGGAGTCGGTCTGCTTGACCCAGGCCATCAGCTTGCGCAGCTCGCGCCCCGTCGCCTCGATCGGGTGCTGGGCACCCTTCTCGCGCAGCGCCTTGAACTCCGGGCCCCCGGCGTCCTGGTCGTCGATGAAGCGCTTGGCGAACGCGCCGTTCTGGATGTCGCCCAGGACGGCCTTCATGTTCTCCTTGACGTGCGGGTCGATGACGCGCGGCCCGGACACGTAGTCGCCGTACTCGGCGGTGTCGGACACCGACCAGCGCTGCTTGGCGATGCCGCCCTCGATCATGAGGTCGACGATGAGCTTGAGCTCGTGGAGGCACTCGAAGTAGGCGACCTCGGGCTGGTAGCCGGCTTCGACGAGGGTCTCGAAGCCGTACTGCACGAGCTGGCTCGCGCCACCGCAGAGCACGGCCTGCTCACCGAACAGGTCGGTCTCGGTCTCCTCGGTGAAGG
>CBHRRQ010000221.1:0-6863 GCA_966081555.1 uncultured Terrabacter sp.
GTGCTCGAGGTCCACCTCATCGACGGTGCCCTGCGCCGCGCCTCCAGGGCAGGGGTCGTCGGCGCCGCCCACGGCGTCGCGGACGACCACGGGAACCTCGCCGAGGGCCTCCTCCTGCTCCACCAGGTCACCGGCGAGGTGCGCTGGCTCGATGCCGCCCGCGGCGTGCTGGACGCTGCCGCTGGCTTTGCCGCCGACGACGGCGGTTTCCACGACACGGCAGACGGCGCCGAGCCGCTCTACCTGCGCCCGCGCAGCGCCGCCGACAACGCCGAGCCGGCCGGCCAGTCGGCCCTCGCGGGCGCGCTCGTCACGCTCGGTGGCGTCACCGGCGACTCGGGTGCTCTCGAGGAGGGAGCCCGGGCCACCGCCGCCGGTCTGGGTCTGGCCGTGCGCGAGCCGCGGTTCGGCGGATGGAGCCTCGCCGTGGCGGAGGCGCTCGTGGCGGGGCCGCTCCAGGTGGCCGTTGTGGGGGTCGGCGCCCGCGCGGACGCCTTGGAGCGGGCGGCGCGCCGGTCGCCGAGCCCCGGACTCGTCGTCGTGCGAGGTGAGCCCGACCAGCCCGGGGTCCCGCTGCTCGCCGACCGCCCGCTCGTGGGGGGCGGCGCCGCGGCCTACGTGTGCCGGGGCATGGTCTGCGACCTGCCCGTCACCGAGCCGGCGGCGCTCGAGGAGCGGCTCGGGTCGGGGCTCGCTGGGAGTGCCGACGGTCGTTCTGGCGCAACCGAACCGGCCGACGAACCGCCGGGCCGCGAGAACTGACGGGCCAAACGCCCACATTCTGCAACAATCACGCCATGACGGGCTCTGAACGCACTGCGGTCGTGGTCGAGGACGACGACGACATCCGCGAGCTCATCACGCACAGCCTGACGATGCAGGGCTTCGAGGTGGCGTCCGCCGCGTCCGGCCAGGCGGGCCTCGACCTCGTGATGGCCAACGACCCGGACCTCGTGACGCTCGACCTCGGGCTCCCCGACCTCGACGGCATCGAGGTCTGCCGCCGCGTGCGCGACATCAGCCAGGCGTACGTCGTCATGATCAGTGCCCGCACCGACGAGATCGACCGGCTCATGGGTCTCGAGATCGGCGCGGACGACTACCTCACCAAACCCTTCAGCCCGCGCGAGCTGCAGGCGCGCGTCAACGCCATGTTACGTCGACCGCTGGCCGTCCGCGCCCCGGCCGACGCGCCCGCACCCGTCACCTACGGCAGCGCACCCGCCGCACCCACCCCTCCCGCAGCCCCCACCAACGGCGAGTCGGACGCCACCCTGGTCAGGCACGGCCGCATCGCCGTGGATTCCGAGGGCCGCGTGGTCACGGTCGACGGCAAGGAGGCCGACCTGACGCGCACCGAGTTCGACCTGCTGGCGACGCTGCTCAGCGCACCGCGTCGGGTGTGGTCACGCGCGGTGCTGCTCGACGGCCTGTGGGGACCGGGATGGTCGGAGGAGCACCTCGTCGAGGTCCACGTCGGCAACCTGCGTCGAAAGCTGACCAAGCTCGGCCCAGCCGGCGGACGCGCTCCGATCCGCACGGTCCGGGGCGTCGGCTACCGCATGGAGGAGCCCGACGCCTTCTGACGCGTCAGGGCATCCGGCCCAGCGCCGCAGGCTGGGCCGCGGGTGCCGCGGCGTCGAGGTGTGACTGCAGGGCCGCACCCGCCTCGGGGGCGATGCCTGCCATCGACGCCCCCAGCTCGCGCGCCACCTCGCGGTCGCCACGACGCACCGCGTCGATGACGCACAGCACCGCGGACTCGAGGCGGACGAGGCCCACCGTCGCGGAGGACACCCGCAGGCTGAGCAGCACGTCCATCGCCGCGATGTCGTCGCGCCGGGCCAGGGCGAGCGCTGCGCGAGACAGCCGACCCTCCAGCATCCGCAGGTACGTGCGGGCGATCGACCGCGCCAGGTCGGTGCTCTCGAGCTCCGACGCGAGGCGCGTCAGGGCCGTGGGGTCGAGCTGCTGCGTCGCGAGCGCGGGACAGGGCCGGCCCACGACGACGTCAGCCGCCACGGCAGGCTCCCGGCCGGATCGCTGCGTCGGGGAGCGGGACGGGCCGGCCCCCCACCGGGCGGCCCGCCCCGGTCCTGACGACTCCCCCCGCCCACGTCCTCGAGGTGGCCCGCCGAGCCGGGTGAGCGCCGAGGGCACGCGCCGTCGTCGCAGGGTCGACGTCGGCGATGTCCGTCATGGCGCTCCCTCCCGGGTCGGCGGGCCCTCGCCCGAAGGTCTGGTGTCACCGGCCGCCACCTGTCGGAGCGGCCGATGCTTCGACTGTGACGAGCCAAACGCAAGCGGCGGAGGCCGCGGCGCGCAGGGTTTCCGCAAGAACGACGCAAGGCCGCCCCGGTTCGGGCGGCCTTGCGGGATTTGTCCTTGCGGCACCGGGATGCCCGAGGTGCGAGGCGCCCGGTGGAGGACTCGACGGGAGCGGTTCAGAGCATTGTCGAGAGGTAGTCCGTGGCACTCGTCGCGAAGGCGTCCCTGGTGGCCTGCGAGCCGACGAAGAGGGCGGTGGCCCAGATGTCCGCCCACAGCAGCGTCGGACCCGTGACCGTCACCGAGCCGGCACGCCCGACGGGCTCCCCCTTGACGGGGTCGTAGAGGTGAGCGCCGCGGGCTGCTGTGCCGGAGGTCGCCACGGCCCCGCGCGCCAGGGTCACGGTGCTCGCGATGCGTTGGCGGTCACGAGGGTCCTCGATGCCGACCCGCCACTGGATCGCCTCCGGACCCGTGACCGGCAGGCTCTCATGAGCGCCCACGAACAGGTCGCCGCCGGCGTTGATGCAGAACGAGACTCCGCGTAGCTGCCGCAGCGGCGCTGACGCCCGGTCGACCGCCCACCCCTTGACCAGGCCGGTGGGGTCGAACGCGAGGTCTCCCTCCCCCGTCGGCAGCAGCGTGGTGAAGGCGCCCTTCGTCAGCGCCTCGGCCTCCTGCCCGATCCGCAGCGACTCCCCGACGAGCGGACTGCACTGCTCGAGCTGCACCTGCCCGCGGCGCAGCCGCATCAGGTCGGAGTCCTCGCGGTACGTCGAGAAGACCGAGTCCATCTCGCGGAGGATCTCGAAGGCCCGCTCCACCGCTCGGGCCGCCGCAGGCGTGTCGACGCCCGCGCCGCGCAGGTGGATGCTCACCGGCATCCCCATGACCTGCTCGACCCAGGCCCGTCGCGGCGGAGCCGGTCGGTTGTCCGGCAGGCCGGCCCCCGCCACGGGTCCGTTCATCCTGCGCTCCCTCGTCCGTGTCTGCACGGCGGTCAGATGTTCGCTCGGTCGATGGCCGACTGCAGCGACTGGGTGTAGCCCTCCCAGGTCACTGTGGCACCCGAGACGACGTCGATCGAGGCCGACTGGGCCTGGACCGTCTCCTCGTTGTAGACGGGGACGGCGCGCGAGTTGATCATCTGGTCGTGCCGGTCCTCCCACGGCACCTGCAACACCTCGGCCGCGGTGATCTTGCCGTCGGACACGGTGATCTTCACCTGCACGTTGCCGAACCGGGTCATCACGGCGTCGCCCTCGACGGTGGTCGAGCCGGAGCTGGAGGACGATCCCGAGCCCGACGACCCCGAGCCCGACGACCCCGAGCCGGTGGTGCCCGTGGCGCCCGAGGCCGCGCCTGAGTCGGACGTGTCGTCTGCGGTCCCGTCGTCGGCCGCCGCGGGCTCCTGGCCGGACGAGTCGCCGGACGAGGCCGAGGACGACCCGGAGGAGGAGCCGCTGCTCTCCGAGGTCTTGCTCGTGGTCGTGACCTGTCGGCTCTCGGCCGCCACGACGGCGGTCGAGGAACGGGACGTGCTGTAGCTGAAGAGCAGGACGAGCACGGTGATCGTGCTCATGGCCCAGAGGACGATGCGGCGCATGGAGTGTCTCGTTTCGTGGTTCGGGGGTCAGTAGCTGAAGCGCTCGTGGTGGACGGCCTCGCGCGGCACGCCGGCCTCGTGGGCAGCGGCAATGACGGCATCCATCCAGGTCGGGTTGCCGCAGACGTAGACATCGCGGTCGGCGATGTCGGGGACGATCCGCAGCAGGGCCTCGGCGTCGCCGAGGTGGACCGCGTCGACGGGCAGCCAGCTCGCCCGGTCACGTATTCGGTGGCCCACGACGGCCACGACGCGACCGCCCTTTGACCGGGCGAGGTCGAGCAGCTCGTCGCCGAGGACGATGTCCGACTGGCTGCCGACCCGGTAGATGACGACGACCCCGTCGGGTGAGGGCGGCAGCTCCTCGAGGATGGCGCGCAGCGGGGTGATGCCGATGCCGGCGCCGATGAGGACGGTCCTGGTGCTCGTGCGCACGCCGGTATGGAGGCGGCCGTACGGGCCTTCGACGAGGACCTGCGTGCCGGGACGCAGGTTCGCGAGGCGCTCGCTCGAGCCGCCGACCCGCTCGGCGGTGATACGCAGCGAACGTCCGTCGGGCGCGGCCGACAGCGAGTACGGGTTGGCTCGGGTCCAGCCCGGGCCGTCGAGGAAGCGCCACTGGAAGAACTGACCGGCCCGGGCGGGCAGCCGGTCGAGGTGGCGTCCCGTGACCACCACGGAGGTGACGGTGGGCGACTCGGCGACCACGTGCGAGACCACGAGCCGGTGACGGCGGGAGCGCACGATCGGCAGGACGACACGGAAGGTGATCACGGAGACGAGCGCGACGGCGTACAGCGCCCACCAGAACACCGTGGCCCCGGTCGAGGACGTGAAGTCCTGCCCCGTCCAGAGCTGGTGCGGCAGCGCCAGCCCGGCGCCGAGGTAGGCGTAGAGGTGCAACAGGTGCCACGACTCGTAGCGCAGGCGCGCCCGTGCCTTCTTGACCGAGGTGACGACCACCATGATGAGGGCGATGGCGCCGGCGAGGGCCAGCAGCATGCCCGGCGAGTGCAGCACCTCGTCGACGAACGTCCCGATGACGCCGAGCTCGGTGCCCGCGCTGTAGCCGAGGATCGTCAGCACGATGTGCGCGAGCATGAGGTTGAACGAGGTGAAGCCGACGAGGCGGTGCACGCGGGCGAGCTCGTCCTGGCCCCAGGCCTGCTCGACGAAGGGGATGCGGGCCATGAGGAGCACCTGCAGGAGCATGAGCACCGAGGCGAGCAGCCCGCTCAGCCGGCCGAGGTTGGTCAGCGTCTCGCCCGCAGACCCGAACGCCGTGAGACCTCCCCCGGCAACCCAGAGTGCCACCACGAACAGCGTTGCGCCCCAAGCAAACACAGCGGAGGCGTCTCGCCACCAGCGAGGTGTGGCTGCTGCGGCTCGGCGGGGGCTGCGGGCCGCGGCGTGCTCACGGGCCTCGGGATAGGCGAGGGAGGTCATGACACTCAGGTTCGGGTCGCAACCTGTGCGGGCGCTGTGTCGGTGAGATGTCAGGCGTGTGAGTCGTGTGCAGCGCCGGTGGGGCGCCACCCGGAGAGGTCGGTCGGTCGGGGTTCGACGCCCAGCCGCGTGCGCAGCCGGGTCGTGTCGAACTCGCGGGTGACCGCGAGGTGCGAGACGGCATATGCCGTCAGCAGGGGTGGCGTGGTCGAGCGGGCCGCACGCGCGGCCCCCTCGAGGAGCAGGGCGGCTGCCCAGGCGGCCGGTGCGCCCGTGAAGACGGGCCGCTCGGTCCAACCGTTCGCGTCTGCGACGCCCGCCACGACCTCCGCGAGAGGCAGGGGCGCAGCGTCTGCGACGTTGAACACCCCTGTGCAGGAACCGGTCTCGCAGGCGGCGACCGCGGCATCAGCCACGAGGGAGACGTCGGTGAGGTGGAGGAGCGTTGAGGCACTGCCCGGGCACAGCAGCATTCCACTGCGGCGGGCACGCTCGAGTCTGGGCAGCAGCGTGGTGTCGCCCGGGCCGTGGACGGCGTGCGGCCGCAGCACGACCGCGTCGTCTCGGCCGAGCACGAGGCGCTCCTGGGCGGCCTTGGCCCGCGAGTAGGCGGACAGCGGACGGCTGGTCACAGGCACCGCCTCGCTGATGAGGTGGCGCGGGGCGTGCCGCGTCCGCAGCGGGTAGACGCTGCACGACGACACGAGCACGGTGCGTGCGTGCGGCCAGGTCCGCAGCACCGCTCTCGTCCCCTCGACCGTCACGGCCTGGTGCACTGGCCAGGGGTCCCACTCGTCGACGTGGGCGGCGGCGTGCACGACGACGTCGACGGCGCCGGGCTCGGGCAGAGGTCCGGATGTGAGGTCCCAGGCGCGGTGGTCGAGCCCGGGCCGGCGCGGGATGGGGCGCCGGCTGAGCGCGAGCACGTCGTGGCCGCGACCGAGCAGGGCGTCCGTCACCGCACCTCCGACGAAGCCGCTGGCGCCGGTGACGGCGACCCTCATGCCCGAGCCGCCGGTGGTGCGGCTGCCACGACCCCGCGCAGGGTCTCGAGGTCGACGGCGTCCGACCGCCCACGCCGCGGGACCGTGTCCACGACGACGACGTCATCGGGCCGCCAGGCCTCGTCGGCGAGCTGGGCCCAGGTGCGGTGGACCTCGGCGGCCACCGACCGCGCCACCGACCGTGCCACCGCCCGGGCGCCGGGCACGGGCACGACGGCCAGAACGACGCGCTCGTCGCCCGTGACGGGGTCGGCGAGGCCGACGAGGGCGCAGTCGCACAGCAGCGTGGTGTGCCGCTCCAGCAGCAGCGGCTCGACGAGCTCGGGGTAGATGTTCGTCTGCCCCCGGATGATCATGTTCTTGGCCCTGCCGGCCAGCAGGAGCGAGCCGTCGGCGGCGAGCGCGCCGGGGTCCCCCGTGCGGACCACGGCAGCGGGGGGCGGCCCGGCGGTCCCGTGGCGCGGTTGGGGCCCACGCACCACGATAGCCCCCCCGCCCGCGGCGGCAGACCGGCGGGGTGAGGTGGGCGCCCGGCCCCC
>CBHRRQ010000222.1:0-6818 GCA_966081555.1 uncultured Terrabacter sp.
CGGGCGCCTCGGTGGCGCTCAGCGACAGGGCGTCCTCGTTGCGGGCGTGGCGGCGGCCGATGTCGCACACCCCGCCGACCCAGGGCGCCGGCATCTCGGTGAAGTGGTCACGCGGGTCGGGTGGCGGGGACCCGCACTGGTCGCAGTAGCCGTCGACGAGGTGGCCCTGCCCGCACACGCGACACAGCAGGTCGTCGTCGACGGGAGCAGGCGCCACGGCGGCCGACGGCACGGCGCCGGTCCAGCCGACGTCGAGCGGCGACTCCTCGCCCGCGGGGGCGGTCTGCGGCGTCGCGGACGCCAGCAGCGTGCCGTCCGGGACGGGAGCGCCGACAGCGCCGGCCGCTCCGGCGTCGCCGATGCCGGTCGCCGGAGGGGCGGTGAGGACGACCAGGTCGGCGCCGCACGCCTCGCAGAAGCTCGACTCCGCCGGGTTGGCGGTGCCGCACGCGGGGCAGGTGCGGGAGGGTGCCTGCGCGGCGGGGGCGGTCTCCTCGGGCTGCGGGGATCCCGTCGTCGGGGTGTCGGTCACCAGAGGCTCCAGGGTCGGATGGCGTTCGCCTCGTCGACGAGGGGCACGCGCTCGGAAAGGTCGGGGGTGCGCTTGGCCAGCTCGCGCAGGGCGTCCTCGAGGCCGACTCGCAGGCCGTGCGGGGTGCCCTTGTGGGTGCCGAGGCGGATGTCGGCCTTGTTGCCGGTCTTCTCCAACGTCTCGAGCGCCTCACGGTAGATGAGCGTCGTGAGCTCGGCCCGCCGCCGCGCCGAGAGCGAGGTGTCGTCGAGCGTGCGCAGCGCCTCGGCCAGGTCGGGCAGCCCGCGGTTGGCCTTGGTGAGCAGCTCGGCCAGGCCCGCTCGCGCCGTGCGGTACGCGCTCGACTGCGGGGGCACCAGCCGGTATGCCGACACGGCGCCGTCGACGTCGGACCGGGCCGCGCGGATGCGCGCGAGCCCGAAGGCGGCCATCGGCACATAGGTCGCGTCGGTGCGGGCGCAGGCGACGTAGAGGTTCTCGGCGACGGCGTCGTCGCCGGCCTGCTCGCACGCCTGGGCGAGCGCGAGCTTGGGTGCGAGCTCGCCGGGCACCTGCCCGTAGACGGCGTTGAAGGCCGCCTGCGCCGCCCGGGCGTCGCCGCGCTCGAGGGCGGCGAGTCCCTGGATCCAGACGGCGCGCCACTCCCAGGGATCGGCGGTGAGCAGCTCGACCGCGGTGGCCTCGGCGACGTCGCGCTTGCCGGCCTCGAGGGCTGTGCGGCCGCGCTCGAGGAGCACCTCGGTCGAGCTCTTCGGCGGGTTCATGAGCCGGTCGAGGCGCTCGGTCGGTGTGCCGTTGACGGTCTGGAGCCAGCCCACGAGCGCGTCGTGCGGGTCGCGACGCAGGGCCGGGAGGTTGCGCCAGTCGTCGGGCTCGACGCCGGGCGTCGGCACGTCGAAGAGGAGGGAGCTGACCGTGGTGGAGGCGGCGCCGGACCCGCGGTCGAGCGCCACGACCTCGCGCAGCACGCCGACCATCTGCGACCGCAGCTCGTCGGCGGAGACGAAGCGGTCGTCGCGGTTCGGTGCACATGCCTTGGCGACGAGCCGGTAGAAGGAGTCGTAGCGCTGGAACACCGGCACGGTGTCCTGCGCGGGCAGCGTGTTGAGGTAGGTCGTCTGGTAGCCGCGGAACTCCATCGTCAGCACGACGAGCGTGCGGCCGATCGTGTAGATGTCGGATGCGACCGAGACACCGAGCTCGGCGACCTCGGGAGCCTGGTAGCCGACGGTGCCGAAGATCGCGGAGTCCTCGTCGTCGGCCCGGCGCACGCCGCCGAGGTCGATGAGCTTGACCTCGTCGCCGACCTGGATGATGTTGTCGGGCTTGAAGTCGCAGAAGACGAGCCCGAGGTCGTGGAGGTACTGGAAGGCCGGGAGGATCTCGAGCAGGTAGGCGAGGGCCTGGTCGACGGGCAGCGGGTCGTACCGACCGGCGGCCTGCAGCCGCTGCTTGAGGATCGACTTGAGCGACGTGCCGCCGACGTACTCCATGACGATGTAGCCGGCGTCGTCGTGGGTGACGAAGTTGTAGATCTCGACGATGCTCGGGTGCGACACCTGGGCGAGGAAGCGCTGCTCGGCGATCGCCGCGGCGAGCGCGTCGGGGTCGGCCGAGTTGAGCAGGCCCTTGAGCACCACCCAGCGGTCGGAGACGTTCTTGTCTCGGGCGAGGTAGATCCAGCCGAGGCCGCCGTGGGCCAGGCACCCGGCGACCTCGTACTGCCCGGCGACGAGGTCGCCGGCCTTGAGCTTGGGGTCGAACGAGAACGGGTGGCGGCACTTGGCGCAAAAGCCGGTGGTGCGGCCGGGCTTGCCGTCGCGGCCGCGGCCGACGGGCTCGCCGCACTTGGGGCAGAAGCGCTTGTTCTCGGGGACGGTGGGGTCCTTGAGCAGCGCCTTCGACGCGTCGATCTCGGGCGCGGGGCGCACGGTGGTGATGCCGCCGCCGAGCCGAGCGGAGCGCAGCCGCTGCGAGCCGCCGGTGCGTCGGGTGGCGACCGACCCGGACTCGCGGGCGCGCTTGGAGCCCAGTGCTGCCGAGGCGAGGTTGCTCGACGCCGCGGAGCGGGTCGACATCTCGGGCCCGACGCCGGCGGTGCCGTTCGCGGCTCCGTTGCCGCCGTCGGCTCCGCCCGGCTCGGGGGCCGGGGGACCGGCGTACGCGGCGACGCCCTGCTGGTCGGCGGGCGTGCCGCAGACGTTGCAGTAGCCGGCCTCGATGGTTCCGGAGCAGCCGGGCTGCTGGCAGGCGCCGCCCTCGGGGATGCCGGGGAGCGAGCTGGACGGGGCCGGGGGGACGGGCAGCGACGCCCCACCGGAACCACCGGAACCTCCCGGGCCTCCCGAGCCGGCCGCACCTCCCGAGCCCCCGGTCTGACCGGTGGCTCCGCTCTCCACGCCGCTCGGGGCCGCGGCGAGAGGTGCCGGAGTCGACCCGGCGGCCATGCCGCAGACGTCGCAGTAGCCGTCGACGATGGTGCCGGAGCAGCCCGGCTGGGTGCACTTCATGGGCGGGGCCTCTGCGTTCGGGGTGCGGGCGGGCTGGCGGCGGCTCGGGTGGCCGACGGGGGGCCGGGTCGGGTCACGGGTCTCGTCGCTGTGTCGACGTACGCCTGGTACGCCGCCGCGAGCGCCCGCGCGCGCCCGAGGGGCAGCGGCTTGGTCGCGAGCGTCTCGTCGAGGCGGGCCCGCAGGTCGGCGACGTCGGCCTGCACGTCCGGCCCGAGCGTCGCGGCGGCGGCCATCGCGCCCACGGCGCCGGCGAGGCCCACGACCTCGTCACGCTCGGCGAGCCCGGCGGCATACGTCTCGTGGGCGAGGTCGAGCGCCCGCGACACCCGCTCGAGCTTGTCGCGGTAGGCCGCGAGCTCGGCTGCCACCTGCGGCACGGGTCCCAGCGCTCGCACGTTGGGGATGGCCAGGTGCGGCGCGGGGGTGATGGCCTCGAGGCAGGCCCGCTCGAGGGCGCGGATCGCCGCGGCGCGGGCGTCGAGTTCCTCGACCTGCTGCTGCGTGCGCACCCGGCTTCGGGCGGCCGAGGCCCGCTCGGCCGCGGCGACGATGAGGTCGCGCTCCAGGGTCGCGACGTCGATCTCGAGCGGCCCGATGATGCCGCCGACGTCGGCGCCCCGGCGGGCGCGCTCGACGAGGTCGTCCATGCGGCGGTCGAGGCGGGCCAGCTTCTCCGTGGCGTCGTCGCGCTGCGCACCCGCTGGCACGAGAGGGATCTGGTCGCGGGTGCGCTCGATTCCCGCGCGCACCAAGGTGATCCGCTGGGTCGCTTCGGCGGCCCCGGGCGCCAGGGATGCCCGGGCCTGGAGTGTGCGGGTGAGGGAGTCGAGCAGCCGGCACGCCTCGGGCAGGCTCACGGCCAGCGACCCGCTCGAGGGCAGCGACAGGTGCTCGGTCGTGTTGGAGTCGAGGCGACCGTGGATGAGCGTCGAGAGGCGCTCGGCCTCGACCGGCCCGACGCGACCACCGTCGAAGGTCGTCTCGAGCAGGGTGAGCCGGTCGCTGACGGCCTTCCAGAAGGTGAGGGCCACGGTGAGGTCGTTGGTGATGGCGACCTGCTCGGCCTGCGAGAGCTTGAGCACGGCGCGGTCGACCTCGCCGAGGTCGGCGCGACGCTGGGCCACCCACTCGCGCAGGGCGTTCAGGTAGGTCTGGGCCTCGGGCGCCTGGACGGGCACGCCGAGCCGCCCGGGCGCCGCGGGCGCGACGACGCCGGGGTCGGGATGCTGCTGGGGCACTGCCGTCATCGCCCGTAGACCGGGGTCGGGGGCGCGGGCGCCGGGCCGAGGGGGGCGGCCAGCCAGCGGTTGTAGATGGCCTTCCACTCGCCGTCGGCCTCGAGGTCGGCGAGCACGCGGTTGACGTAGCGCGCGAGGTAGGTGTCCGCCTTGTTGAACCCCAGGCCGTAGGGCTCGACCGTGATGGCCTTGGCCTTGGTGATGACGGTGTTGGGGTCCTGGGCGGCCAGTCCTGCGAGCACGGTGTCGTCGCCGGTGATGGCGTCGGCCTTGCCCTGCTGGAAGAGCACGAGGCAGCCCGTGTGGTTCGGGGCCGTGACGACCTCGGGGCCGCCGCTGCCCTGCGCGGCGACCTGCTGGAGCTTGGTCAGCGACGTCGTGCCGGTGGGGGCGCACACCTTCCTGCCCTTGAGGTCGGCGAGGGCGAGGTTCGCGGCGTTGGGGAGGTTCTTGCCGACGAGGACCTTCTGGCCGGAGCGGTAGTACTCCGCGGAGAAGGCGATGTCGTTCCACCGGGCGCAGGTCATCGACATGTTGCGAGCGACCATGTCGACCTGCTTCGACTGGAGCAGCGGCAACCGCTCGGCGGCCGTGATGACGCGGAACTGCACCTTGCTCGGGTCGCCGAAGATCGCCTTGGCCACCGCTCGCGAGACGTCGATGTCGAAGCCCTCGAGCGTGCCCGTGAAGGGGTCACGCGCGCCGAAGAGGTACGTGTCGGCCGAGACGCCGACCGTGAGGTAGCCCTTCGTGTAGAGGTCGCGCATCTTCTGGTCGGTGATCTCGGCCCGGCTTGGCAGGCTCGGCAGCGGGTCGTATGACTGGGTGGCGTTGCTGCACGTCGGGGCGCTCGTCGCCGGCGCCGCCGTGGTCGGCTTCGCGGCCACCGGCGCCGGGAGCGGGGTCTCGGCGTACGTGACGCCCGAGCAGCCGGCGAGGGCGGCGAGCCCCACGACGCTCGCCAGGGCTCCGGTGCGACGGCGCCAGCTCTGCGTGCTCATCGGTACTCCTCGATCCGCTGGCCGACTCCCCGGACGATGAGCCACGACGCGACGAGCGCGGCGAGGGCGACGAGGACGGCGTAGAGGGGGGCGCTGCCGCCGAGGCCCTGCAGCGTGCTGACGGTGGCCTTCGCGGCCGTGTCGCGGGCCTGGGCGACGCGCTGGTCGAACTCGTCGAACGTGCCGGCGGCGCCCGCGGCGGTCGTGTTGGTCGAGGCCTTGACGGCGTCGTCCCACCGTCCACCGTCGTCGAGCCCCCGCACCTGCTCGTGCGCCACGCCGTAGGCAGCCCACAGGCCCCTCAGCTCGGCCCCGTCGCGTATGCCGTCGAGCCCGTTCTCGACGGCGTCGCGGTCGGTCTTCCACGAGGCCTCGTTGGACGCGCCCGATCCCCGGCGGATGAGCGTCAGGCTCTCGTTCGAGCGGGCGTCGTTCGCGGCCGTCGTGACGTTCGCGAGCGACACCGCCTGCTGGAAGCTGCCCCGCGAGACGTCGGCCGTCGCGGTGCCGATGCCGCTGATCTGCGTCGCCGCCACGAAGAGCGCGACGAGCAGCAGCGCGATGGCGCCGCTCAGCGAGCGGTTGAGGTAGCGGTGCGTGCGGCGGGCGAGCCACACGGCGAGGGCGACGAGCCCGATGATCGACACGACGCCGACGAGCAGCTGCAGGCTCGAGTTGCTGCGCTCGAACTCCTTGCGCGAACGGTCCTCGTTGGCCTTGACGATCTGCGTCACGATCGGGATCGCGTCGGACCGCAGCCCGGCGCTCGCCTGGGTGAGGTACTGCGCGCCGACGGGCAGACCGAGGCGGTTGTTGGAGCGGGCCTGCTCGACGAGGGCGGCATACGTCTGGACCTTGACGGAGAGGGCGCCGAGCGCGTTGCCGTCGGCGGGCTGGGCGGCGGCGGCTTTCGCGAGGCTGGTGGCGACCCGGGAGAGGGCCTGCTCGTACCTCAGCCGCGAGTCGGCGGACTCGAGGCCACCGACGAGGAAGGCGTTGGTGGCCACCGCGTCGGCGCGGAGCAGGTCGACGTGGATCGACTGGACGCGCACCACCTGCTCGGTGTTGTTGGCTGCCCGCTCGACCGCAGCCTGCGAGGCGAGCAGGGCGTTCGCGCTGATCGCGCCGAGGAGCACGGCAGCCAGGACGCCGAGCAGCCCGAAGAGCCGCATCCGACCGGGCGTGCCGTGCAGCAGCCGGCTCGCGAGGGAGCGGGCGCTCGGCAGGCTGCCTGCGATGGTGCGCGGCTGGCCCGGCTGCGCGCCGGACGTGCCCGAGGCCGCCCCGGCCGGGACGGCGACGGGGATGTTCGTCGTCGGTGCGCTCATGCGGTGTCCTCGTCGCTGTGGTGGTGCTCGTCGTCCGAGGCTGCCTCATCGACAGCGCCGGGACCATCAGGGTCTTCCCTGACCGGCGCCGGGTCGGTCCCCGAGGTCTCGGGTTGCTCGTCGGACTGCACGTCGGGCTGCACATCGGGCTGCTCGTCGGGCTGCTCGTCGGGCTGCTCGTCGGGCTGCTCGTCGGGCTGCTCGTC
>CBHRRQ010000223.1:0-6816 GCA_966081555.1 uncultured Terrabacter sp.
TGGTCGGGGTCTTCGCGGCCACCGACGTGTTCCTCTTCTACGTCTTCTTCGAGGCCATGCTCATCCCGGTCTACTTCCTCATCGGCCGCTTCGGCGGTGCGCGCAGGCAGTACGCCGCGATGAAGTTCCTGCTCTTCTCGCTGGCGGGCGGCCTGATCATGCTCGTCGCCGTCATCGCCCTCTACCTCCAGGGCCCCGGCGGCAGCGACGGCTTCCTCATCGAGCGGCTCACCGGCCTCTCGCTCGACCCGACCACCGAGCGGCTGCTCTTCGTCGGCTTCTTCTTCGCCTTCGCGGTGAAGGCGCCGATGGTGCCGTTCCACACGTGGCTTCCCGACGCCGCCACGGAGTCCTCGCCGGCGACGGCGACCCTCCTCGTCGGCGTGCTCGACAAGGTCGGCACGTTCGGGATGATCCGCTTCTGCCTGCAGCTCTTCCCGCAGGCCAGCGAGTGGGCCACCCCGGTCGTCGTCGCGCTGGCCGTCATCTCGGTCATCTACGGCGCGCTGCTCGCCATCGGCCAGACCGACATGATGCGCCTGGTGTCCTACACGTCGGTGAGCCACTTCGGCTTCATCGTCCTGGGCATCTTCGCCTTCACGAACGTCGGCCACGCGGGCGCCAACCTCTACATGGTCAACCACGGCTTCTCGACGGCGGCCCTGTTCCTCTTCGCCGCGATGCTCGTGCGCCGCCGGGGGAGCAAGCGCATCCCCGACTTCGGCGGCTGGCAGCGCGTGACGCCCGCCCTCGCCGGCATCTTCCTCGTGGCAGGCCTCTCGGGCCTTGCCCTGCCGGGCCTCTCGAGCTTCGTCTCGGAGTTCATGGTGCTCGTGGGCAGCTTCCCGACCCAGCCCGTGGCAGCCGTCATCGCGACGTCCGGCATCATTCTCGCGGCGCTCTACATCCTGCTCATGTACAAGAAGGTCATGACGGGCCCGAAGCCCGAGGGCCTCGTGGGCGTCCGCGAGCACGAGCGTCTCGACGAGCCGGGTCGCCGTGGGCTCACCGCGGTGCGTGACCTGACGACGCGCGAGAAGATCGTCGCCGCGCCCCTGATCGCCGCGTTCCTGGTGCTCGGCTTCCTGCCGAACCTCGCGCTCAACGTGATCAACCCGGCCGTCGACCAGACCCTGTCGCACGTCCAGAAAGCCATTCCGAACCTCAACCCGGCCGGCACGCTGGCCGAAGGGAGCTCGAAGTGACCGCCGTCGCTCCGCTGGCGCTGCCCGCAGCGTTCCAGCCGTCGAACGTCGACTACCTCGCGATCCTGCCGCTGCTCATCGTCTTCAGCGCGGCGCTCGTCGGCGTGCTCGTCGAGGCGTTCGCGCCGCGCGAGCGACGCCACGTGATCCAGGTCGGCCTCGCGGTCGTCGGCCTGCTCGGGGCGGCCGTGGCGATCATCCCCGCGGCCGGACACCAGGGCGTCACCATGGGTCTCGCCGACGGCTCGAGCAACCGGCAGATGTTCGCCCTCGCCGTCGACGGACCGGCCCTGTTCATGCAGGGCACGATCGTGCTCATGGGAGTGCTCGGCATCCTGACGATGGCCGAGCGCTTCGGCGGCACCGGACCCGACGCGTTCACCCCCAGTGGCGCCTCGACGCCGGGCTCGGCGAACGAGACGGCGGCCGCCCGCGCGGGCGCGCTGACCTCCGAGGTCTTCCCGCTGACGATGTTCGCGATCTTCGGCATGATGCTCTTCCCGACGACGAACGACCTCATCGGCATGTTCGTCGCTCTCGAGGTGCTCTCGCTGCCGCTCTACATCCTCTCCGGCCTCGCCCGCCGTCGCCGCCTGCTCTCGCAGGAGGCCTCGCTCAAGTACTTCCTGCTCGGTGCGTTCAGCTCGGCCTTCTTCCTCTTCGGCACGGCCCTGCTCTACGGCTACGCCGGCTCGGTCTACTTCGGTGACCTCAGCAAGGCCATCGCGAGCGGTCCGCTCGCGATGAACGGCCTGCTGCTGCCCGGCGCGTTCCTCGTCTTCGTCGGCCTGCTCTTCAAGGTCGGTGCGGTGCCGTTCCACGCGTGGACGCCTGACGTCTACCAGGGTGCGCCCACCCCGGTCACCGGCTTCATGGCCGCCTGCACGAAGGCCGCGGCGTTCGGCGCGATCCTGCGACTCGCGTACGTCGGCCTCGACACCGGCCGCTGGGAGTGGACCAACGCGCTCGTGCTCGTCGCCCTGCTGACGATGGTCGTCGGCGCGGTGCTCTCGGTCACCCAGACCGACATGAAGCGCCTGCTGGCGTACTCCTCGATCGCGCACGCGGGCTTCATCCTCGTCGGCGTGCTCGCCTTCGACCGCAAGGCGATCGGCGCGGTGCTCTTCTACCTCGTCGCCTACGGCTTTGCGACGATCGCCGCGTTCGCCATCGTCTCGCTGGTGCGCCAGAACGGCGCCGAGGCGACGCACCTGTCGCAGTGGGCCGGGCTCGGCAAGCGCTACCCGGTCGTGGCCGGCGCGTTCGCCTTCCTCATGCTCGCCTTCGCCGGCATCCCGCTCACGTCGGGCTTCGTGTCGAAGTTCGCGGTGTTCTCCGCGGCCGTCGGCACGGGCGGCGCCACCGGCACGGTCCTCGCCGTCGTCGGTGTCGTGTGCAGCGCGATCACGGTGTTCGTCTACGCGCGGGTCATCGTCCTGATGTTCTTCAGCGACGCCCCCGACGACGCCGTCGAGGTCGTGACGCCGTCGGTGTCGACGACGTTCTCGATCGCCATCGGCACGCTCATCACGCTCGCCCTCGGCGTGCTGCCCTCCGCCCTGCTCGACCTGGCCGACCGGGCCTCGCAGTTCGTGCGGTGATCGGGAGCCGATGACGACGCACGCCACCCCGCCGGTCCTCGGCATCCCCGGGGCCACCGCGGAGCTCTCGGCGCGCCTGCGCGACGGGCTCGCCCGGGTCGACGCGCTGCTGACGCAGGTCGTCGACCACGACGACCCGTTCATCGCCCGCGCCTCGGCGCACCTCGTCGAGGCGGGCGGCAAGCGGTTCCGGCCGCTGCTGACGCTGCTCGCCGCCGAGCTCGGCGACGGCATCACCGACGACGTCGTGGCCGCGGCAGCGGGCGTCGAGCTGACGCACCTCGCCTCGCTCTACCACGACGACGTCATGGACGAGGCGGCCGTGCGCCGCGGGGTGCCCTCGGTCAACGCCGCCTACGACAACTCGACCGCGATCCTCGTCGGCGACCTGCTCTTCGGCAAGGCGTCCGAGCTCGTCGCCGGGCTCGGCGCGGAGGCGGTGCTCATCCAGGCGCAGACCTTCGTGCGCCTGTGCTCCGGCCAGATCCGCGACGACCGCGCGTGCCCCGAGGGTGTCGACCCCGTCCACTACTACCTCGGTGTGCTGGCCGACAAGACCGGCGTGCTCATCGCGACCGCCGGACGCTACGGCGTCATGTTCAGCGGCGGCTCGCCCGAGTCGGTCGAGATCATGCGGGCCTACGGGGAGAAGGTCGGCATCGCGTTCCAGCTCGCCGACGACCTCATCGACATCGCGTCCGACTCCGACGCGAGCGGCAAGGTGCCGGGCACCGACCTGCGCGAGGGCGTCGACACCCTCGCGGTGCTGCGCTTCCGGGCCATGGCCGACCCGAGCGATGCCACCGACGCGCGGCTGCTGGCGCTGCTCGACAGCGACCTCGCAGCCGACGATGCCGCCGTGGCCGAGGCGCTCGAGCTGCTGCGGGCGCACCCGGCGCTCGAGCGTGCCCGTGAGGAGACGTATGCCGTCGCCCGCGAGGCGCAGGCCCTGCTCGACCCGCTGCCCGACAGCGACGCCAAGGCGGCCCTGCAGGCCCTCGCCCTCAGCGTCGTCGACCGCGTCGGCTGAGCACACCCACCCCCCTTTTCGATCGAAAGAACACTCCGCCACTTCCTCACGATCGAACGAACACTCCGTCCACATTCGACGGGACCGCGCGGTCCCGCGGTCAGGACGGAGTGTTCTCTCGATCGTTCCGGGTGAGATGGGGGAGGCACGGGGGTTGTCTTCGAGGTGACGCTCGGTAGGGTGCGGGAATGCCACGTCGCACCCCTCCGACGCGGACGGTCTCCAGCCTCTCCGCGGCGACCGCGGAGCTCTCCGCACCCCTCGCCGTCGTCGACCTCGACGCCTTCGACGCCAACGCGCGGACGCTCGTATCACTGGCAGGCGGTCTGCCCATCCGCATCGCCACCAAGTCGCTGCGCTCCCGACCACTCATCGAGCGAGCCCTCGGTCACGACGGCTTTGCCGGACTCATGTGCTACGCGGTGCGCGAGGCCCTCTGGTGGGCCCGTGACGGCCACACCGACCTGCTCGTGGCCTACCCCAGCGTCGACGTCCCGGCCCTGACCGAGCTGGCGGCCGACCCCGCTCTCACGCGGGCCGTTCTCGTCATGATCGACAGCGTCGAGCACGTCGACTTCCTGGCTCGGGAGGTCGCCGGCCACGAGGGCCTGCGTGTGGCCGTCGACGTCGACGCCTCGCTGCGGGTCGGCCCGGCGCACATGGGCGTGCGACGCTCACCCACGCGGACCCCGGCCGAGGTCGAGGCCGTGATCCGGCGGGCCCAGGAGCGCAGGCTCGAGGTCGCCGGCCTGATGTTCTACGACGCGCAGATCGCCGGGCTGCCCGACTCCTCGCCCGCCGTCCGGCGGATGAAGAAGGTCTCGGCCAAGGAGCTGCTCGAGCGGCGCAGCGAGGTCGTCGCCGCTGCGAAGGCTCTGACCGACCTCGAGGTCGTCAACGGCGGCGGCACCGGCAGCCTGCACGTCACCCATCACGACCCGTCGCTGACCGAGCTGGCCGCAGGCTCGGGCCTCTTCGCGCCAACCCTCTTCGACGGCTACGACGACCTCGACCTGCGCCCGGCGGCGTACTTCGCGGCACCAGTGGTGCGGCGTCCCGGCGAAGGGATCGTGACGGCATACGGCGGCGGCTACATCGCCTCGGGCCAGCCAGGCTGGTCCCGCGTGCCCACCCCTCTCGCGGACCAGGGCCTCTCGCTCGTGCGTCGCGAGGGCGCGGGGGAGGTGCAGACCCCGCTGACCGGACCGGGGGCCGACCGGCTCTCGCTGGGAGATCGGATATGGTTCCGGCACGCCAAGGCAGGGGAGCTGGCCGAGCGTTTCGCGGAGTTCGCGCTCGTCAGCAGCGACGGAGGCGACCGGGTCGTCGGACGAGCGGCGACCTACCGTGGTGAAGGGCAGTGTTTTGGCTGAGAGCATGAGCGTGGTGAAGAACAGCGTCGTCCGCAGCATCGAGTGGACCAACTGGGCCGGCTCCGAGACGTCGAAGCTCGCGCGGGTCGCGACTCCGCGCAGCGAGGCGGAGGTCGTCGACGAGGTGTCGCGAGCCCGCGCGAACGGTTTGCGGGTCAAGGCGATCGGCGCCGGGCACTCGTTCACCGGGGTCGGCGTCACCGACGGCGTGCAGCTGCGCCTCGGTGCCCTGACGGGCGTCACGTCGATCGACTCGACCCGCGGTGAGGCAACGGTCCGGGCCGGCACGCCGTTGCACGTGCTCAACGAGGAGCTCGCGGCCTTCGGGTACGCGCTGCCCAACCTGGGCGACATCGACCGGCAGAGCCTGGCCGGCGCGACCGGCACCGGCACGCACGGCACCGGCCTGCGGCTCACGGGGCTGTCGGCCGGCATCCGCGCGCTCCGCCTCGTGCTCGCCGACGGGTCCGTCGTCGACTGCTCGCCCATCCGCCAGCCGGAGCTCTTCGAGGCGGCCCGCCTCGGGCTCGGGGCCCTCGGCATCGTCACCGAGATCACGCTGGCCGTCGTGCCCGCGTTCCTGCTGCACGCCGTCGAGCGACCCGAGCCCCTCCTCGACGTCCTCGAGCACGCCGACGTCTCAGCCGAGGCCAACGACCACTTCGAGTTCTACTGGTTCCCGCACACCGACCGAACCCTGACCAAGCGCAACAACCGCGTGCCCGAGGGCACGACGAAGCGACCGTTGCCGGCCTGGCGCGAGAAGCTCGACGACGACCTGCTCAGCAACCGTTTCTTCGAGCTGACCAACCGCGTCGCGACCCGCCTGCCGCGCTCGACGCGCGGCATCAACGCGATCGCGTCCCGCGCCCTCAGCGAGCGTCAGTTCACCGACAGCTCGCACCGGGTGTTCGTGACGGCGCGCGAGGTCCGGTTCATGGAGTCCGAGTGGGCGTTCCCGCGCGAGGCGCTGCGCGACGTGCTGCTCGAGCTGCGACGGTGGGTGGACTCGCACGACGAGCAGATCTCGTTCCCGGTCGAGTGCCGGTTCGCGGCCGCCGACGACGTGTGGCTCTCGACGGCGCACGAGCGCCAGAGCTGCTACATCGCGATCCACAAGTACCACCGTCAGGGCAGGGGCGCGTACTTCGACGCCTTCGAGGCGATCGCGAGCGAGCACGGCGGCCGGCCGCACTGGGGCAAGCTCCACACCCGCAGCGCCGACTACCTGCGCGCGGCCTACCCGCGGTTCGACGACTTCGTCGCGGTGCGCGACCGCGTCGACCCCGACCGGCTCTTCGGCAACCCGTACCTGGAGCGCGTGCTCGGCTCCTGACCCGCTGCTCGGATCTCACAGCCTGGGGCAACCGGCCGGGTCACGTGCGCGCCGCGCGCTGTCCCTCCCAGGCCAGGTGGAGCGCCGCACGGACCGCGTCGGCGTCGCCCGAGAGGTCGGCCTGCACCTTGGTGTGCGCCTCCCAGCGTGGCGGGACGCCGAACGTGTCGGGGTGTGCCGTCACGACGCGTTCGCGCTCGGTGCCGCCGAGGCGGACGAGCAGCGTGCCGGGCGCGTCCTCGCGCGCCACGAGCAGACCGTCGACGTACCA
>CBHRRQ010000224.1:0-6782 GCA_966081555.1 uncultured Terrabacter sp.
CTCGGCGACGTAGACGTACTGGTTGAGCCGGCCCATCGACTCCCAGAGGTTCTTCTTCTCGAGGTTGAGGGCGACGTTGTCCTTGGTCAGCTCGTCCTGGCCGGACTGCAGCGAGTGCAGGATGCCGTTGAGGTGGCTCTGGGCCGACTGGTACTTGCGGAAGTAGTCGGTGACCTTGTCGCCGAACGGGATCATGCCGAGGAACTTCTTGGCGCCCGTGGCCTGCCCGGGGTCGAGGTCCTCGACGGTGCGGCGCAGGTCGAGCAGGGTCTTGCCGACCTTCGAGTTGCCGGAGAGGCCGCCCTCGTTGAGCGCCTTGACCGGCATCTGGAGCATCCGGTTGCTCGACTCGGCCGCGAAGCGCACCTCGTCGTTGCCCATCGAGCGGACGTCGGCCGCCTTGTTCTCCCACTCGGGCGACTTCGCGGCGGCCTTGAGGAGCGAGTCGAGGTAGGTGTCGACCTTGGCGTCGAGCCCGGGCAGGGCCGCCTCGGGCACGGCCGGGGCCATCTTGGGGGCCGAGGTCTCGGCGACCGGCGCGGTCGGGGCCGGTGCGGTGAGGATGAACGCCTCGCCGGGTGGCGGCTCGAGCGGGGCCACCTGGGCGGGTGCGGCTGCCTGGGCGGCGGGCTGGTCAGTCATCTCCAACGGGTCCTTCCCTCGGTGCGGCCGCGTCGGCGACGCGACCGAAGTCCCCACCCGTCGGGCCGTGCCGGGGCACGTCCTGCAGGTGCACTGCTCGCGTGCACCACACGCCTGCGGCGCGCTCGTCGGGCGTACGGCCACTCTACGTGCCGTGCGCCTGCGACGGGATGCCGATCGGACCGGTTCCGCCACGGACAGAACGCACCGACGACGTACGGCCGATGCGGCACCGACACGGCACCGACACGGCGACGAAGCCGCGAGGGGACGCCGAATCGGCAGGCAGGAGAGTGACCGTGGCGCGGAGTCAGGGGAGGTTCCGCGCCACGGCCGAAGTGTGGGTACCCACACCTGACGAACGGGTGGGGTTACCGGCGGGTTCCCGGGGCGCCGGACCCGGGTGCGCGCGTCGGGAGGACGGTCAGCCGAACTGCCAGGAGCGCTTGGACAGGCCGAACCAGAAGCCGTCGATGACGCTCTTGTTGTCGAGGCCGCCGGACTCGTAGGCGGCTCCCAGTGTGACGAAGAGGGGGGCGAAGTGCTCGGTGCGCGGGTGCGCCTCGTGCGCGGCCGGGGCCTTGTCGAGGAAGTCGAGCAGGCCGTCGACGTCCTTGGCCTTCATGGCCTCCTGCGCCCAGTGGTCGAACTCGGCGCTCGCCCGGGGCGGCAGCGCGTCGGCGCCGGCGCGCGGGTTGAACCAGCGCAGGTTGTGGGTGGTGAAGCCGGAGCCGACGATCATCGTGCCCTGGTCGCGCAGCGGCGCGAGGCGTCGGCCGATCTCGAAGAGGCCACGCGGGTCGAGCGTCGGCATCGACATCTGGAGCACCGGCACGTCGGCGTCGGGGAACATCTCCTTGAGGGGCACATAGGCGCCGTGGTCGAGGCCGCGGGCCTCGTCGCGGTGGACCTGGTGACCGGGCCAGGTGAGCAGCTTGGTCACGTCGTCGGCGAGGCCGGGCGCGGCCGGGGCGTCGTAGGTGACCTCGTAGTACTTCTGCGGGAACCCCCAGAAGTCGTACGTGAGGGGTGCGCCCGTCGTGGAGCCGAGCGTCGTGGGCGCGTCCTCCCAGTGGGCCGAGACCATGAGCACGCTCTCGGGCTTGGGCAGGTCGGAGGACCACTCGGCGAGCTCGGCCGTCCAGCGCTCGTCGTCGGCGAGCGGCGGCGCGCCGTGGCTCAGGTAGAGGACGGGAGCGGTGGTCATGAGGGGTCCTTCCGACGTTTTGTTGAACAATAAACTATCACGTCCAACGTGGCCCTGTCCGCCATCATTCCCCAGCACGTATGCCGTCCGGCCGGCTTTGCGCGGTCCCGCGGGCAGCGTCGGGGCGGGGGCAGGCACCCGGCGGGAGGGCGGCATACCGCCTCGGGAGGCACGACGCACCGGGCCGCGCTGCGGATGTCTGGACGACCTTCCCGGCGCGGGCTGTTACGGTCGGTCCGCGTCCACGCAGGAGCAGCGACGAATCCGCTGCACGTGTGATGCGGGAAGTTGAAGGTGCACCATGGCCGCAGGCAAGGGCCGCAAGCTCGTCATCGTCGAGTCGCCCGCCAAGGCGAAGACGATCGCCGGTTACCTCGGCGGGGACTTCGAGGTCGAGGCCTCGGTGGGTCACATCCGTGACCTGCCCAACCCGTCCGAGCTGCCCGCCGACATGAAGAAGGGCCCGTTCGGCAAGTTCGCCGTCGACGTCGAGAACGGCTTCGAGCCCTACTACGTCGTCGACCCCGACAAGAAGAAGAAGGTCGCCGAGCTCAAGCGCCTCCTCAAGGACTCCAGCGAGCTCTACCTCGCCACCGATGAGGACCGCGAGGGCGAGGCCATCGCGTGGCACCTTCTCGAGGCGCTCAAGCCGCGAGTTCCCGTGAAGCGCATGGTGTTCCACGAGATCACCCGCGAGGCGATCCAGCGTGCCGTCAACGACACCCGCGAGATCGACAGCGCGATGGTCGACGCCCAGGAGACCCGCCGCATCCTCGACCGCCTCTACGGCTACGAGGTCAGCCCGGTGCTGTGGCGCAAGGTGCGCCAGGGGCTCTCGGCCGGCCGCGTCCAGTCCGTCGCCACCCGCATGGTCGTCGAGCGCGAGCGCGAGCGAATGGCGTTCGTCCGCGCCTCGTACTGGGACGTCGAGGGCGACTTCACGCCCGACGGCGCGAGCCAGCAGTTCACCGCCCGCCTCGCCGCCGTCGACGGCGCACGCGTCGCCACTGGCCGCGACTTCGCCGACGACGGGCGCCTGACCGGCAAGGGGGTCGTGCACCTCGACGAGGCGCTCGCGACCCGGATCGCCGAGGCCTGCCTGCCGAAGCGCGCCCGCGTCACCGACGTCCAGGAGAAGCCCTACACCCGCCGCCCGTCGGCGCCCTTCACCACCTCGACGCTCCAGCAGGAGGCGTCGCGCAAGCTGCGCCTGAGCTCGAAGAACGCGATGCGCGTCGCGCAGCGGCTCTACGAGAACGGCTACATCACCTACATGCGTACCGACAGCACGACGCTGTCGGACGCCGCCACCACCGCAGCGCGCAGCCAGGCCCGCGACATGTACGGCGCCGAGTACGTGCCCGACAGCCCGCGCCGCTACGAGAAGAAGGTCAAGAACGCCCAGGAGGCGCACGAGGCCATCCGCCCCGCCGGTGACCGGTTCCGCTCGCCGGCCCAGGTCGCCGGTGAGCTGCGCGGCGAGGAGTTCGCGCTCTACGAGCTGATCTGGAAGCGCACCGTCGCCTCTCAAATGGCCGACGCGCGCGGCTCGACCGCCACCGTGCGGCTCGCCGTCGACACGGCCGTCGAGGGCGCGCAGACCGTCGAGTTCAGCGCCAGCGGCACGGTCATCACCTTCAAGGGCTTCCTCGCGGCCTACGAGGAGGGTCGCGACGACGAGGCCGCCGCGAAGGCTGACGCCGCCGCCGAGGAGCGCCGCCTGCCCAAGCTCTCGGCCGGGGTCGCCCTCGAGGTCGTGCGCGCCGAGGCCGACGGCCACGAGACGAGCCCGCCCGCCCGCTACACCGAGGCCACCCTCGTCAAGGCGATGGAGGAGCGCGGCATCGGCCGCCCGTCCACGTATGCCGCGACGATCGGCACCATCCAGGACCGCGGCTACGTCTTCACCAAGGGCCAGGCGCTCGTGCCGACGTGGCTCGCGTTCGCGGTGACGCGCCTGCTCGAGGAGCACTTCGGCAGCCTCGTCGACTACGAGTTCACGGCCTCGATGGAGGAGGACCTCGACCGCATCGCCAACGGCGACGAGGGGCGGGTCGCCTGGCTCAAGCGGTTCTACTTCGGCGAGGAGGCGACGAGCGGTGCCGGTCTCAAGAGCCTCGTCGACGACCTCGGCGAGATCGACGCCAAGGAGATCAGCACGATCCCGATCGGCGAGGGCATGGTCGTGCGCGTCGGTCGCTACGGTCCCTACGTCGAGGAGGTCGCGCCCGCCGGGGTCGACCTCGCGACCGGTGAGGTGGCCGACGGCGCCGACGTGTCGGGCACCCCGCGGCGCGCGACGATCACCGACGACATCGCGCCCGACGAGATGACGCCCGAGAAGGCGCGCGAGCTGCTCGAGGTCGCCGCCGACGACGGCAAGGTGCTCGGCCAGGACCCCGAGACCGGCCGCGACATCGTCGCCCGGGCCGGCCGCTACGGCCCCTACGTCACCGAGGTGATCGAGGAGGACGAGGCGCCCGCCGGCGACAAGCCGAAGGGTCGCAAGGCGGCCAAGGTCAAGCCGCGCACGGCCTCGCTCTTCAAGGACATGGAGCTCGCGACGCTGACGATCGACGACGCGCTGAAGCTGCTGTCGCTGCCGCGCGTCGTCGGCACCGACGCCGAGGGAGTCGAGATCACCGCGCAGAACGGCCGCTACGGGCCCTACCTCAAGAAGGGCACCGACTCGCGGTCGCTGACGACCGAGCAGCAGCTCTTCGACATCACGCTCGAGGAGGCCCTGGCGATCTACGCCCAGCCCAAGCAGCGTGGCCGCGCCGCGGCCGCCCCGCCGCTCAAGGAGCTCGGCGCCGATCCCGTCAGCGGCAAGCCGGTCGTCGTCAAGGACGGCCGCTTCGGTCCGTACGTCACCGACGGCGAGACCAACGCGACGTTGCGCAAGGACGACGACCCCGCCTCGATCACGCCGGAGCGCGGCTTCGAGCTGCTCGCCGAGAAGCGGGCCAAGGGGCCGACCACGCGCAAGCGTGCGGTGAAGAAGACGGCGAAGAAGACGACCGCCAAGAAGACGACGGCGAAGAAGGCGACGACCCGGAAGGCCCCCGCCAAGAAGTCCTGACCCAGGCGGATTGGCCCATCGCGTATGCCGTCGAGTGGCCCTGCCGCTCCCGCCGGGCCTCGGGCTACCGTCACGTCGTGACCACGATCCGAGCCCTCGAGGACGACGACCGGCCGCGGTGGGAGGAGCTGTTCCGCGCGTACATCGCGTTCTACGAGCGCGAGCTCGACCAGGCCGCATACGACAGGGCTTGGCGCGAGTTCGGCTCTGGCGCAAGGATGCACGCCCGGGTCGCGGTGGTCGACGGTGTCGTCGTCGGCCTGACGCACTTCCTCGTGCACCCCAGCACGTCCGGCCCGGACGTCTGCTACTTGCAGGACCTCTTCACCGCTCCCGAGGCGCGCGGCCGCGGCGTCGGGAGGGCGCTCATCGAGGCGGTCGCGGAGTGGGCGAGGGTGCAGGGCTGCAGCAGGGTCTACTGGCAGACCTATGAGACGAACGCGACCGCACGACGGCTCTACGACGAGGTCGCCGTGCGCGACGGGTTCATCGTCTACCGGTTGCCGCGCTGAGCGTCGGCGGGCAGTGAGAGGCTGACGGCATGGCAACCGTGGTGTTCGTTCATGCCCATCCCGACGACGAGGCGTCGCAGACGTCCGGGTCGATGGCCCGCGCCGTCAGCGAGGGTCACCGGGTCGTCCTCGTCGTCGCGACGAACGGCGACCACGGCGACGCGCCCGACGACCTCGCCGAGGGAGAGACGGTCGTCGACCGACGCCGTGCCGAGGCGGCCGCGTCCAACGCCGTCATCGGCACCCACCGGGTCGCGTGGCTCGACTACGCCGACTCCGGCATGACCGGATGGGCCCAGAACGACCACGAGCTGAGCTTCACCCGCGCCGACACCGAGCAGGCGGCGCAGAAGGTCGCCGCGATCCTGCGCGACGAGGCGGCCGACGTCGTCGTCGGCTACGACTGGCACGGGGGCTACGGCCACCCCGACCACGTGAAGGTGCACGCCGTGACCAAGCGGGCGGCCGAGATCGCCGGCACGCGGCGCTACCTCGAGAGCTCGATGAACCGCACCGCGATGATCCGTTCGTACGAGGCTGCGGTCGCGGCCGGGCACGAGGTCGGCGACTGGGACCCGGGCGCGCCCATGGACGACGGCAACCCGCTCGGCAGCCTCGAGGAGGAGCTGCACTGGG
The DNA here is from genome assembly GCA_966081555.1 of uncultured Terrabacter sp. Classification (GTDB taxonomy): domain Bacteria; phylum Actinomycetota; class Actinomycetes; order Actinomycetales; family Dermatophilaceae; genus Terrabacter. Next base: position 6,080 of record CBHRRQ010000224.1, read on the forward strand.
CCTGCGACCTCGGCGAGTTCCTCGAGGTCAAGCGCTCGGCGCTCAAGGCTCACGCCAGCCAGTCCGACGCCCGGGGCATGCTCGAGATGCCCGAGGCGTGGTTCGCCCAGAGCTTCTCGTGGGAGCACTACATCGAGCCCGGCCGACCTGACGGCATGATCACCGGGTGGTTCCTGGACGAAGAGACCGTCGGGTAACCTACTCGCGGTAACAATGCCGTTCTCCACCGGAGGTCCACCCGTGTCCGACATCGACTTCACCACCGCCAGCGCCGACGAGCTCGCCGCCGTCGAGCCGGGTGAGTTCATCCGCATCGTCAAGGAGATGTCCGACAAGGACGTCAAGCAGGTGATGGAGAGCCCCAACCGCGAGCCGATCATCGCGGCGATCTTCACCCGCATGCCCGAGCTCTTCCGCGCCGACCGCGCGGGCTCGACGACCGCCACGACGCACTGGAGCATCACCGGCCGCCCCGACGGCGGTGCCGACGAGTGGACCGTGCGCTTCGCCGACGGCACCTGCACCACGCTGCCCGGCCACGACGGCGACTCCACCCTCTCCCTCGCGATGTCGCCCGTCGACTTCACGAAGGTCATCACCAAGAGCGGCAACCCGGTGATGATGTTCATGACCGGCAAGATCAAGGCCAAGGGCGACCTCGGCCTCGCCGCCAACATCGCGAACTTCTTCGACATCCCCAAGG
>CBHRRQ010000225.1:0-6735 GCA_966081555.1 uncultured Terrabacter sp.
GAATTGCGTAGTGACACAAAGGGCCCGGGCGGGTAGGCGACACCCCCAGGGGTGTCGCGGAACTCAGGGTCGGTTCAGGCTGACGGCCCCGAGCCGGGTTGGCCACCGGGCGTCGTCGCGGCAGCCGCGACGCCGGCCCCCTGCGCGTCGGGGCGCGTGGCGGCGTCGGCGATCTCCTCCTCGGGGCGGGGTGGAACCGTCTGGTCGTCCTCGAGGACCTCGAACTCGTGGTCGTGCGCGGCAGTCTCGGACATCAGGGCCTCCTCGACCCGAGTGTAGGACCGAACGGGGGACGCTCAGAAGCCCAGGCGCTGCAGCTGCTTCGGGTCGCGCTGCCAGTCCTTGGCGACCTTCACGTGGAGGTCGAGGAAGACCTTCTGGCCCAGCAGCGCCTCGATGCCGCGGCGCGCGTTGGTGCCGACCTCGCGCAGGCGCGACCCGCCGCGGCCGATGACGATCGCCTTCTGGCTGGCGCGCTCGACGAAGACGTTGACGCGCACGTCGAGCAGGGGCCGGTCCTCCGGACGCCCCTCGCGCGGCACCATCTCCTCGACGACGACCGCGAGCGAGTGCGGCAGCTCGTCGCGCACGCCCTCGAGGGCGGCCTCGCGCACGAGCTCGGCGATCATCACCATCTCGGGCTCGTCGGTGAGCACGCCGTCGGGGTAGAGCTGGGGTGACCGCGGCAGGAACGACGCGAGGACGTCGCGGACCTTCTCGACCTGCTCGCCGGAGACGGCGGAGCAGGGGATGATGGCATCCCAGGAGCCGAGCTGGTCGATGGCGATGAGGTGCTCGGCGAGGCGCTCACGGTCGACGGCGTCGGCCTTGGTCGCGATCGCCACCACGGGTCGCCGCCGCACCGAGCGCAGCTCGGTGAGCTCGTTGGCGATGAAGGTGTCGCCGGGGCCGATGCGCTGGTCGGACGGCAGGCAGAACCCGATGACGTCGACCTCGAGCAGCGTCTCGCGCACCAGGTCGTTGAGCCGCTCGCCGAGCAGGGTGCGCGGCTTGTGCAGACCGGGGGTGTCGACGAGGATCACCTGCGCGGTGGGTGTCGTCGCGACGCCCCGGATGGTGTGTCGGGTGGTCTGCGGCTTCGAGCTGGTGATCGCCACCTTCTGGCCCACGAGGGCGTTGGTGAGGGTCGACTTGCCGGCGTTGGGCCGGCCCACGAGACAGGCGAACCCGGCGCGGTAGTCGTCACCGGCAGCCTTCGCACCGGCGGTCTCCCCCGTAACCGCGGGTCGGCCCGGGTCAGCGTCCTGGGTGCCCATGGGCGTCCTCCGTCTCGGTGTGCTCGGGTGCAGGCTCGGGTTCGGCGGCGCGGTGCACGATGACGGACGCGACGCGGTGCCGGCGTCCTGCCATCCGCTCGGCCGTCAGCTCCAGTCCAGCGACGGTACCTGACGAGCCGACGATGGGCACCCTGCCGATGACCTTCGTCAGGAGCCCGCCGACGGTGTCGACGTCCTCCTCGTCGATGGTCACGTCGAAGAGCTCGGCCAGGTCGTCGATGTCCATCGTGGCCGGCACCCGCAGCGTGCCGTCCTCGAGCTGCTCGACGCCGGGACCCTCACGGTCGTGCTCGTCGGCGATCTCGCCGACGATCTCCTCGATGATGTCCTCGATGGTGATGAGCCCTGCGGTGCCGCCGTACTCGTCGACGACGATGGCGAAGTGGTTCTGGTCGCGCTGCATCTCGCGCAGGAGGTCGTCGACCGGCTTGCTCTCCGGCACGAAGTGCATCGGCCGCATCACCTCGGTGGCGGGGTGGCGGCCGTCCTCGGGGGCGGCGGTGAGCCGGCGTGCGACGTCCTTGAAGTAGAGCAGGCCGCGCACGTCGTCGCTGTCCTCGCCGACGACCGGGATGCGCGAGAAGCCCGAGCGCAGGAAGAGCGACATCGCGCTGCGAAGGGTCTTGTCGGCGTCGAGGACGACCATGTCGGTGCGCGGGACCATGACGGCCCGCGCCACGGTGTCGCCGAGCTCGAAGACGGAGTGGATCATCTCGCGCTCGTCGGCCTCGATGACGTCGGACTCACCGGCCATGTCGACGAGGTCGCGCAGCTCGGACTCGGTCTGGAACGGCCCGTCGGTGTAGCCCTTGCCGGGTGTCACGGCGTTGCCGAGCACGACGAGCAGCTTGGCGACCGGCCCCAGCACGCGGCGCAGGCCCACCGCGAACGGAGCGCTCCAGAGCGCGACGGTGTCGTAGTTCTGCCGGCCGAGCGTGCGCGGGGACACACCGACGACGACGAACGACACGACCGCCATGATCGCGACGCTGATGAGGGCTCGGCTCCACGTCGACTCGACCTGCCCGGCGACGGCCAGCGTCACGAGCACCGCGGCCGTGGCCTCGGCGACGACGCGAAGGAACGCGATGACCGACAGGTAGGCGGGCGAGTCGCCGACGACGGTCGTCAACGACTTCGCGCCGGAACGCCCCTCGTCGAAGAGCTCCTGGGCCCGCACGCGGGACATGCGGAAGATGGCGGCCTCGGCGGCCGACAGCAGGAACGCGACGACGATGCTGACGAGGGCCGGGAGGGCGAACTGCGGGAACATCTCAGTCTCTCGCCCTCGCTCAGGCGCTGGGTCGGTTGCGGGTCGCGAGGAAGGTGAGGAGCAGCTGCCGTTGCAGCTCGAACATCTCGCGTTCCTCGTCGGGTTCGGCGTGGTCGTAGCCGAGCAGGTGCAGGATGCCGTGCGTCGTCAGCAGCAGCATCTCCTCGATGGGCGCGTGGCCGGCCTCGAGCGCCTGCTTCGTCGCGACCGACGGGCACAGCACGATGTCGCCGAGGGTGCCCTCCTCGGGCTCCTGGCCCTCGCGTCCGGGGCGCAGCTCGTCCATCGGGAAGCTCATCACGTCGGTCGGGCCGGGCAGGTCCATCCACTGCACGTGGAGCACCTCCATGGCCGCCTCGTCGACGAGCTTGATGCAGAGGTCGGCCTGCGGGTGCACCCGCATCTGCTCCATGACGTAGGCGGCGCAGGCGAGGAGCTCGAGCTCGTCGACGTCGTGGTCGGTCTCGTTGAGGACGTCGATGCTCACGCCGGGTCCTCCTGCGCCACGGACGAGTCCACCGACGGCGTATGCCGTGGCGCCGACCTGGGTGACCGCGTGGGCCCCGTGCCCGAGTCCATGCCGGCCGCGCTGCGGGCGCGGCGCTGGGCGCGGTGGTCGTCGCGGTCGTAGGCGTCCACGATGGCGCTGACGAGACGGTGGCGCACGACGTCGTGCGAGGTCAGCTCGGCGAAGTGGATGTCGTCGACGTCGCCGAGGATGTCGCGCACGATCTTCAGGCCCGAGCGGGTGCCGCCCGGCAGGTCGACCTGGGTGATGTCGCCCGTCACCACCATCTTCGAGCCGAAGCCGAGGCGGGTCAGGAACATCTTCATCTGCTCGCTCGAGGTGTTCTGGGCCTCGTCGAGGATGATGAACGCGTCGTTGAGCGAACGCCCGCGCATGTACGCCAGCGGCGCCACCTCGATCGTGCCGGACGCCATGAGCTTGGGGATCGTCTCGGGCGAGACCATGTCGTGCAGCGCGTCGTAGAGCGGCCGCAGGTAGGGGTCGATCTTGTCGTTGAGGGTGCCGGGCAGGAAGCCGAGGCGCTCGCCGGCCTCGACCGCAGGACGGGTGAGGATGATGCGGTTGACCTGCTTGGCCTGCAGCGCGGCGACGGCCTTGGCCATCGCGAGGTAGGTCTTGCCGGTGCCCGCGGGACCGATGCCGAAGACGATCGTGTGCTGGTCGATGGCGTCGACGTAGCGCTTCTGGTTGAGCGTCTTCGGACGGATGGTGCGGCCGCGGTTGCTGACGATGTTCATCGTCAGCACGTCGGCGGGGCGCTCGACGGTCTGGCTGCGCAGCATCGAGATCGAGCGCTCGACGGCGTCGCGGTTGAGCGGCTGCCCGGTCTCGACGATGACGAGCAGCTCGTCGAGGAGCGAGTCGATGATCTCGAGCTCGCCCGCCGGTCCGGCGAAGGTCATCTCGTTGCCGCGCACGTGCGTGTCGACGAGCGGGAACTGCCGTTCCATCGTGCGCAGCAGCTCGTCGCGGGGACCGAGGAGCGTGACCATCTCGATCGGGGGCGGGATCTGCCGGGTCAGGACCGGTGCGTCCTCGGCGGAGCGGGCTCCGCGGGAGCGCTCGGGCCGGTCGGTTGTGGCGGGGCCGTCGGACTCGGATGGTCGGGGTTGCGCGTCATTCATCGTGCTGTCGAGTCTACGTGTCGCGACGCGAGCTCCTCACCACGAATTCCGCGAGGTCCTTGCTCTGCTGCACGCGGGACGGCTCGTGGACGTACATCATGTGTCCGGCCCCGTAGTAGGCGTGCTCGATGTTCGCCAGGAGGGCCTCCGGCAGCTGCAGGTGCGCGACGACGTCCTCGGCGGCGAAGTGGGGCGTGGCGCCGTCGTAGTAGCCGTAGGCGATGTGGACCTTGAGGTGCGGGTTCTGGCGCATCGCCCGCTCGAGCTTCGGCGACACGTCGATCGGCCGGCCCTCGAAGTCCTTGAACGACCACGGGTGGACGAGGCGCGAGATCTGCTCGTAGTGCAGGTCGCTGCCGTAGCCGAGCTCGTCGCGCACGTAGTGGTTCCACGCTGCGGCGTACGGGCCGGTGATGGCGTCGTGCGACGGGTCGGCATCCATGTTCTCGGCGAAGGCGGCGGCAGCCGGGCCGGTGAATCGCGAGTCGAGCCGGCCCACGGACAGCCGCTGGTCGCGGAGCAGCTCGGTGAAGTAGCGCCAGTGCTCGATGCGCAGGTCGACGCGGTCGACGTACTCCTCGGTGAGGCCGGAGAGCCGCGCCAGGGTCGAGACCGCCTCGGCGCGCTCGGCCCGGGTGAGCCGGTTGCCGCGCGAGAGCACCCACGGGTAGTCGCGGGCGGCATACGCCTCGGCCTCCTCGAGGACGGTGCGCAGCGACCGGCGGCCGTGCTTGCCGTGGTAGTGGGCCACGGCGGCATACGTCGGCAGGTAGAGGGCGTGGGCACGGTCGTTGCGCTGGTTCTCGAAGTCGACCGAGCTGAGGTCGAGCACGCTCGAGATGAGGACGAGCCCGTTGAGGTACATGCCGTAGCGCGACTGGAGGTGCTCAGCGAGCGCCGCACCGCGCAGCGTGCCGTACGACTCGCCGGCGACGAACTTCGGCGACATCCACCGCCCGTTGCGCGAGGTCCAGAGGCGGATCAGCTCGCCGACGGACTCGATGTCCTTCTGGTAGCCGTGGTACTCCCCCGGCTTGCCGCCCTCGACCGCCCGCGAGTAGCCCGTCGACATCGGGTCGATGAAGACGAGGTCGCTCACGGCGAGGAGGGACTCGGCGTTGTCGACAAGGTCGTACGGCGGCGGCTCGAGGGCGCCGACGTCGCCGCTGACGACGCGGCGCGGACCGAGGAGGCCGAGGTGCAGCCAGACGCTCGAGCTGCCGGGGCCGCCGTTGAACGCGAAGGTGACCGGCCGGGTGCGCGCGTCGGCGTCGTCGAGCACGTAGCTCGTCATGGACAGCTCGGCGCGGGCCTTGTGGCCGCCGAAGGTGCCGTCCTTGTGCTCCTCCTCGCGCAGCACGACGCGGCCGGTGGTCGCCGTGTAGGCGAGTCGGCGGCGACCGACCTTGAGCACGTGGTGGGTCGTGACGAGGTCGTCGACGGGATCGGGCTTGTCGCCCTTCACCGGCGAGGACGCCTTCGCGTCGGCGGGCGCGCTCGGCCCCTCGTCGGTCTCGACGGGCGGGGCCGGCGTTGCGGTCTGAGCCTCGTCGCTCACACCATCCGCCCTTCGGTGAACGCAGCCCCCGCCAGCACGTGGACGTGCGCGTGGAAGACCGTCTGCCCTGCCGCGCTGCCGGTGTTGACGATCATCCGGTACGCGTCGGGCACGCCCTCCTGGTCGGCGACCTGGGCCGCGAGCCGGAACACGTCGGCGAGGTCCTCGTCGGACGCGGCGGCCAGAGCCCCGACCGTCGGCTCGTGCCGTCGCGGCACGACGAGCACGTGGACCGGCGCGGCCGGCTTGATGTCGCGGAACGCGATCGACCGCTCGGACTCGGCCACGCGGTCGCCCGGGATCTCACCGGCGACGATCTTGCAGAAGAGGCAGTCACTGGAGGTCTGCGAGGTCATGTCTGCACCCTAGGCATGTCAACCCCGACGTGCACGTGTGCGTCATGTGTCCGTGAGAGCGTTGGGTATGCCGACAGGCGAGGTGAGCGAGCCGAGGTCCAGGGGGTCCGCGGGCGGAGCGGGCTCTGCCGCGTCCCCGGGGACGTATGCCGGCACCGACCTCCCGAGCGACCCCGACGTCGCGATCACCGAGCTCTACCACGCGCACTGGCACCGGCTCGTGCGCCTGGCCTGGCTGCTGCTCCGCGACCAGCTGGCCGCCGAGGACGTCGTCCAGGACGCCTTCGTCGCCACCCACCGCAATTGGGCGTCCATCCGCGACGGCGGGCGTGTGGTGGGCTACCTCCAGACGGCGGTCGTCAACGGCTGCCGCTCCGTGCAGCGGCACAACGTCGTGGTCGACCGGCAGAACGCCCGCGACGCCGCGGCCGCAGACGCACCGGGCCGCGGCACGCTCGGCAGCGCCGAGACGCAGGTGCTGCGGGGTGCCGAGCGCGACACCGTCCTCGACGCACTCCGCACGCTGCCGACGCGGCAGCGCGAGGTGCTCGTGCTGCGCTACTACGGGGGCCTCTCGGAGGCCCAGATCGCGCAGTC
>CBHRRQ010000226.1:0-6682 GCA_966081555.1 uncultured Terrabacter sp.
GCCAGCTCCTCGAGAGCGGCGTCCACTTCGGGCACCAGACCCGTCGCTGGAACCCGAAGATGAAGCGCTTCATCATGACCGAGCGCAACGGCATCTACATCATCGACCTGCAGCAGTCGCTGACGTACATCAACAACGCGTACGACTTCGTCAAGGAGACCGTCGCCCACGGCGGCACGATCCTCTTCGTCGGCACGAAGAAGCAGGCCCAGGAGCCGATCGCCGAGCAGGCGACGCGCGTCGGCATGCCGTACGTCAACCACCGCTGGCTCGGTGGCATGCTCACCAACTTCCAGACGATCTCCAAGCGCCTCACGCGCCTCAAGGAGCTCGAGGAGCTGAACTTCGACGACGTGGCCGGCTCGGGCTACACGAAGAAGGAGCTGCTCATCCTGAAGCGCGAGAAGGACAAGCTCGAGAAGACCCTCGGCGGCATCCGCACGATGGCCAAGGTTCCCTCGGCCGTCTGGATCGTCGACACGAAGAAGGAGCACCTCGCGGTCGACGAGGCTCGCAAGCTCGGCCTGCCGGTCATCGCGATCCTCGACACGAACTGCGACCCCGACGAGGTCGACTACAAGATCCCCGGCAACGACGACGCGATCCGCTCCGTCACGCTGCTGACGCGGGTCATCGCCGACGCCGTCGCCGACGGCCTCGTCCAGCGCTCCTCCGGCAAGTCCGGTGGCGACGCGCAGGCCGAGGAGCCGCTGGCCGAGTGGGAGCGTGAGCTCTACGCCGAGGCTGCCGCTGCGACCGAGGCTCCGGCCACCGAGGCCACCGAGGCTCCGGCCGAGGCGCCCGCCGCGGAGGCCACCGAGTCCACCGAGGCTCCGGCCGAGGCTGCTGCCGAGAAGGCCTGAGCCCTTCTCTCCCAGCCACTTCGAGTCATCCACATCTGACGAAAAGAGCGATACAGAGCATGGCGAACTACACCGCCGCTGACATCAAGGCGCTGCGCGAGCAGACCGGCGCCGGCATGATGGACGTCAAGAAGGCCCTCGACGAGGCCGACGGCGACCGCGCCAAGGCCATCGAGATCCTGCGCGTCAAGGGCCTCAAGGGCGTCACGAAGCGTGAGGGCCGCTCGGCCTCCAACGGTCTCGTCGCCGCATCGGCCACAGACGGCGTCGGCACCCTGGTCGAGGTCAACTGCGAGACCGACTTCGTCGCGAAGGGCGAGAAGTTCATCGCCCTCGCCGACCAGGTCCTCGCGCAGGCCGTCTCGGCCGGCGCCACCGACGCCGACTCGCTCCTCAAGAGCACGCTCGAGGACGGCAAGACCGTCCAGGAGCTCATCGACGAGGCCAACGCGACCATCGGCGAGAAGATCGAGGTCCGCCGCGTGGCGCGCCTCGAGGGCGACAAGGTCGTCTCCTACCTCCACAAGACGAGCCCCGACCTGCCCGCGCAGATTGGTGTCCTCGTGGCGCTGGAGGGTGGCGACGAGTCCGTCGGCCGCGACGTCGCGATGCACATCGCGGCGTTCAGCCCGACCGTTCTCACGCGTGACGAGGTTCCGGCCGAGACGGTCGAGAACGAGCGTCGCGTCGCCGAGGCCACGGCCAAGGAGGAGGGCAAGCCCGAGGCTGCGCTCCCGAAGATCATCGAGGGTCGCGTCAACGGCTTCTTCAAGGAGAACGTCCTGCTCGAGCAGCCGTTCGCCAAGGAGCCCAAGAAGACGGTCGCCAAGGTGCTCGAGGAGGGCGGCGCCTCGGCGAAGTCCTTCGCGCGCTTCCGCGTCGGCCAGTGAGGTCCTGACCTCACCGACTCGCCGACTCCGCGCCACCGCGGACCGCGCAGCACGACGACGTATGCCGGTCGCCCCAGTCGGGGCGGCCGGCATCGTCGCGTCATGGGGGAGTCCCAGCCGACGCACCGGAAAACGTTGGACCAGAGGAGGATCCATGGGCATCGCGCCCCACGACACCGTGACGGCCGACAGGCCGCTGACCGTCGCCATCACGCGGCGGGTCGCCCCGGAGGACGAGCTGCTCATGCTGGCCTGGGTGCATGCCGGCACCTCGATGGCCGAGCGCTTCGACGGCTTCCTCGGGGCGGGCTGGGTGCGCTCGGGTGCCTCGGACTGGCACATGCTCTATCGGTTCGCCTCGCGGGCCCACCTCGAGGCCTGGGAGCGTTCGCCCGAGCGCATCCGCTGGCTGCGCTCGGCCGCCGACCTCGTCGAGCACCGCAGGACCGAGTACCGCACCGGCATCGAGGGCTGGTTCGACGAGCCGGCGTCGCGCTCGGTGGAGGAGGCCGCTGGGCCCGGCCAGGCGGCGCCGCCGAGGTGGAAGCAGGCGGGCGTCATCTGGGTCGCCTTCTTCCCGACCAGCCTCGCCCTGACCTACCTGCTGATGCCGCTGGCCGAGGGTTGGCCACCGGCGCTGCGCGTGCTCGTGACCACCCTGGTGGCCACGCCGTGGATGACGTACGTCCTGCTCCCCTTCGTGACCCGCCTGTTCTCCCGGTGGCTCAAGGCCGGCTGAGTCGGCGCTCCCGCCGATTGGCTTGCGCGACAAGCGTTTGTCTCGCACATCACAGGCGTCCTGTCGGCTGGCTCACAGCGCTTCGCATACCCTCGGGGGTACCTTCGGAGCATGACCACCACCATGAGGTCACTCGTGGTCCTGGGAGCGGGCACGGCCGGCACCATGGTCGTGAACAAGCTGAGGCACCGCCTCCCCACCACCGAGTGGCGTATCACCGTCGTCGACCGGGACGACGTGCACAACTACCAACCGGGCTACCTCTTCCTGCCGTTCGGGCTCATCGAGCCGGAGCAGGTGCGCCGCAGCCGCCACACGCTCATCGCCGACGGCGTCGAGCTCGTGCTCGGTGACGTGGACCGCGTCGACCCGGACGCTCGCCAGGTCGCTCTCGTCGACGGCCGCACCATCGGCTACGACGAGCTCGTCATCGCCTCCGGCACCTCGCCCCGGCCCGACCAGACGCCGGGGATGCTCGGGCCCGAGTGGCACCGCAGCGTCGGCGAGTTCTACACGTACGAGGGCGCGCTGGCGCTGCGCAGGTCGCTGTCCGGCTTCACGGGGGGCCGTCTCGTCGTGCACGTCACCGAGCTGCCCATCAAGTGCCCCGTCGCCCCGCTCGAGTTCACCTTCCTCGCCGACGACTTCCTGCGCCGCAGGGGGCTGCGCGACCGCACCGAGATCGTCTACGTGACCCCGTTGGACGGCGCCTTCACCAAGCCGGTCGCGAGTCGCGAGCTCGGGCACCTGCTGGCCGACAAGGGCATCACCCTCGAGACCGACTTCATGGTCGAGCGCATCGACCAGGTCCGGCGCGTGCTCGTCTCCTACGACGAGCGCGAGGTGGCCTACGACCAGCTCGTCACGGTGCCGCTCAACATGGGCGCCGACTTCGTGGCCCGCTCGGGACTCGGCGACGAGCTGAACTACGTGCCCGTCGACAAGCACACGATGCTCTCCACCGAGCACCCCTCGATCTTCGTGCTCGGTGACGCGAGCGACATCCCCACGTCCAAGGCGGGGTCCGTCGCCCATTTCTCCGTCGAGGTCTTCGTCGACAACTTCGTCGAGCACGTGCAGGGCCGGCCGATGAGCGGCCGGTTCGACGGCCACGCCAACTGCTTCGTCGAGTCGGGCGGCGGCAAGGCGATGCTCCTGGACTTCAACTACGACACCGAGCCGCTGACCGGCACGTTCCCGCTGCCGCTCGTCGGTCCGATGCGGCTGCTCAAGCAGTCGCGAGCCAACCACCTCGGCAAGCTCGCGTTCCGCCACCTCTACTGGAACCTCCTGCTCCCCGGGCGACCCCTCGGCCTGCCCGCGCAGATGTCGATGGCGGGGAAGGTCCCCGCCGCGTGAGCGCGTGAAAGGAGCGCCACCATGCCCACCACGACGATCGCCGGCCATGCCGTCGAGGTCAACGACGAGGGATTCCTCACCCGGCCCGAGCAGTGGTCCGAGGACCTCGGCCGCGAGCTCGGCCGGGTCATCGGGATCGCGCTGACCGACGAGCACTGGCGGCTCGTGCGGTTCCTCCGGGACGACTTCGCCCAGCACGGCGAGACCGCCACGCTGCGCCGGGTCAGCACCCAGACCGGCACCCCCGTCAAGTCCCTCTTCGACCTCTTCCCGGGCAAGCCGGCCAAGAAGATGGCCTACGTCGCGGGACTGCCCAAGCCGAAGGGATGTGTGTGATGACCACCCAGACCGACACCCGGACACCCATCGTGCCGATGTTCGACACCCCTGAGGCGCAGGGCCGCAAGCTCGCGATCATCTGCAGCAAGGGCAACCTCGACATGGCCTACCCCGGGCTCATCCTCGCGAACGCCGCGCTGGGGGAGGGCGTCGAGACCCACCTGTTCTTCACGTTCTGGGGCTTCGACATGATCAACCGGAAGACCTCGGGCCAGCTGAAGTTCACGATGCTGGGCAACACGGCGACCCACCTCCCGCAGGGTCTCGGCGGCATACCGGGGATGACCCACCTCGCGACGTCGCAGATGAAGAAGGCCATCGCCGACCTGGACGTGCCCGAGGTCCCGGACTTCCTCGACCAGATCGTGGCCTCGGGTGGCCACCTGTGGGCTTGCCGGATGTCGGCGGACATGCAGCACCTCACCGAGGCGGACCTGCGGGACGACGTCGAGGGCATCATCTCGGCGTCCGACTTCATCGAGCTGACCGACGGGGCGCAGCTGCTCTTCATCTGAGGCGCGAGGCCGACGGGCGCGGGCCGACTGTGGCAGAGCGACCTTCACACGATCTCCACACGTCGCACCCGCGCCCTCCGGCTGCACGCTCCTAGAGTCGGAGGCATGAGCCAGGGGAACACGGAGCGCCGGTCGAGCGCGCCCTCACCGACGACGCTGCTCGTCGTGGAGGACGACCCGACCATCAACCAAGCGGTCACGGATCGCCTTGTCGCAGAGGGGTTTCGGGTCGTCCAGGCGTTCGACGGTCCGGGCGCCGTCGAGGCGCACGGCCAGCACGAGCCGGACCTCGTCGTGCTCGACCTCATGCTGCCCGGCTTCGACGGGCTCGAGGTGTGCCGCCGCATCCAGGCCGACCGGCCCGTGCCGGTGCTCATGCTCACGGCCCGCGCCGACGAGACCGACCTGCTCGTGGGTCTCGGCGTCGGAGCCGACGACTACGTGACGAAGCCCTTCCGCATGCGCGAGGTCGTCGCCCGCATCCGCGCCCTGCTCCGCCGGGTCGAGCGCGCCCGCGAGCTCGCAGCCGAGCAGCCACCCGTCCTGTCCGTCGGCGACCTCGGTGTCGACCGCGGCTCGCGCCGCGTCTCGGTGCGGGGCGCCGAGGTGCACCTGACCCCGCTCGAGTTCGACCTGCTCCTCGCACTGGCCGTCGAGCCCGGCGCCGTCCGCGGCCGGGACGAGCTGATGCGCGACGTGTGGGGCTGGGCCGACGCCGGCGGCACGCGCACCCTCGACAGCCACGTGAAGTCCCTGCGGGCCAAGATCGGCGCCGGCCGCGTGCGCACGGTCCACGGCGTCGGCTACGCCCTCGAGGCCGACCCCGCAGCCTCCGACGGCACGACGCCCACGGCGCCCACGAACGCGGACGAGGCCCCGTGAACACCGACCGGCCCCTCGACGCCGTCCGCTCGATCAAGGTCAAGCTCGGCGTGCTCGTCGCGGTCAGCATCGTCGCGGCGATCCTCGTGTCCGAGATCGGCGACCGTGCCGAGGTGCCGATCTGGCTCACCGTCCCCGTGACCGTGGTCGCCGCCCTCGGAGTCACGCAATGGCTGGCCAGAGGCATGACCTCGCCGCTGCGCGAGATGACGGCGGCGGCGTCACGCATGGCGACCGGCGACTACTCACAACGCGTCACGGCGACCGCCACCGACGAGGTGGGCACGCTCTCGGTCGCGTTCAACACCATGGCCGCCGACCTCGCCGACGCCGACCGGCAGCGTCGCCAGCTCGTCGCGACGGTCTCCCACGAGCTGCGGACGCCGCTCACTGCGCAGCAGGCGCTGCTCGAGAACCTCGTCGACGGCGTCGTCCGGCCCGACGATGCCGTGCTGCGCACCGCGCTGGCCCAGGCCGAGCGGCTCGGTGCCCTCGTGGGCGACCTCCTCGACCTCAGCCGGGTCGACGGCGGGCGGGTGCCGCTCGCGCTGGCCACGCTCGACGTGCGCGAGCTCGCCGAGACCGCCGTCGCCGAGGCCGGCGTCTCGCGGCGGGGCACCGTCCACGTCGTCGACGTGCCCGAGGGGCTCACCGTCACGGCCGACGCGGCCCGGCTGCACCAGGTGCTCGCCAACCTGCTCGACAACGCCGACCGGCACAGCCCCACCGGAGGCACCGTCACCGTCAGCGCCGGGCCCGAAGGCGATGACCGCTGGTGGTTGCTCGTCGCCGACGAGGGTGCCGGCATCGCGCCGGAGCACGCCGAGCGCGTCTTCGACCGGTTCGGCTCCGGCGACGACGCCGGGGGCGGCACCGGCATCGGGCTCGCCATCGCCAGCTGGGTGTGCGAGCTGCACGGCGGCTCGATCGCGGCCCTGCCGACCCCACCGGGGGAGCGCGGCGCCCGCATCCGCGCGGTCCTGCCCCGCACCCCGCGGCCGGCGGCCACTCGCTCCCACCCCCCGACCACGTATGCCGCCCCGACCGTCGGCGTGACGAGCGCCGCCACGAGTGCCCCGGAGAGTGCCGTGGCCC
>CBHRRQ010000227.1:0-6658 GCA_966081555.1 uncultured Terrabacter sp.
CCGGGGCCCGCCCCCCGCCGGGCCGCGGGCGCCCCCGGGGCCGGGGGTCCCCGGGGGGGGGGCCCCCCCCCGCACCGGCCCCCCCGCGCCGCAGGTGCACCCACGGGTCAGTCGATGGAGCCGCCGAGCACGGAATCGACTGCGGCCAGGGCGGCGGCGTCGCCGTCGCGCGTGATCTCGCCCTCGGCGGGGCGGTTCCAGAGCCAGCAGTCGAGGTCGGCTGCCGACCCGCAGATCTCGGCGGCGGCTGCCTCGTCGGGGCCGTCGACCACGAGGAAGCGCTGGGTGTCGATGGCGTCGCCGTCATCGTCGGTGCCGGTGATCCGCACTGGCGTCACGGTCCACGTGTGCATGGCGTCGACCGTCGCGATCGTGACGGCCGGGCCCGTCGGCTCATGCGTGAGGCCGGGCTCTGGCTCGTAGCCGCGCATGATCCGCAGCGCCTCGTCGACCCCGTCGGCCGCGAGCCGGCAGTCGAGGGCCGTGCGGTCGCCGACCGTGAGCTCCGCGTCGAGGCGGTGGATCATCGCCTCGTGGGCCTGACGGCGCCGGATGTAGCCGGCGGTCTTGTCGTCGGCCCACATCCACAGCGGCGTCTCGGGGGGCAGCTCGGACAGGAGCCGGTGGAGGCGCTCGCTCGACCGGTCGTAGAAGGCGAGCAGGCCGGCGCGGTCGGCCGGACGGTCCTCGCGGCCGGACTCCATCGCTTCGAGCTCGGACGGGTCGGTGAGCCCGCGCTCGGCGATCTCACCCCAGAACCACCGCCCCGGGGCGCGGTGCCCCCGCTGGTGGTCGGCGTCCCCGTCGGGGCCCGTGGCCCCCCGCCGGGGGGCGGGTGCCTCGGCGAGGGCGGCCCGGAACCGCGCCGAGTCGGCCGCGAGATGGTCGAGGAAGGGAAGGGGGCCACCTGAGCGGCTGGACGGCATACGGGGAATCTCCTTGGGGTCAGCGGACGCCGGCTACACGGAACTGCACGGAGATGCGTGGTCCCATGGGCTCGGACGTCTTGGGCACCGAATGGTCCCACGTGCGCTGGCACGAGCCACCCATCACCACGAGGTCACCATGTCCGAGGGGGTAGCGCAAGCTCTTTGCCGTGGACCCGGGGATGGCGCCGCCGTCGCGCGGGCGCAGCGCCAGCGTGCGGGCCGAGCCCAGCGAGAGGATCGCGATCATCGTGTCGCTGTCGCGCGACCGGCCGATGCGGTCACCGTGCCAGGCGACGCTGTCGCGCCCGTCGCGGTAGAGGCACAGCCCGGCCGTGACGAACGGCTCGCCGAGCTCGGCGGCGTAGTGCGCGCTGAGGGCGTCACGCGCCTCGTCGAGCATCGGGTGGGGGAGCTGTTCGCCGCCGGCGTAGAACTTGGTCAGCCGCGGCACGTCGACCACGGAGTCGTACATCTGCCGTCGCTCGGCGTGCCAGGGCACGTCGCGCAGCAGCGCGGTGAAGAGCTCGTCGCCCGCGGCGAGCCAGCCCGGGCGCACGTCGACCCAGGCGCCGCGCGCGAGGTGGTGCCGGGTCAGGCCCGTGCCGACGGCACGCAGCGTCATGGCGTCGGTGAGGTCGAGCAGCGAACCCTGGAGAGCGAGGTCCATGCCCCCACGATAACCCGAAACCTCGAACGCGTGTTCGACTGTCGTGATCCGGCTGCAGTCGCGTCCCCTTGGGTCCTGCTCGCTTCGACACGGCATCGGCGCGTGCGGTGCGGTGCACGCGCCGCGGCGGGGGAGAATGGCCGCATGCCCCTCTACCGTGACGAGGCGATCGTCCTGCGCACCCACAAGCTGGGCGAGGCCGACCGCATCATCACGATGCTCACGCGCACGCGCGGGCGGGTGCGGGCGGTCGCCAAGGGCGTGCGCCGCACGAAGTCGCGCTTCGGGTCGAGGCTCGAGCCCGGCATGGTCGTCGACGTCCAGTGCTACGAGGGTCGCAACCTCGACACCGTCACCCAGGTCGAGACGCTCGCGCCCTACGGCGACGCGATCGCCCGCGACTACACCGCCTACACGTGCGCTACCTCGATGCTCGAGACCGAACTCCACCTCACCTTGGTGCACGAGCCTCTGCCGCAGCAGTACCTGCGGCTCGCCGGCGCGCTCCGGTCGCTCGCCGAGCGGGCGCACGACCCGGGTCTGGTCCTCGACGCGTACCTGCTGCGCTCGCTCGCCGTCGCCGGCTGGGCACCGAGCTTCGTCGACTGCGCGCGCTGCGGTGCGAGCGGACCGCACCGCGCCTTCAACGTGCAGGCGGGCGGGGCCGTCTGTTCCGCGTGCCGACCGCCCGGGTCGAGCGCGCCGTCGCCCGAGACCTTCGAGCTGCTCGCCTCGCTGCTGGCCGGCGACTGGGAGGTTGCGGACGCGAGCGACGAGCGGCATCGTCGTCAGGGCAACGGCATGGTCTCCGCCTTTCTGCAGTGGCACATCGAGCGTGGGCTGCGTTCACTGCGCCTCGTCGAGCGTGCCTGAGCCACAAGCGAACCCGCCCCGACTGATCCGGAGACCCATGTACGCCAAGCCGTTCCCGCACCCGTCCGGTGCCACGCCTCCCACGATCCCGACGCACCTGCTTCCGAAGCACGTCGCGATCGTCATGGACGGCAACGGCCGGTGGGCCAACCAGCGGGGGCTGCCGCGTACGAAGGGGCACGAGGCGGGTGAGGCGTCGCTGCTCGACGTCGTCGCGGGCGCCGTCGAGGTCGGCGTGACGCACCTGTCGGCGTACGCGTTCTCGACCGAGAACTGGCGCCGGTCGCCCGATGAGGTGCGCTTCCTCATGGGGTTCAACCGCGACGTCATCCGGCGCCGACGCGACCAGCTGCACGAGTGGGGCGTGCGGATGCGCTGGGTCGGGAGGACGCCGCGGCTCTGGCGGTCGGTCATCAAGGAGCTCGAGGTCGCGCAGGAGCTGACCCAGCACAACACCGGCCTCACGCTCTACTTCTGCGTGAACTACGGCGGGCGCGCCGAGATCGCCGACGCGGTTCAGCGAATCGCCCATGACGTCAAGGGCGGTCGGCTACGACCGGGGTCGGTCGACGAGAAGACGATCAAGAAGTACCTCGACGAGCCGACGATGCCGGACGTCGACCTCTTCGTGCGCTCGTCGGGGGAGCAGCGCACGTCGAACTTCCTGCTGTGGCAGTCCGCCTACGCCGAGATGGTCTTCCAGAACCGGCTGTGGCCCGACTACGACCGTCGCGACCTGTGGGCCGCCATCGAGGAGTACGTCGCCCGTGACCGCCGCTACGGCGGCGCCGTCGACGCCCCGACGGCCACCTGACCCGTCGGGATCTGAGCACTCGACCGGAACGGCCTCTCGTCGAGTGCTCAGCTCCTGACGGTGGCGCAGTCGGTGCAGGTGCCGAAGATCTCCAGCGTGTGCGTCACGTCGCGGAACCCGTGGTCCTCGGCGACCTTGTCGGCCCAGCGCTCGACCGCGGGGCCCTCGACCTCCACGGTGCGACCGCACGACCGGCACACCAGATGGTGGTGGTGGTGCGTCGAGCAGGCGCGGTAGACCGCCTCGCCGTCGTCGGTGCGCAGCACGTCGACCGTGCCGGCGTCGACCATGGCCTGGAGGGTGCGGTAGACGGTGGCGAGGCCGACCCCGGCGCCGGCCTCGCGCAGCCGGGCGTGCACGGTCTGGGCCGAGGTGAAGTCGTCGGAGTTCTCGAGCAGCGCGGCCACGGCGGCCTGCTGCCGGGTCGGCTTGCGGGTCGCTCCGCTGGTCCGTTCGGTCATGGTCTCGTCCCTGTCGTCGGTGCGGTCGTGTCGGACGCCCTGGCGCCGTCGCGTCCGGCGAGGCTGTCCTCGTGGTGGTGGACGCCGTGCTCGTCGTAGTGGCCCTCGTGCGCTGCGTGGAGGTGGCCGTCGTGCACGTAGTCGAGGTGGTCGCCGTGCGGCACGGCCGGGTGTCCGCACTCCACCCCGTGCTCGTGCTCGTGGCGTTCCGCGACGTCGTGCCGCCGTCCGCCGACCCGGGCGACGATGCCGGTGACGACTGCCGTGACGACGAAGAGGCCCACCGCGAGCAGCACGATGGTGCCGCCGGATGGCGTGTTGAGCGGGTAGGAGAGGGCGACGCCGCCGACGGACGACACGAGGCCGAACCCGATGGCCCACCGCAGCCCGCTGCTGAACGATCTCGCGACGAGCTGGCTCGCGGCGTTGGGCACGATCATCAGGGCGCTGATCAGCAGCAGGCCCACGACGCGCATGGCGACGACCACCGTCGTCGCCGTGAGCATGGCCAGCACGATGTTGAGGGGCAGCACCGGGATGCCGACCGCGCGGGCGTACTCCTCGTCGTTGGCGACGGCGAAGAGGCGGGGCCGCAGCAGCCACGTCGTGACGGCGATGAGCAGCGCCAGCCCCGCGAAGAGGTAGAGGTCGCCGCGCTGCGTGGTGAGGATCGACCCGAAGAGGTACTTCATGAGGTTCGCCGGGGTGCCGTCGGGCGACTTGCTGATGATGACGACGCCGCCGGCGATGCCGCCGTAGAAGATCACGGCGAGCGCGACGTCGCCGTTGGTGCGGCCCCTCGTGCGCAGCAGCTCGATGACGACGGCCGCGACGAGAGCCGCCACGAGCGCCGTCAGCACCGGAGCCGATCCGGTGACGAGACCGATGGCGACACCGGCGAGCGCGACGTGTCCCATCCCGTCGCCGATGAGCGAGAGCCGCCGCTGCACGAGGAAGATGCCCACCATGGGGGCGACGGTGCCGACGAGCAGCGCCGCGACGAGCGCACGCTGCATGAAGTCGACGGTCAGCAGGTCGGTCATGGCCGCCGCCCTTCCGAGTGGGTCGTGTCGAGCGGGCCGCGCGCCAGGGGCGCGTGCCCGTCGAGCTCGTGGTCGTGGTGGTGGCTGTCGTGGTCGTGGTGCACGTCGCCTCGGGCGTGGGCGTACTCCTGCGGCGTGCCGTCGAACCGGACGCGGCCGCCGTCGACGACGACGATCCGGGTGAGCAGCCGTTCGAGGGCGCCGAGCTCGTGCGTGACGATCACCATGGTGACGTCGCGCTCGACGAGGCGCTCGAGCACGTCGGCGAGGACGTGCTGGCTCGCGGCGTCGACGCCCGCGGTCGGCTCGTCCATGATGAGGACGTCGGGCTCGGCCGCGAGCGCGCGCGCGATGAGGACTCGGCGCTGCTGCCCGCCGGAGAGGGTGCTCACCTCGGTGGTGGCGCGGTCGGCGAGGCCGACGACCTCGAGCGACCGGGCGACGACCTGCCGGTCGGCTGCTCGCAGCCGGCCGAGCCAGCCGATGCGGGCCAGGCGTCCGGTGGACACGATCTCCTCCGCCGTCGCCCGCACCGACGCCGACAACGTATGCCGCTGGGGCACGTAGCCGATGCGCGCGCGGTCGTGGAACTCGGCGCTGTCGACGCCGAAGAGGCTGACCGTGCCTGACGTTCGCTCGTTGAGGCCGAGCACGCCCTTCATCAGGGTCGACTTGCCGGAGCCGTTGGGCCCGACGATGGCGACGATCTCGCCGCTGCGGATCGTCAGGTCGACGTCGGTGAGCACGGGCCGGTCGCCGTAGCCGAAGCCGGCGCCGCGCATGGTCACGACGGCGTCAGCGGCCTCCGGACGGTCGGGCACGAGCGGAGCGGACCTCATGAGCACCCCTGTCCTTCGCGCAGCGTCACGAGGTTGCTGCGCATCACCTCGAAGTAGTCGGAGCCCCTCGTGGCCGACGTGATGCCCTCGATCGGGTCGAGCGTCGCGACCTTCGCACCGGTGGACTCGGCGACCGTCTGGGCGAAGTGCGGTTCGACGAGGGTCTCCTGGTAGATCGTCGTGACGCCCGCCGACGACACGAGGTCGGAGACGGCCTTGAGGGCGCTGGCGCTCGGCTCCGCCTCGGGGGAGATGCCGGTGATGCCGTGCTGGTGGAAGCCGTAGCGGGCCGCGAGGTAGCCGAAGGCGCCGTGGCTGGTGACGAGCTCCTCGGTGCGGCACTGTGCGAGGCCGACTCGCATCTCGTCGTCGAGCTGCGACAGCTTCTCGACGAAGGCTGCGGTGTTGCGCGCGTACGTCGAGGCCCTGGCCGGGTCGTCCTTAGACAGGCGCGCGCTGATGGCCTCGGCCACGGCGGCGTAGCGCGATGGGTCGAGCCAGAAGTGGGGATCGTCGGCGCCGTGGCCGTGGTCGTCGTGCTCCTCGGCCGTCTCGCCCTCGTGCTCGTCGGGGCTGGCCGGGACCAGCTTGGCCGCGTCGGCCACGTCGAGCACCTTGGCGCTGTCGACGAGCCCGACGGCCTCGTCGACCGCCGGCTGGAAGCCGTCGGCGTAGACGACGAGCCTCGCCTTGGTCATGCCGCCGATGTCCTGCGGTGCGAGCTCGAGGTCGTGGGGCTCGGCGCCGGGCCTGGTCAGCACCGTGACGTTCGCCGTGCCGCCGACGACCTGCCGGGTCGCGAACTGGATCGGGTAGAACGAGGTCACGATGGGGGAGCCGGCCCCGCTCGCGGGGGTCTCGCTGCACGCGCCGAGGGCGAGTGCAGCCGTGACGGCGAGAGCCGACAGCGCGGCCGGGGGGCCGACGTGCCGGCCGGGACGGGGAAGGGACTGCCTCACGGGCCCCATCCTCACTCAAAGTGAGACTGATTGTCAAACTCGGATCCGCGGCACCGCCGCCGACGTCACGCGC
>CBHRRQ010000228.1:0-6657 GCA_966081555.1 uncultured Terrabacter sp.
GCACGTCGGCCATCGTGTACTTGCCGACGTTGCGCAGCAGCTCGGCGACGAGCAGCAGGGCGACGAGCCAGGCGACGAGGAAGCCGATCGAGTAGAGGAAGCCGTCGTAGCCGTTGAGCGCGATGGCGCCCGCGATGCCGAGGAACGATGCAGCGGAGAGGTAGTCGCCCGCGATGGCGATGCCGTTCTGCCGGCCGGTGAAGGCGCGTCCACCGGCGTAGTACTCAGCGGCGCTGCGGTTGTTGCGCGACGCCCGGATGACGATCGCGAGGGTGACGACGACGAAGAGGGCGAAGATGCCGATGTTGATCGCCGGGTTTCCCACCGTCGTCGCCGCGGGGGCGATCGAGGGGACGGACGTGACGAGCGCGCTCACTGGTGCTCTCCCATCTTGCGGGCGAGGGCCTCGGCCTCGGGGTCGAAGACGCGGTCGGCCCAGCGGGCGTAGACCATCGTGATCACGAACGTCGACACGAACTGCAGGAGCCCGAGGATCAGGCCCCACGTGACGTTGCCGACGACGCGGGTGCCCATGAAGTCCTTGGCGAACACGGACAGCAGGACGTAGAGGAAGTACCACGCGAGGAACAGCGCGGTCAGCGGGAAGACGAACTTGCGGAACTTGGTCCGCAGCTGGGCGAACTCTTCGGAGTTCTGCATGGCGACATTGGCGTCGTCCACCACGCGCTCTGGAGCTTCTTTGCTCACTTGGCCACCTCCGGGGCGGTTGTCGTGACGGCCACGCGGCCGGCGACACCCAAGGTAGGAGCGCAGCGGGCCCACCGGCAGCCGCAGCACCGGCGGCATCGCCCAGTGGCGGCGACGACTCGCCGTGCGCGGGCTCAGCCGCGACGAACGGTCGTTCCCGGACGACGAACGGTCGGCTCGCCCTGCTCGGCCGGCTCGGGCGAGGAGGCCTCGGTGCGGGCGGGCCTGCGGTTCCAGCGTTCCGGGTGGAACGAGCCACGGTTGAGGTCGATGTGCTCGGGTGCGTGGAGCCGGACCATCGTCTGCGACACGTGCTCCGGTGTCCGCGACCGGGTCGCCAGCGAGACGAGCACCATCGTCGCGAACGACAGCGGCACGCTGACCGCCGCCGGCTGCGTCATGACGACGCCGAACCACCCGTCGCTGCCGTGGCCGAACGTCGTCGACAGCACCGCTCCCATCGAGAGGCCGCCGCCGACGAGCAGGCCGGCGATCGCGCCGGTCGCGGTGAGCCCGCGCCACCAGATGCCGAGCAGCAGCATCGGGCAGAACGTCGACGCCGCCACGGCGAAGGTCAGCTCCACGGCTCGGGCCACCGGCACCCCGGCCGCGACGAACGTGAGCCCGAGCGACACGGCCACGACGACCACGGTGGAGATGCGGAACGCGCGAATTCCCTGTCGGTGCCCGCCTCCCCATCGCACGAGGTCCTGACTCAGGACGCCGGCCACGGAGACGACGAGGCCGGTCGACGTCGACAGGAAGGCGGCGAAGGCACCGGCGGCGAGCAGGGCCGTGAGCCCCTCCGCCAGGGGTCCGTCGAAGACCCGGCTCGGCAGCTCGAGCACGACGGAGTCGGCACGCCCGGCGGCCACGAGGTCGGAGGCGAACCAGCGCCCGAGGGCGCCGTAGGCGACGGGCAGCAGGTAGAAGCCCGACAGGATGACGAGCACCGCGAGCGTCGTGCGACGCGACGCGCGACCGTCGGGGTTGGTGTAGAAGCGCACGACGACGTGGGGCAGCCCCATCGTGCCGAAGAAGGTGGCGAGCACGAGCGAGTACGTGAGGTAGAGGGCGTTCTGGCCGCCGAGCGGCTCGACCCAGTCGGCGACGAACACCGTGCCGACGTCGGGGCCACCGCGGCGCGAGCCGACCGCCCCGAGGAAGAAGAAGAGCGGGGTCAGCAGCGCGAACAGCTTGAGCCAGTAGTGGAACGCCTGCACGAGGGTCACGCTGCGCATGCCCCCGGGCAGCACGTTGAGACAGACCACGAGGGCGACGACGAGCTGGCCCGCCCAGGACGGCGCCCCCGTCAGGGTACGCAGGGTCAGGCCGGCACCCTGGAACTGCGGGATGAGGTAGAGCAGCCCGATGGCGACGACGAGCAGGCTCGACACGCGTCGTGCGACGACGGACTCGAGCCGCAGCTGGGCGAAGTCGGGCAGCGTGTAG
This sequence comes from uncultured Terrabacter sp., assembly GCA_966081555.1. Classification (GTDB taxonomy): domain Bacteria; phylum Actinomycetota; class Actinomycetes; order Actinomycetales; family Dermatophilaceae; genus Terrabacter. The sequence continues at coordinate 2,161 of CBHRRQ010000228.1, forward strand.
GCACCCGACCGGCGGAGCGGAGCCGCGACGAAGACGAGCAGCAGCAGGTAGCCGGCGGTCCAGCCGATCGGCAGCCACAGCATGTCGACGCCACGCGCCAGGATGAGGCCCGCGACGCCGAGGAACGATGCGGCAGAGAGGTACTCACCGCTGATGGCCGAGGCGTTGAGCACTGGACTGACGCCGCGCGAGGCGACGTAGAAGTCGCTCATGGTGCGCGAGAGCCGCAGCCCGAACGCACCGACTGCCAGCGACGCGATCGACACGAAGATGACCGCGACGATGCTCGCCGTGTTGCTCACGGCTCGCCCCTCCGGGCCGGCGCTGGCACGTCGCTCACCGTCCCTCGAGCAGGTCGCTGAACGTCGACTCGTTCCGCTCGGCCCGCCGCACGTAGAGCCACCCGAGCGTGATGATCTCGGCGAACGCCACGACGGTGAGCAGCAGCCACGGCAGGGGGACCCCCAGCACGTCGAACCGCCCGATCTCCGGGAAGAGGTGGAACGCGAGCGGGAGCAGCCCCAGCGTCGAGGCGATGACGAGCAGCACACCGAGCGCCAGTCGCAGCTGGCTGCGCATCAGCGAGGTGATGTAGACCTCGCCGAGCCGCGTCTGCTCGTCGATCTCGGAGGCGATCGAGACCGTACGCGTGCGGGCGGCCGACGTGCGCGGGCTCGTCACCCGCACCCGGCCACGCGACGGGCCGCCCGTGGTCGGGGCGGCGTCGGCGGGCGGTCGCTCTCCCCCACCCGGCGGCATACGGCCGGGGGTGGACTGGCTCGCGCTCACGACCCCGCCCGCCCGAGCGGCTGCGCGCGACGCACGAGCAGGTCGCGCAGCGCGCGGGTGTGCCGACGGCTGACGACGAGCTCGTGGCCACCCACGACGACGGTCGTGCGGCCCGCCTCGGTGCGCCACTCGCTGATGTGGCCGAGCGCGACGAGCGAGGACCGGTGGATGCGCACGAAGCCCGCCTCGCGCCACTGGTCGGCGAGGGTCGACAGCGGCACGCGCACGAGGTGGCTCTCGCTCGCCGTGTGCAGCCGCGCGTAGTCGCCCTGGGCCTCGACGAAGAGCACCTCCGAGCGCGGCACGAGCCGACTCACGCCACCCAGCTCGACGACGATCTGCTCGTCACCGTCGGGCTCAGGGGTCGTGCCGCGACCCTGCACCTGGCGGACCACGCGGCGCACCGCCTGGTCGAGCCGCTCGTCGCGCACCGGCTTGAGCACGTAGTCGACGACGTTCAGCTCGAAGGCGTCGACCGCGTGCTGCTCGTGGGCCGTGACGAAGACGACCGGCGGCTGCGTCGTGAAGCGCGAGAGCACCCGGGCGAGGTCGAGACCGCTGAGCCCGGGCATCTGCACGTCCATGAAGATGGCGTCGACCTGCTCCTCGTGCAGCACCCGCAGGGCCGCCTCGCCCGACCCCGCGGGCACGACCTGGCGCACGCACTCGTGCCGGCCGAGCATCCAGACGAGCTCGTCGAGGGCAGGCGCCTCGTCGTCGACGGCCAGCACCCGCAACAGCTGGTTGGAGTTCGTCGCGGATGACGGTGCAGGGCTGCTCACACGTGCACCCCCGGTCGAAACTTCGGCAGGCGCACGACGACCCTCGTGCCGGCGCCGGGCGCCGTCTCGACGACGAGGCCGTAGTCGTCTCCGAAGGCCGTGCGCAGCCGCTCGTCGACGTTGGCCAGCCCCACGGAGTCGCTGCCCGGGTCGCCCGCGAGCACCCGGCGTACGCGTTCGGGGTCCTCCCCCACGCCGTTGTCCTCGATCGTCACGACGCACTCGTGGTCGACGTCCTGGGCGAGGATGCTGATCTGCCCCTCCCCGGCGCGGCCCTCGATGCCGTGCTGGACGGCGTTCTCGACGAGCGGCTGGAGGCAGAGGAAGGGCACGACGACGGGCAGCACCTCGGGGGCGACGCGCACCGTCACGGTGAGCCGGTCGCCGAAGCGGGCCTTCTCGATGACAAGGTAGGCCTCGATCGAGCGCAGCTCCTCGGCGAGCGTCGTGAACTCGCCGTGCCGCCGGAACGAGTAGCGGGTGAACTCGGCGAGGTCGACGAGCAGCTCACGGGCACGCTCGGGGTCGGTGCGGGTGAACGAGGCGATCGCGGTGAGCGAGTTGTAGATGAAGTGCGGGCTGATCTGCGCGCGCAGGGCCCGCACCTCGGCCTCCATGAGACGGGTGCGCGACGCGTCGAGCTCGGCCAGCTCGAGCTGACCCGAGACCCAGCGCGCCACCTCGGTCGTGGCGCGCACGAGGCCGGCGGAGGCGTTGCCCGTGAAGACCTGCAGGGTCCCGACGACCTTCTCGTCGACGTCGAGGGGCGCGACGATCGCCTGGCGCACCACGCACGAGGGCTCGGCGCAGGCCACGTCGGCGCCGTCGACGACGGTCGTGCGGCCGTGGCCGAGGGTGCCCGCGGAGATCACCGCCGGCTGGTGCGAGTGGTGCGAGCGGCCGCCGTCCCAGGCGAGCAGGCCGTTCGTGTCGGTCATGGCCACCGCCGGGGCGCCGAGCAGCGAACGCAGGTGCTTGAGCGAGCGCTCAGCGGCTTGGGGGGTCAGGCCCATCCGCAGCGGCGGCGACGCGAGCAGGGCCGTGTGCAGGGTGCGGTAGGTGGCGCGGTCGGCCTCGGTGCCGAGGTGACCGCGACGCCACAACGCGCCCCACGAGCTCATGCCGACACCCTAAGGCGCGACAGCCGCTCCCGACCCGCGCATCGACGTCCCCACCTCGTCGAGTGCCCTCTTCCCGACGCCAGGACCCGACGATTCGACCCGACTCCGCGTCGAGGGCTCGCCCACGGGTCAGGCGTCGTCGTCGGAGTCGGCGGCGAGGTGCCACAGGCCCGAACGGCGCTCTGCCTCGAGCTCGTCCTGCGTCGCGGCTCGCGCGGCGTAGCGGTCGCGCTGCGCCTCGCGCTTCTCGTCACGCGTCGGGCGCGAGGACTCCGACAGGCGCAGGTCGGTGCCACGCGAGCCGAGCAGCTCGGCACCCGCCTGCAGCGTCGGCTCCCAGTCGAAGACGACCGCGTCGTCGGTCGCGCCGATGACGACGGTGTCGCCGGCCACGGCGCCCGCCTTGAAGAGCTCGTCCTCGACGCCGAGACGCCCGAGCCGGTCGGCGAGGTAGCCGACGGCCTCGTCGTTGCTGAAGTCGGTCTGGCGCACCCAACGGACCGGGCGGTCGCCCGTGACCCGGAAGAAGACGCCGTCGGCGCCGTTCTCCTTGGTGACCGCGAAGCCTTTGTCGTCGACCGACTTCGGCCGCAGCACGACCCGCTTCGGCACCGCGGCCTCGGCTTCGATCTCGGCACGCGCCTGGTCGACGTGGCGCGCCATCGCGAACGTCAGCTCGCGCAGGCCCTGGTGGGCGACCGCCGAGACGATGAACACCTCGATGCCGCGCGCCTCGAGGTCGGGCTTGACCATCTCGGCCAGCTCGCGCGCCTCGGGGACGTCGGCCTTGTTGAGCACGACGATGCGGGTGCGCTCGGACAGCGGCCGGCCGCCGAGCGAGGCGTCGGGCACGTAGAGCGACAGCTCGTTCTCGATGACGTCGAGGTCGGTCATCGGGTCGCGGCCCGGCTCGAGCGTCGCGCAGTCGATGACGTGCACGAGCACCGAGCAGCGCTCGACGTGGCGCAGGAACTCGAGCCCCAGGCCCTTGCCCTCGTGGGCGCCCGGGATGAGACCGGGCACGTCGGCGATGGTGAACCGGCTCGAGCCGGCCGTCACGACACCGAGGTTCGGCACCAGCGTGGTGAACGGGTAGTCGGCGATCTTCGGCTTGGCCGCCGACAGCACCGACACGAGTGAGGACTTGCCCGCGCTCGGGAAGCCGATGAGGGCGACGTCGGCGAGCGACTTGAGCTCGAGCACGACCTCGACGTCCTCGCCCGGCTCGCCCAGCAGGGCGAAACCGGGAGCCTTGCGTCGGGCACTGGCCAGGGCCTTGTTGCCCAGTCCCCCACGCCCGCCCGCGGCGATGACGTGCTCGGTGCCCATGCCGACGAGGTCGATGATGACCTCGCCCGAGCGGTCCTTGACGACGGTGCCCTCCGGCACCGGCAGCACGAGGTCGTCACCGTCGGCGCCGTTGCGCTCGTCGCCGGCACCCGGCGCGCCGTTGCCCGCCTTGCGGTGCGGGTGGCGGTGGTACTCGAGCAGCGTCGTCGACTGCGGGTCGACCCGCAGGATGACCGAGCCGCCCCGGCCGCCGTTGCCGCCGTCGGGGCCGCCCAGCGGCTTGAACTTCTCGCGCTTGACGGAGGCCACACCGTGCCCGCCCGCTCCGGCGCTGAGGTGCAGCACCACACGGTCGACGAAGGTCACTGCCATGGGAGGTCACTCTTCCAGATCAGGGTGGGCGGACGGCATACGCACGCTTGCGGATGCCGGCTGCCCGGGAACAGCGGAAGGGGGGGGCCCCCCGGGCCCCCCCGGCCGGCAAAAGAGACTGGGTGGTAGGGGGGTGACAACAC
>CBHRRQ010000229.1:0-6619 GCA_966081555.1 uncultured Terrabacter sp.
GGAGGGCGGGAGGGTGCGGGTCAGGCCCTGAGGTCGCTCAGGAGCGAGGCGAACGGGGTCACGTCCTCGAAGGGGTCGACCCGTGCCTCGCGGGGGCTCCCCGCGACGAGCGCCGCGAACGAGCGGCCCGCGCGGTCGATACGCTCCCCCAGCCGGCCGGCCTCCACACTTCCCCAGTCCTCGCTGGCGGCGAAGACCGCGACCGGGGCCACGAGTGCGCCGAGGTGCGCGAAGAGCGGGCGCAGGGCGTGGTCGATCGCGAGCGAGTGACGGGCCGTGCCACCCGTCGCGCCGAGCAGCACCGGGGTGTCGCGCAGGGCGTCCTTCGGGAGCACGTCGACGAGCATCTTGAAGAGCCCGCTGTACGACGCGGCGTAGATCGGGGTCGCGACCACCAGGGCGTCGGCCTCGGCGACGGCGTCGAGCCGCACCTGCAGCTCGGGGGACGCGAAGCCGGTCAGCACGTTGTTCGTCACGTCGTGGGCGACGTCGCGCACGTCGACCACCTCGACCACGACCTCACCGACGTCGTGGCCGGCGAGGGCGCGCACCGTCGCCTCGGTGAGGCGGTCGGCGAGCAGCCGTGTCGACGACGGTTCGGTCACGCCGGCGGTGATGACGGCGAGGTGGAACGGGGTCTGCGTGGTCACTTGGTCACCTCCAGGGTGCTGACGGTGGTGGGCTCGGGCGACGCCCCGGTGACCTCGTCACCCTCGGCGTACACAGTGGTGTCGTGCGCACCACCCGCTGCCGCGACGCGGCTCGCGTGGGTGGGGGCGTCCGGCACGTGCGCGGGCTTGAGGGCGGCAAACTCCTTGCGGAGCACCGGCACGACCTCCTCGCCGAGGATGTCGAGCTGCTCGAGCACGGTCTTGAGCGGCAGACCGGCGTGGTCCATGAGCCACAGCTGGCGCTGGTAGTCGCCGACGTAGTCGCGGTAGCCGAGGGTGGCCTCGATGACCTGCTGGGGGCTGCCGACGAGGAGCGGTGTCTGCGCCATCATGTCCTCGAGCGACGGGCCGTGTCCGTAGACGGGCGCGTTGTCGAAGTAGGGCCGGAACTCCCGGATCGCATCCTGGCTGTTCTTGCGCATGAAGACCTGCCCCCCGAGGCCGACGATGGCCTGGTCGGCGCTCCCGTGGCCGTAGTGCTCGAAGCGGCGGCGGTAGAGCTGGACCATCTGCTTGGCGTGCGAGGCAGGCCAGAAGATGTGGTTGGAGAAGAAGCCGTCGCCGTAGTACGCGGCCTGCTCGGCGATCTCGGGACTGCGGATCGAGCCGTGCCACACGAAGGGCGGCACGCCGTCGAGCGGGCGCGGCGTCGAGGTGAAGCCCTGCAGCGGCGTGCGGTACTTCCCCTGCCAGTCGACGACGTCCTCGCGCCACAGCCGGTGCAGCAGGGCGTAGTTCTCGACGGCCAGCGGGATGCCCTCGCGGATGTCCTTGCCGAACCACGGGTAGACCGGACCGGTGTTGCCGCGGCCGAGCATGAGGTCCATGCGCCCGTCGCTGAGGTGCTGGAGGTACGCGTAGTCCTGGGCGAGGCGTACGGGGTCGTTCGTCGTGATGAGGGTCGTCGACGTGGAGAGCACGAGGCGCTCGGTCTGCGCGGCGATCGCGGCGAGCAGGACGGGCGGGCTGGCCGGTGCGGCGAAGGGCGGGTTGTGGTGCTCACCCGTGGCGAAGACGTCGAGACCGACCTCCTCCGCCTTCTTCGCGATGGCGACCGTGGCCTTGATGCGCTCGTTCTCGGTCGGCGTGCGGCCCGTCGTCGGGTCGGTGGTGACGTCGCCGACGGTGAAGATCCCGAACTGCATGTGTCCCAACTCCTATGTGATTGACGATTCAATCATACTGAACGCGGCTCTCCCTCTGTCCATTCCCGGACGGCCGGCGGGCGCCCAGGGCCAGGTCTCATCTCGGCAACGCCGGCAACTTTCGCCGAGGCCCGCGCATCGTCACGGGTAGCCGGCTGCCACAGGGGCGCCGGGGCCTTCCGAACGAGAACCAGGACAGTCCCATGCAGCTCATCGCACCTCCCGAGGGCTTCGTCGCCCCCGCCCGGGTCACCGCGCGTCGCCGGCCCGCCGAGGTACTCCCCGCGCTCTACCCCCTCGCCGTCTGGGCGCACCGGTGCCGGCGTCGCGTCGCCTGGATGCGCGGCGGCACCGACTGGGCGCACGAGCGCCTGACCGAGCCACTCGCGTACCGCGTCAAGACCCATGCGTCGCTGCTCATGCGAGAGCTGACGCCCGACGAGATGCACCTGCAGCGGGGCAAGGTGGTCAACCTGCGTCTCGCCTCGCGCCGCGTCGACACCCTGCTCATCCGCCCGGGCGAGACCTTCTCGTTCAACAAGGTCGTCGGCAGCTGCACCCGGCGCCGCGGCTACGTCGAGGGCATGCGGCTGTCGAACGGGCAGGCGCGGGCCGGGGTCGGGGGCGGCATCTGCCAGCTCGCCAACCTGCTGCACTGGATGTTCCTGCACAGCGAGCTCAGCGTGCTCGAGCGGTCCGAGCACTCCTTCGACCCGTTCCCCGACAAGGCCCGCGTGCTGCCCTGGGGCGTGGGGTGCTCCATCGTCTACAACTACGTCGACCTCGTCGTGCGCAACGACACGACCTCGACGTTCCAGCTGCTCGTCGGCGTCGGCCCCCGCCACCTCCACGGCGAGCTGCGCTCGGACGCCCCGGCCACCCACTCCTACAAGGTCGACGCCCGCGACGAGCAGTTCATCCGCTCGGGCACCGACATCTTTCGTCGCAACGAGATCTGGCGCAGCGTCATCGACAAGCGCACGGGCCGCACCGTCGGCGAGGAGCTGCTCAAGCGCAACTGCGCGCTCGTGCGCTACGAGCCGGCCGGGCCCGTGGTCGACCTGCGGCTGGCGCCGCAGCGCACCCGGCATGACATCCTGACCGCGTGACCGACGAGATCTCCCCCAAGGACCGCTTCATCACGGTCTACGGCCGCAACCCGGTGCACGAGGTGCTCCTCGACGACGACCTCTACGTCGACAAGGTCGTCATCGCCGACGGCGCACGCGGGTCGGGCCTGCGTGAGATCCAGCAGGCCGCTCGGCGCCGGCGCGTCGACGTGCAGTACGCGAGCGCCGAGCGCGTCAAGAAGCTCGCGGGCAACGGGCGCCAGGACCAGGGCGTCTTCGCCGACGTCGTCGCCCCGCGCATGCGACCGCTCGAGGCCGCCCTCGCCGCCGACGGCGCCGCCGGGCTGCGGACCGTGCTGGTGCTCGACGGCGTCACGACCCCGGCGAACGTCGGCATGATCCTCCGGTCCGCGACCGCCGCCGGCGTGGACGGCATCGTCGTGCCGCGCAGGGGCGTCGCCTCGATCGACCCGCTCGTCGTCAAGGCGTCTGCCGGAGTGGCCTTCCGCGCACCGATCCTCAAGGCGTTCACCGCCGCCGAGGCCGTGGCGGCCCTCAAGGCGGTCGGCTTCCAGGTCGTCGGCCTCGACGCCGGCGGTGACGACGACCTCTTCTCGGCGCACCTGCCCGAGCCCGTCGCGTTCGTCCTCGGCAGCGAGACCGCCGGCCTGTCCCCCGACGTCGCCGAGCACGTGGACACGTGGGTCTCCATCCCGATGGCTGCCGGCGTCGAGTCGCTCAACGTGACGGCGGCCGCGGCGGTCGTCTGCTTCGAGCTGGTGCGGCGCTCCCGCCTCTGAGACGGCGCTCAGCCGCCCCACTTGTCGGCGAGCGCCCGCACGACGGTGATGTTCCGTGCCGTGCCCACGGCGCCCGTCAGCTTCTCGATGCGGGCGTTCGTCAGCTTGGCACCCTGCACGCCGTCGGACAGGAAGAGCACGATGTCGTTGCCCACGACGCGGGCGCCCTCGGTGGTGACGTCCCACTCGTGCAGCGCCTTGACCCCGTCGGGGGCCAGCTCTCCGGTCATGAAGGTGACGTAGCGCTTCGCGTCCGGGGCGATCGGCGACTCCAGCGACTCCGCCTCGTCGGCGAGCCTGCGCAGCTGGTCCGGCGTGCGCACCACCACCGGCACCTCGAAGCCGAACTCGGCGCCGATGGCCCGGCTCAGGTCGGCCTCCACCTTGGCCGCGCTGCGGGTCGTCGAGCGCACCTTGAGGTTGCCGCTCTGGATGTGGGTCTCGACGTCCTCGTAGCCCTCGGCCTCGAGCAGCGCGCGCAATGCCGCCATCTTCACCTGACGCTTGCCCACGTTCACGGCGCGGAGGAACCCGATGTAGGTCGGCACGCGCCGATCGTCGCACAGGTTCCGCGTCGCCCGGTTCAGCCGCGCGAGACGACTCCCGACCCGACGTCGGCGACGCGCCCGGCCACGCGGATCGTCCCCTCCGCGTCGACCGAGAGCACGAGCCGGGAGGGCCGGCCGGTCTGGGCACCCTGGGACACGACGAGCTCGAGGCCCGTGCGCCCCTGACCGACGAACCAGCCGCCCAGGCTGCTGCAGGCGGAGCCGGTCGCGGGGTCCTCCTCCAGGGCGGTGCCGGCCACCGCGAACATCCGCGCCTCGACGGTGTCGGCACCGGTCCAGGTCCAGAGGTAGGCGTGCGGCGGACGTCCCGGCATGGCGAGGTGCTCGTGCATGAGGGCGGGGTTGGGGGCCGCGGACCGCAGGGCGGCGACGTCGTCGAGCTGGACGATGAGCGACTCGACGCCGCAGCTGACCCACTGGGTCGCACCCTCGACGAGGGCACCGACGGACACGCCGAGGGCCGCCGCCACCTGCTCCGGGCCGGCTGTCGCCTCGCGGTGCTGCGCAGGGTTGGCGCGCAGCTGCCAGCCGTCGGCCGTGCGCCGCACCGGGATGTCGCCCGCTGGCATGGTCAGGACCACCTCGTCGACGGGCGTGCCGGAGCGCGTGGCGACGGTGCCGGCGACGACGTGGGCCGTGCCGAGGGTCGGGTGGCCGGCGAACGGCATCTCGTAGGTGGCCGTGAAGATGCGCACCGACGCGCGGGCCGGTTCAGCAGTGGCGGCCGCGGGGCCGTCGACGACGAACGTCACCTCGCTGAGGTTGAACTGCCGCGCCCACGCCTGCATCTCGGCGTCCTCCAGCCCGGATGCCTGCTCGAAGACGGCGAGGGCGTTGCCCGAGAACGGGTCACCCTCGATCCCGAACACGTTGACGATGCGGAAGGGCAGCTCCATGTCCGCGAGTCTCGCAGTGCCGTCGACGCGGGAGCTCACCGGGTCCAGGTGGTTTGATGACCGGTATGGCCTCCCCCGACGGCATCTACCCGGGCAACATCTACCTCTTCCGGCACGGCGAGACCGAGTGGTCCCTGAGCGGCCAGCACACCGGCACCACCGACCTCCCCCTGCTCCCCGAGGGTGAGGCGGCCGCCCGCGAGCTCGCCGACGTGCTGCGCAAGCACACCTTCCAGCGGGTGCTCGTGTCGCCACTCCAGCGCGCCAAGCGCACGGCCGAGCTCGCGGGGCTCGGCGACTTCGAGGTCGAACCGCTGCTGCGCGAGTGGGACTACGGCGCCTACGAGGGGGTCACGACGAAGCAGATCAGCGCGGAGATCGGGCACCCGTGGGAGGTCTTCGTCGACGGCGTGAAGCCTGGTGAGACGCCTGGCGAGACCGTCGAGCAGGTGGCCGAGCGGGCGCAGCAGGTCATCGACAAGGTGTGGCCCGACCTCGAGCACGGTGACGTGGCGCTCTTCGGCCACGGGCACGCGCTGCGCGTGCTCACGGCCACCTACCTCGGCCTCGACCCGAGGTTCGGCCAGCACCTCGTCCTCGACGCCGGCTCGATGAGCGTACTGACGCACCACCGGTCGACCCGCTGCATCGGGATGTTCAACCTCTCCCCCTGGCGCCTGCTCTCCGACTGAGTCGGCTGCACGGCGCTCCCTGCGTATGCCGTCACGCTGCCATGCGGCATACGTGGGCTGCGCTGCGGCGCAAGGACGCTCGCGTCAGTCGCTCGGCAGGTCCCAGGTGTGCACGGGCTGGTTGGCGCCCATGCCCTCGATGTAGCGGCCGAGCATCTCGCGCAGCGCCTTGTCGCGGGTGAGCCCCTGCGCCTCGAGGCGTGCCACGCACTCGGTCTGCCACGAGGCGCCGTTGACGCCGAGGATGCAGCGCTGCTCGATGACGGAGAGGAACCGGTCGCGCACGGCGGCCGACACGCCCCACCGCTCGAGGCCCTCGTGCGCCATCGGCAGCAGCCGGCGCAGCACGAGCTCGGTGGCGGGCACGTCGCCGAAACCCGGCCAGTAGGTGCGGGCGTCGATGCCGAGGCGGGCGCCCTCCTCGAAGTTGGACTCGGCGGCGGAGAAGCTCATGCGGGTCCAGACGGGCCGGTCCTCCTCGGCGAGCACGCGCATCGTGCCGTAGTAGAAGGCGGCGTTGGCCAGCACGTCGACGATGCTGGGGCCGGCGGGGAGCACGCGGTTCTCGACCCGCAGGTGCGGTCGGCCGCCCACGATGTCGTAGATCGGCCGGTTCCACCGGTAGACCGTGCCGTTGTGCAGGCGCAGCTCCTTGAGCTCGGGCACCTCGCCGCGCTCGAAGACCTCCTCGGGCTCCTCGTCGTAGAGCTCGGGCAGCAGTGCCGGGAAGTAGCGGACGTTCTCCTCGAAGAGGTCGAAGATCGAGGTGATCCAGC
>CBHRRQ010000230.1:0-6604 GCA_966081555.1 uncultured Terrabacter sp.
TCCGCCAACCTCGCCTACGACCCGGAGGACTGACCCGGTGACCCTCTCGCAGGCCGCGACCGCCGACAGCGCCGCGCCCACCTACCCCGCTGCAGTGCTGTGGGACATGGACGGCACCCTCGTCGACACCGAGCCGTACTGGATCCAGGCCGAGCACGAGCTCGTCGCCGAGCACGGCGGGGTGTGGAACGACGAGTTCGCGCACAAGCTCGTGGGCAACGCGCTCGAGGTCTCGGCGCAGCTGATCATCGACCAGTCCGGCATCGCCCTGACGGTGCCGGAGATCATCGACGCCCTGCTCGCCCGGGTCATCGCGCAGGTCGAGCGGCGCGTCCCCTGGCGCCCGGGCGCCCGTGAGCTGCTGCTCGAGCTCGGCGAGGTGGGCGTGCCCAGCCTGCTGGTCACCATGTCGTGGCGCACCCTCGCCGACATGGTCGTCGGCCGCCTGCCCGAGGGCGCGTTCCAGGCCCTCGTCACCGGCGACGAGGTGAGCCACGGCAAGCCGCACCCCGAGCCCTACCTCGCAGCGGCGCGTCTCGTCGGCGCCGACCCCGCCGACTGCGTCGCGATCGAGGACTCACCTGCGGGGGTGCGCTCGGCCACCGCGGCGGGCGTGCCGACCATCGCGATCCCGCACGTCGTGCCGGTGCCAGAGGTCGAGGGGGCCGTGCACATCGACACCCTCGCCGGGGTGTCGGCGGCCGACCTCACCCGGATCGTGGCGGGGGTGCGGCCCGGGCACTGAGTGGCGCTGAGGGGCTCTGAGCTGCCCGGCGGGCAGTCCGGGCCGCCTTGGCAACGGGGCTCAGCGGCCCTTGCGCCGAGGGCGTCCTCCCGCTGCGCCGCCCCGCCCTCGACGGGTGGCCCCGCCGGCCGAACCCTTCGCGCCGCCCGGCTTCTGACGCGTACGCGGGTGGCGCGGGCCCTGCTGGCCGCCGCCCTTGCGGGTGGCTCCGTCCCGACCGTCCTTGCCCGGCTTGCCAGCAGCGGTCTCGCCGGTCGTGCCTGCTGCGGACGAGGCCGCCGGACCGCGCGTGCTGCGTTCGGTGCGGCCGCGCACGATGCCGATGAACTCCTGGACGCGCGGGTCCTCGTCGTCGACCCGCCAGGCGAGTCCTACTGCTGACGGGGCCACACCCGTGACGGGCCGGTGCACGACGTCCTTGCGGTGGTGCAGCCGAGCCACCGACAGCGGCACGATGACGATGCCGGAACCGCTGGCCACGACCGAGATCGCCTGCTTGGCCGACATGGGAGGCATCGCGGCCGACCGCTCCCGGGTCTCCGGCGTCGCAGCCACCGCCCACTCGGGCACCGCATCCGGCTGCTGCATGAGCACCTCGGTCGCGAGGTCGGCGACGTCCACCTCGTCGAACGCGGCCACGACGTGCTCCTTCGCCACCACGACGACCGGAACCTCCTCGTAGAGCGGGATGACGTGCAGGCCGTCCTTGTCGACGGGGAGACGCAGCAGCGCCATCGATGCGGTGCGCTCGTGGAGGTGGGCGACGGCGTCAGCATCGTCGACCGGGACGGCCTCGATGGGGGAGTCGGGCAGCCGGCGGCCCCAGATCCGCAGCCACTTGTCGGGCGTGACACCGGGGACGAACTCGACCCGGAAGGGCGGGTCGTCACCCAGCCTGCTCGTGGGTTCCTCTCCTGCGGGCACCACCCGAGCGTAGAGGACCGGGCGCTGCCCGCAGCCGACGGCGTCACGGCGCCTGTCACGGCGCCTGTCACGGCGCCTGTCGCGGACGCCCTAGGCTTGGCCCATGCCCTCGCCCAAGTCCCAGACGATGAAGCCCCAGACGGCCGCGAAGAAGCTCGGCGTCCTGCTGTCGGAGACGCCTGCGGACTTCCAGGACGGCGTCGTCAGTCGCGACGAGCTCAACGCGCTGCAGGCCGAGCCGCCCGAGTGGCTCGCCTCGCTGCGTCGCAACGGGCCGCACACGCGCCAGGAGTCGGCGCGTCGCCTGGGGATCTCGGGCAGCGGGCTCGTGCGCGCCGGCGTCGGCGAGCACCTGACGACCGAGCAGATCAAGGCGCTCCTCGACGAGATGCCCGACTGGCTGGTCGCCGAGCGCGACATCCTCGCGCAGGTGCGCGCCGAGGACGCGCGGGTCAAGGCCCGCAACGCCGAACGCGCTTGAGCGGCAACAGGGTTGGCTGACTCAACGGTGCTGTGCGGTCCAGGCGCCCACTGACGCCGCCTCGGCGATGAGGTCGGCGACCTCGACGTGGTCGTGCCGCACCAGGCCCGTCGTGACGCGGACGTGGCCGGCCGGTCCGTTGACCGGGTCCACCGAGAAAGGCGACCCGGGCGTCACGGCGATGTCGTGGCTGGCGAGCCGCAGGACTGCTGCCGCCTCGTCGCGCACCGGAACCCAGATGTTGAGTCCGTCCGACCCGGGGACGGCGATGCCGTGCTCGGCCAGCCGAGTGACGACGAGTTCTCGGCGGCGCGCGTACTCCGCTCTCGCAGAAGCGATCTGGCGCCCGCACGCATCGTCCTTGAGCAGTCCGGCAAGCACCCGCTGGAGCAGGCGGCTGGTCCAGCCCTGACCGAGCGCTCGTGCATGACGCACCGGCGCGAGAAGGGCAGTCGGCCCGCTGAGCGCGGCGATGCGCAGGTCCGGGCCGTGCGACTTGCTGAAGCTGCGGATGTGGAGCACCTGGTCGGGGATCCAGGCGCCGAGGCTGATCGGTGACGACGAGGAGATCGGCCCGCTGGAGTCGTCCTCGATGACGACGCAGTCGCGACCCTTCAGCAGGGTGCCGAGGCGGCGCGCCCGGGTGGGTGACAGGGAGATCCCCGTGGGGTTCTGTCCCCGCGGCTGGATCACGAGCGCGACCGGCCGTCGGGGGAGCAGCGCCTCGACGCGGTCGAGGTCGATCCCCGTCTCGTCGAGGGGCACCCCGACGACGTCGACGCCACGGTCCTCGAGCAGGTCGAGCAGCGGGGGGAAACCGGGGTTCTCGACCAGCACCAGGTCACCCGGACGCAGCATCGCGCGGGTCACGAGGTCGAGCGCGTCCATGGCGCCGTCGACGACGAGCAGGTCCTCCGCGGCATACGGCCAGTCGCGCAGCAGCTGCGAGCGCAGCTCGTCCAGCACCGGGTCGTCGAGGTAGCTGCTCGGTGTGGCGGGGTCGTCGAGGCCGGCCAGCACCGCGTGCAGGGACGGCAGCAGCATGCCGTCGGGGATGCCGGTGGACAGGTCGAGGCTGACAGGGGACTCGTGACGCAGGGCCCGGCTGTAGCGCTCACCGCCGCGCGTCGTCGGGGCGACGGTGGTGCCGCGCCGGCCGTCGGATCGGATGGTGCCCGAGCGGGCGAGCAGCTGCCAGGCGGCGCTGACCGTGGTCGGCGACATCATCAGCTCCTCCGCCACCCGTCGGATGGGTGGCAGCTGGTCGCCGGGCAGGAGCGTCGCGTCGCGGATGGCCCGCGACACCGCCTGCGCCAGACCTTTCGCGGTGGGCGCGTCGAGGCGCTCCTCGATGGCCGAGATCGTCGCTCGCATGTTCGTAACATAGCAATGTGCACTTTGTGTGGTTCAAGGCTGGAACGTAACGTAGCGGTCATGACGACGCCCACCGTGACGACCATCGACCACTGGATCCAGGGGGCGCGCGTGCCCGGCACCTCCGGCCGCACCGCGCCCGTCCACGACCCCGCCACCGGGAGGCAGACCGGTGAGGTCGCCCTCGCCTCGTCGGCCGAGGTGGATGCCGCCGTCAAGACGGCCGCCGCCGCGAGCCGGGAGTGGCGCACGAGCTCGCTCTCGAAGCGGGCGGCCGTCCTCTTCGCCTTCCGCGAGCTGCTCCACACCCACACCGACGAGCTCGCGACGATCGTCACGGCCGAGCACGGCAAGGTGCTCTCCGACGCCGTCGGCGAGATCGCCCGCGGGCTCGAGAACGTCGAGTTCGCCACCGGCGTCCCGCAGCTGCTCAAGGGTGGCTTCTCCGAGCAGGCCGCCTCCGGCGTCGACGTCTACAGCATCCGCCAGCCCCTCGGCGTCGTCGCGGGCATCACGCCGTTCAACTTCCCGGTCATGGTGCCGCTGTGGATGTGCGCCAACGCCATCGCCTGCGGCAACACGTTCGTGCTCAAGCCCAGCGAGAAGGACCCGTCCGCCTCGCTGTTCCTCGCCGAGCTCTGGAAGCGCGCGGGGCTGCCCGACGGCGTCTTCACCGTCGTCCACGGCGACAAGGAGGCCGTGGACGCCCTGCTCGACCACGACGACGTCGCCGCTGTCAGCTTCGTCGGCTCGACGCCGATCGCGAAGTACATCTACGAGCGCGGCACGGCCAACGGCAAGCGCGTCCAGGCACTCGGCGGGGCGAAGAACCACGCCCTCGTGCTCCCCGACGCCGACATCGACATGGCGGCCGACGCGATCGTCTCGGCGGCCTACGGCGCCGCAGGGGAGCGCTGCATGGCGCTGTCGGTCGCCGTCGCGGTCGGCGGCATCGGTGACGAGCTGGTGCGGGCCGTCTCCGACCGGCTGCCGTCCCTCAAGGTCGGACCCGGCACCGCCGAGGACACCGACATGGGCCCGCTCATCACGGCCGAGCACCGCGACAAGGTGGCCGGCTACGTCGCCGAGGGGGCCGCGGCGGGTGCCACCGTCGTCGTCGACGGCCGCGAGCAGGACGTGCCAGCAGACGGGTTCTTCCTCGGCATGACGCTCCTCGACGACGTGACGCCCGACATGACCGTCTACCGCGACGAGATCTTCGGGCCCGTGCTCTCGGTCGTCCGCGTCGACACGTACGACGAAGGGCTGGCCCTCATCAACCGCAACCAGTACGCCAACGGCACCGCCATCTTCACCCGCGACGGCGGCGCCGCCCGCCGGTTCCAGAACGAGGTCGAGGTCGGCATGGTCGGCATCAACGTGCCGATCCCCGTCCCCGTCGCGTACTACTCGTTCGGCGGCTGGAAGGACTCGCTCTTCGGCGACACGCACATGTACGGGCCCGAGGGGATCAACTTCTACACGCGCGGCAAGGTCGTGACGCAGCGGTGGCCCGACCCTGCGACGTCCACCGTCGACCTCGGTTTCCCGCGCACCCGCTGACCGCGCCGACAGACAGGAGCACTCCCACCATGACCGACCTGGACCGCCGGACCGTCGTCAAGGACCTGCTCGACCAGATGGGCGAGGACGAGGTGCGCGCGCTCGACCGCGCCCACGTCTTCCACTCGTGGTCGGCGCAGGGACTCATCGACCCCCTGCCGATCGCGCGCGCCGAGGGCTCGTACTTCTGGGACTACCAGGGCAAGCGCTACCTCGACTTCAGCAGCCAGCTCGTCAACGTCAACATCGGCTACAACCACCCCAAGGTCGTCGCCGCGATCCAGGAGCAGGCCGGCCGGCTCGCGACGATCCAGCCGTCCTTCGCCAACGACGCACGCAGCGAGGCGGCCCGGCTCATCACCGAGGTCGCCCCCGAGGGGCTGTCGGCGGTGTTCTTCACCAACGGCGGCGCCGAGGCCAACGAGAACGCGATGCGGATGGCGCGCCTGCACACCGGGCGCCACAAGGTGCTGGCCACCTACCGCAGCTACCACGGCGCGACCGCCGGCTCGATCACCCTCACCGGCGACCCGCGACGTTGGCCCTCCGAGCCCGGCTACCCCGGCGTCGTGCACTTCTGGGGCCCCTACACCTACCGCTCGGCCTTCCACGCCCAGGACGACGAGCAGGAGCGGGACCGGGCCCTCCAGCACCTGCGCGACACGATCATGGTCGAGGGCGCCCACACGATCGCCGCGATCATCCTCGAGACGGTCGTCGGCACCAATGGCATCCTCGTCCCGCCCGACGGCTACCTGCAGGGCGTGCGCGACCTGTGCGACGAGCACGGCATCATGCTCATCGCCGACGAGGTCATGGCCGGTTTCGGCCGGTGCGGCGAGTGGTTCGCCGTGGACCACTGGGGCGTGCGGCCCGACCTCATCACCTTCGCCAAGGGCGTCAACTCCGGCTACGTGCCACTCGGGGGCGTCGTCATCTCCGACGAGATCCGCGCCACCTTCGACCAGCGCGCCTTCCCGGGGGGCCTGACCTACTCGGGGCACCCGCTCGCGTGCGCCTCGGCCGTGGCCTCGATCAACGCCTTCCGCGAGGAGGGGATCATCGAGAACGCGCGCACGCTGGGCAGCGACGTCATCGGGCCGCGGCTGCGCGAGATCGCCGCGAAGCACCCGAGCGTCGGCGAGGTGCGCGGCCTGGGCGTCTTCTGGGCGGTCGAGCTCGTGCGGGACCGCGAGACCCGGGAGCCGCTGGTGCCCTACAACGCCGGGGGTGAAGCGGCCGCACCGATGGCAGCCTTCGCCGCCGCGTGCAAGGAGCGTGGACTCTGGCCCTTCACGCACTTCAACCGCACGCACGTCGTGCCGCCGTGCACGACGACGCCGGCCGAGGCGGAGGAGGGGCTGGCCGTCCTCGACGAGGCGCTCTCGGTGGCCGACGAGTTCACCGTCTGACGCACGGTCGAGGCGGGCGTATGCCGTTCGGTGCGGACCTGCGGGTCCGCACCGGACGGCATACGGCCGCGGGGGACGCAGAGCGCCGGCAGGTCAGGCGTCGAT
>CBHRRQ010000231.1:0-6588 GCA_966081555.1 uncultured Terrabacter sp.
TGGGCCTCCCGGCCGAAACGCTCGTCGAGCTCGGTCTCGGTGCGGTAGGTGATGTGGGCGATGCGACGGGCGAGGCCGAGCCCGGCGTCGGGCCGACGGTCGCCGGCGTAGTAGTCGCCACCGGCGAAGTCCGGGTCGTTGCGGATGGCGAGCAGCTGCGGCTGGCACCAGGCGATCTGGTCGGCCGTCGCGTAGGCCGTCGAGGCGAGGACGATGCACCGGTCGACGTCCGCCGGGTGGGTGACCGCCCACTCGATGGCCCGCATGCCTCCCATGGAGCCACCGACGACAGCGGCGAGCCTGCGGATGCCGAGCTGGTCGAGGAGCGCCCGCTCGGCCGCCACCTGGTCGCGCACGGTGACGTAGGGGAACCTGCTCCCCCAGGGCTCACCGTCGGGGGCGGTGCTGGAGGGGCCGGTGCTGCCCTGGCAGCCACCGAGCACGTTGGCGGCGATGACGAACCACTCGTCGGGGTCGACGGTGCGACCGGCACCGATGAGGGAGTTCCACCAACCCGGGGAGGCGTGGCCGTCGCCGGCCTCGCCCACGACGTGGCTGTCGCCGGTCAGGGCGTGCTCGACGAGGATGACGTTGTCCTTGGCCTCGTTGAGGCGACCCCACGTCTCGTAGGCGAGCCGGACGTCGGGCACCAGGCCGCCACGCTCGAGCTCGACGTCTCCGATCGTCGCGAACTGGCGGCGGCCGACGGGGTCGCCCTTACGCCACGCGCCGTCGGGCCGCTGCCGCCGGGCAGACTCGTCGTGGGCCCGCTCCTGCCCGACGTGGCGCGAACCAGAGGCCGGGCGCGTCAGGCGTCGCGTGCTCTGCGTCCGGTGGGTGACGGTCATCAAGGCACTCCTCGGGTGTTCGCGCTTGCGCACACCCGGGACGGGTGCGGCCAGGTCTTCACCCGGGGCACCCCACCGCGAAGGAGGGTTGCCGACCAGCGAGCCGGGGCTTGTCACTGGCACTCATGACCTGCACCAACCATAACCGAGCGCTGCACCGCAGCCGAGGCTCCGGTCCACGACCTGGACGCGACGACCGGGCGGTCTGCCTGGCGCCCGAGGCCGTCGATGCCTCAGGCGCAGGCCGGCGGGCGCACGCCGTGGTCGAGCGACTGCCGCACGAGCCCCGCCAGGGTGTTGTCGGGCTCCAGCGCGAGCGCCCGGTCGGCCGCGATGCCGGCACGCGCCCCGTCGCCGCACCACCACGCGAGCGCCGCCAAGAGCGACAGCACCGGGGCGGCATGCGCGGCGGGCGTCATCCGGCACACCGCCTCGAGCCGCGAGAGCAGCAGCCGCGGGGCTGCCGCGTCGTCCCAGTCGTCCCATCCCTCTGCGTCCACCCGACCGGCCGGGCCTGTCGGCCCGATCGCGCCTGCCGGCGGCGTGGCGGAGAAGACACGGAGATCGGGACCGAGGAAGACCTCGAGCATGGTCACGAGCTCGTCGGGGAGCGACTCGAGCGAGGAGGCACCGGGGCACAGCCATGCCATGAGGGCGTCGCGGAACTCGGTGTCGCGCAGCGGGCCGACCACCACCGGCAGCCAGTGCTCCAGCCCGAACCCCTCGATCTCGCCGTGCAAGAGTCCGCCCCAGGCCACCAGAGCGTCGTTGACGAGGAACTCACGCGCCGAGAGCTCACCGCCGTCGAGCAGGCTCAGGCCACCTCGTGCAGGGCCCCGCCTGCCGGCCGACCGCGGCGGCCGGTCGCTCGCGCCACCCGCAGGCTCCCCGACGGAGCCACCTGCCTCGACGTAGCGCCGCTGCCAGTCCTCGATGGCGCCCACCGCGAGCTCGTGCCGCGGGGCGGACGCCTCGAGCGGCTCGACCAGGCGGGCCAGACCAGCCCGGTCGGGAAGCACGGAGTGGCCGAGGGCGACGTAGCTCGCCACCGCGGGCACGTCGGCCTGTTCCGGCAGCAGCCACCCCTCGTCGGGACAGCAGTCGCAGCCGATCGAGCGCCACCTCCCCTCGCGCACGACCAGCCGCTCGCGTACGACCACTCCTGCGTGCGCGAGGCCCTCGACGAGCTCCTCGACGAGTGGCAGCGACTCGTCCGGATCGTCCTCGAAGCCGACCACGGCAACCGACGACGGTGAGCCGTCGGTGACGGTCGGCAGCAGCTGAGCGGCCGACACGGACGCGAGCGGGTGACCGACGGCGTCGAGCCTGGCGACGAGCCCGAGCCGCTTGCCGTGGAAGCACACCACGACGACGCTGCGCTCGGGCTGGAAACCGAGGTGGAAGGGGATGATGGTCAGCAGCTCGGCTGGCCCTGACAGTGAGATCTTCGGCATGTCCCGAGCGTGGCCGCGTCGGTCGCGCACCGGCAGACCCCGGGGCGCACCTGTGGACCGGGGCCGCCGGGCCCGAGGGGGTGTGGATCGTGCGGGGTCAGCGCTCGAGACGCCTGCGCACGGACTCGAGGACTCGGTCGGTGGCCGTCTGGCGCACGCCCTCGGGCAGCCGCAGCGACTCGGTGCGCGGGGAAGTGCCGGGGCCCGGCGTTGCCCGCAGGTGCGGGCCCTGCGCCGCCTCCCACGCGATGAACCGGTCGGTCTCCTCGAAGAACGCCTTGACGGCCCACGTGATGACGACCGCGTCGTCGGCGGCGCCCAGCACGGGCAGGACCGCTTCCGGCAGCAGGTCGACGGGAGACGCGACGTACGCCACGGCGGCGGCGACGAGGCCGAGGCGCCGGAGGGTCGTGCCGGCATACGTGCCCTCGAGGGTGCTGCGCACGAGACGCGGCACCGCCTGCACCCGCTCCGCGATGCCGGGGCCGCCGGGACGCCGGGAGGCGCGCAGGACCGACGCGACGGTCGCAGCCGTCTTGATGCGGGACGCGCTCTTCATGCCTGGCCCCGGGCTCACCGGCCGAAAGTCTCCACCGGCGGGAACTCCTTGGCTGCCTGCTTGCCGATGCGCCCGAGCATGTACACGTCGACCCCCGCCCCGACGAGCCCGCCGACGAGCGGCACACCGCGGCCGAGCTTGGCGAACGTGCCCTGCCCGATGCGACCGAGCAGCCGGAAGCCGACGGCCTTGTTGAGGACCATCAGGGCCGGAGCCGGGAGCCTCTCGAAGGCGAGCGAGGACAGCTTGCCGCCCGCTGCCTGCAGGCCGGCCTTCTTCAGCAGGTCGTCGCTGTCGGCACCCGTCAGGGTGAGCAGGACGGCGGACCGGATCTCGGGCTGGTCGATGTCGTAGCCGCGCACCTTGGCGGTGGCCGCCGTCATGCGGGTGGCGAGCAGGTAGAACTCGAGGACGTTGGCCGGCAGCGAGACCGGCATCGTGAAGAAACCGCCGAGACCCGTGGCGAAGCCGCCGACGGCACCGAGCTGACGGTGGTCGCGCACCAGGATGCGCAGGGCCTGGTCGCGGTCGCCACCGGCCTGCTGCAGGGCCTTCGTCGCCACGGTGTGCGCCGAGTCGAACGGGCCCCTGCCGTCGATGCCCACGTCGAGGAGCCGCTCGACGAGCCGGGTGGCGGCTCCGGACAGACCGCCCTGTGGCGGTTGCGCCGCACGTTCGAGCGCCCCGGCGTCCTTGGCGTCGCGAACCCGTGTGGCGGTGGCGTTCGACGCCGCGACGGTCTCGTTCCTGCCCCAACCGAACATGCCCACGCGCTTCCATCCTTCGTTCGACGTCTGTGTGCGGCCCGACGGACCTGCCGTCGACACCGTATGCCGGATGGGTCGGCAGCGGCGTCGTGGCGGTTCGTCGGTCTGCCAGTTCCGTACCCGCGCTCGCCGGGCCGCCACCACGTCGATGCGACCGCGCCGGCGTCGGCGGGGTCTCGTAGGGTCACCTCATGGTCGAGACGCGCGACGAGAGCGGCGGGGCAGCCGGCGACGCGCCGATCCTGTCGGTGCCGCTGGTCCAGCTGAGCCGCGACCGCACGTCCGTGAAGTGGCGGCGCTACGAGGGCGACGTCATCCCGATGTGGATCGCCGAGATGGACTGCACGCCCTGCCCGCCGGTCGTCGAGGCCGTCCAGGCGGCAGTCGGGTGCGGTGACACCGGCTACGCGACCACGCAGTCCTACGTCGAGGCGTTCGCCTCGTTCGCCGCCGACGAGATGGGGTGGAAGGTCGACCCGGCGGTCACGGTGGGGGTCGCCGACGTGCTGTCGGGCGTCTCGCACCTGCTCCGCCTCCTCACCGACCCGGGTGGTCCGGTCGTCATCGGAGTGCCTTCCTACAACGCGTTCTTCGAGGTGATCGAGGCGTGCGGTCGCCGCGTCGTCGAGGCACCGCTCACCACCGACCACCGCCTCGACCTCGACCGCCTCGCCACCCTCTTCGGCGAGCTCTCCGCGGCGGGCGAGCGCGCGGTCTACCTGCTCTCCAACCCGCACAACCCGACGGGCACGGTCCACACGGCCGCCGAGCTCGCGTCGCTGGCCGCGCTCGCCGATGCCCACGGGGTGCGCGTCGTGTCCGACGAGGTGCACGGGCCCCTCGTCATGCCGACGAGCACCTTCGTGCCCTACCTCACCGTCCCCGGCACCGAGCGCGGTCTCGCTGTCACGTCCGCGTCGAAGTCGTGGAACCTCGCGGGCCTCAAGGCGGCCGTCGTCGTGCCCGGCGCAGACGCCGTCGCCGACGTGCGACGCCTCCACCCGTTCCTGACCTACGGGGCCAGCCACCTCGGTGTCATCGCGCAGACGGCGGCCTACCGCGACGGACGTGACTGGCTGCGCCGGCTGGTCACCGAGCTCGACGCCAACCGGCACCTGCTCCACTCTCTCGTGGCCGAGCGCCTGCCGGGGGTCCGTCTCGTCGTGCCCGAGGCGACGTTCCTCGCCTGGCTCGACCTCGACGGCCTCGGCCTCGGGCCCGAGCCGGCGCTCGAGCTGCTGCGGCGCTCCCGCGTCGCGCTCTCCCCCGGTTCCATCTTCGGCTCCGGCAACGCCACCTGTGCGCGGCTCAACTTCGGCACCTCTCCCGAGATCCTGCGCGAGGCTGTCGACCGCATCGCGGGCTCCCTTGGCTGACAAGGCTCCCGGGCCGCCGCTCGTCGCGCTCGTGCTGGGGCCGTCGGGGGCGTATGCCGTCGGGCCGGGTGTCGACGAACCGTGGCCGCTCACCGACGTGACCCGACGCTTCGTCGACCTCAACGCCCGGCTGTCGCCGCGCTGGGTCGTCTGGTCGGCGGCTGCTGCGCTGCGCGGCGTCCTCGCCTCGGGTGTCGAGGTCAACCGCACGTGGGACCTCGCCGAGGCGCATCGCATCGTCCACGGCGGCTGGTGGGCCACCCCGGGTCACGTCGTCGCCGGGTGCCGTGGCCTCGACGAGGCCGAGGTGCCGGCGCCGCGGGCGCCGCGCCTGAGCGGCTTCGACGGTGACCTGTTCGACGTGGCGGCGGGTGACGACGCGTCGATCTTCACCCCGGACGGCCACCTCGTCGCCGACGCGATGACGCGGGCCGGCGACGACGCGCGCCTGCGCGAGCTGGCGCGGCTCGCGCTGGAGTGCCAGCGCGCTCAACGTGGCGCGCTGGAGCGCATCGGCGGCGCGAATGCCGCGCGCCTCGAACGCACGGTCTGGTCCGAGTCGGCCGCTGCCGTGCTGTGCCTGGAGCTCGAGCGCGACGGGCTGCCCGTCGACCGGGCCGCCGCCGAGGACCTCATCGCGGCGTCCGCGGGGCCGCGGGCTCGTGACGACACCCACGCGGCGGCGATCCGCGCCGAGCGCGACGAGGCGGTGCTGCGCCACGCCCGGGGACGTCAGGGCACCGACCTGCGCAACCCCGGCCAGGTGCGCGAGCTGCTGCTGTCGGTCGGCGTCGACGTGCCCAACACGCGCGCCTGGGTGCTCGAGCCCTACCGCCACACCCACCCGCTGGTCGACGCCCTGCTGCGCTGGCGCAAGGACGAGCGCATCGCGACGACCTACGGCTACCGGTGGCTCGACGAGCACGTCGGGCCCGACGACCGGCTCCGCGGCGGCTGGACGGCGTGCGACGGTGCGGCCGGCCGGATGACGGCGCAGAACGGCCTGCACAACCTCCCCGCTCCCCTGCGCCCCGCGATCTGCGCCGCCCCCGGCCACGTCTTCGTCCGTGCCGACCTGGGGCAGATCGAGCCGCGCGTGCTCGCCGTCGTCAGCGCCGACCGCGCCTTCGCCGAGGCGACCCGCGCCGACGACCTCTATGCCCCCGTCGCGGCGAAGCTCGGCGCCGACAGGCCCAAGGCCAAGGTGGCCGTGCTGGCCGCCATGTACGGGCAGCGTTCCGGCGCGGCCGGGGAGGCGCTCAAGGACCTCGAGCGGGCCTACCCCGTGGCCATGGGGCTGCTCGACCGCGCGTATGCCGACGGGGTCGCCCGCCGGGCCGTGCGCACGTGGGGCGGCCGGCTGATCCGCTTCGGCGGCGTGCCGGTGGCCGGCGCGGTCGCCGAGGACGTCGCCGCCGGCCGTCCCGGGGCCGGCGAGTTCTCCGCCACCGGGGCCGACGGAGCCCGGGGCCGCTATGCCCGCAACGCCGTCATCCAGGGGTCGGCGGCCGAGCTCTTCAAGGCGTGGGCTGCAACGGTGCGGCACGCCGTGCGCCCGTTGGGCGGACAGATCGTGCTGTGCCT
>CBHRRQ010000232.1:0-6531 GCA_966081555.1 uncultured Terrabacter sp.
CCTGCACAGCCAGCAGGCCCCGCTGCTTCCTGCTAAGACATGCCCCACCTGCCGGTGGAGCCACCTGCACGGGCTCCGGGCCGTCAGGTCAGTCGGCCAGGAAGCCGGCGACGCGCTCCTTCGGCCGACCGATGATCGCGCGGTCGCCGCGGACCAGGACGGGGCGCTGCATGAGCCGCGGGTGCGCGGCGAGCACCGCGACGACCTGCTCGCGCGTCGCGACGTCGGCGTCGGTCAGGCCGAGCTCGGCGAAGTGCGCGTCCCGTCGCACGAGGTCGCTCGGCGCGTCCTCCAGCTTGTCGAGCAAGGCCTCGAGGGCTGTCGCATCGAGCGGGTCGCGCAGGTAGTCCACCACCTCGGCCTGCAGGTGTGCCTCCTCGATGCGTTCCATGGCGGCTCGCGAGGTCGAGCACCGGCTGTTGTGCATGATCGTCAGGTCGTCGGTCATTCGCCGACCCTAGTGCTTGGCGCCAGGGGCGGCGGCGAGCGCGTCGAGGTCGCGCACCGCGTAGCGGTGGTGCTCCCACTCCTCCTCGAGGATCGTGTGCAGGCACGACAGAACGGTCTCGTCGATCTCGGGAGCGTGCGGGTTGTGTCGCGGTTCGGACAGCCCGGCCGCGGAGACGCCGCCCACGAGCTCGCGCACCATGGCCTGGCGTCCGGCCCGGGCCTCGAGGACCTCCGGGTAGGTCGGCGTGGGGCCCGTGGACGCCGACGCGTCGTGGGCCTGCGTCTCGCCATCGTCGTTGGGCAGTCCCAGCGGGTGGTAGGGCTGGTCGAGGCCCAGGACGGCCCGACCGAGCCACGTGTCGGTGGCCCTGACCAGGTGCCGCAGGGTCTGCGCCAGCGACCACTCGCCGTCCACCGAGGCCTCGACCGTGCCCGGCGGCATGGTCGAGGCCCGGTGCAGCGTGGCCGTCCACGCAGCCTCGACCGCCGCCCAGGCGTCACGCAGGCCGGAGGGGCTCGTGGCCGAGCGCAGCTCACGCCCGGGGACGCGACGGTTCAGCTCCGCGTCGACGAGGGGGACGACGTCGACGCCGTTGACGAGCAGGCGCGCGCCACCCTCCATCAGCCAGGGCGAGTCCACCTCCATGCCTGCCACCTCGCTGCCCCGCACCACGACCCCGGTCAGGTCGCAGCCGACGAACCGCGTGCCGTGCAGGTCCTCGTCGCGCACCAGCCGAGCGTCACCACCGCCGACCGCGCCCCGAGCGTCGGTCGCCGGCCGACTGTCTTCGTTCCGGTCCTGTGCCGTGTCCATGGTCAGACCATGGCACGGCCCACCGACATGGCACGCGCCGTGGCGCGACCGGTCAGAGGCCGAGCTTGGTGCCGAAGACCGGCTTCAGCCTCTGGGCGTACGTGCTCGTGATGTGGTTGGCGTCGCGGTAGACGATGGTGCTGCCGACGACGATGGGGCAGGTGTCGGCGCAGAAGTAGGGCAGCAGGTCGAGGTAGTGCGCGCCGGTGGCCGCGGTCGCCGTCTTCCAGCCGGTGTTGCGCGAGGCGATGGCGGAGGACATCGGCTTGACGCACGTGCCCATGGTGGCGCGCTTGGAGCCCAGGCACTTGCCGGCGTCCTGCTCGAGGATCGACACGTCGCTGAGGACGGTCACCCTCGTGGCGGGCAGTCGCGAGTGCACCTTCGAGAGCATCCGCTGCGCACCGGCGGTGAACCGCTCGGAGTCCTGGCCCACCGGCACCGGCCCGGTGCCCGCCTCGTTGACGAGGGGCGTGCCGAGGAAGCCGCTGATGATGATGTGGTCCGGCTTGATGCGCGCGATCTGCTCGAGCGACCACTGGCCGAACTTGCGGCACTCGGGGTAGGCCTTGCCGCGGTACCACTCCACCTCGTCGAGCGGCACGCAGCTGGCCTTGGTGAAGGGGACGATCTTGTAGCCGCGCTCCTTGGCGAGCTGCTCGAGCGGGCGCATCCACATGCCGATGTGGGAGTCGCCCCACAGCACGATGGTGCGCAACGCCTTGGTGTCGCCGCTGGGACAGATGTCGATCGTCAGGGCCTCGCGCGAGGCCGAGCACGTGCCCAGCGGGTGGGTGCTGTCGCCGAAGAGGTCGGGCAGGGCGGGGACGAGCGCTTCGGGCAGGGGCGCGTCGTCCCGAGCCAGCGCCGCCGCCTGGGCCACGTCGGCGACGAGCTGCTCGGCCGTCGCGGGGGCGGCGCTCGACCTGGACAGGGCCGACGCGGCCTCGGCGGTGCGGCTGGCGTCGTAGGCCCACACGCCCGCGACGCTGGTGAGCACCATGGCCACCGCGGCGGGCCAGAGCAGCAGCGAGCGGGCGACCGAGCGCCGCTGCGCACGTGCGGTGCCGCGCAGGTGCGCGCGCGACAGGGCGGTGCCTCCGGCCCGCGCGCTCCCGTCGGCGTGAGCGCCGCGGTCGTCCTGGAGAGCCGTCTTCGCGGGGTGGTGGAACGGCGTCTCCACCCACCGGTAGCTGGCCCAGGCGAGCAGGACCGACGCTCCGAGGGCGAGCAGCCGCTCGAGCAGCCCGAGGTCACGCACGACGTAGGCGCTGGGCAGGATGAGCAGCGGCCAGTGCCACAGATAGAGCGAGTAGGAGATGTTGCCGACGAAGCGCATGGGTCGCGTGTCGAGCAGCAGGCGTGCCCCGTTTCGCGGCCCGTCTATGCCGCCCCCGAGCACGAGCGCCGCACCGATCACGGGCAGTGCCGCGTGCCAGCCGGGGAACGGGGTGGTCGAGTCGAAGGTGAGCACGGCGACGGCGATCGCGACGAGACCGGCCCACGACGCCACGCCCTTGACCAGGGCGGGCAGGCGGCCGATGCCTCCTGCCGCCAACGCGAGCAGCGCGCCCACGCTGAGCTCCCAGGTGCGCGTGAAGGTGGAGTAGTAGGCCATCTGCGGGTTGGTGCCCGTGCGGTGCACCGACCACCAGAAGGAGAGGAGCGCGAGCAGCAGGATGAGGGCCGCCGACCGCCGGAGGGCCACCGCCCGCGTCGCCGGGCGTGACGAGCCCGCCGTGCCTCGGGCCCGCGCCCCGAGGTACATGATGAGGCCGATGACCGCGGGCCAGACGAGGTAGAACTGCTCCTCCACGGCGAGCGACCAGAAGTGCTGCACCGGCGACACGAACGCGTTCGTCGAGAAGTAGTCGGTGCCGGCGAGCGCGAAGTCGATGTTGGCCGAGAAGAGCGCGGCTGCCCCGATGTCCTGGAGCACCAGGCGCAGGTTGCTCGTCGTGTAGACCAGCAGCGATACGGCGCACACGACGAGCAGCGCCACGGTGGCCGCCGGCAGGATGCGCAGGGCGCGCCGGGAGTAGAACCCGGCGATGGAGACCCGCCCGGTCTTGGTGACCTCACGGGCGAGGATCCCGGTGATGAGGAAGCCGGAGATGACGAAGAAGACGTCGACGCCCACGTAGCCCCCGGCGAATCCGGCGATCTCGGCGTGGCTCAGCATGACGGCGAGGACGGCCACGGCACGCATACCTTGGATGTCTCCGCGTCGTGGCGCGCGGGAGGCGCCGCTCCTGGGCGCCTCGTGGGACTCCTGCCGCTCTCGGGGCGGCGTGTGGACCTGCTGGGACACGGTGCTCCTTGTCGGTCGGCGTGGGGTGTCGGCTGAGGTGGGCTGGTGTCTTACGGTCGGCTCCCGGTCGCTCCGGGATGGTGTCGGCGAGCGTCAGGGTACCGTCGCGCGGCGCCCGGCGACGGGACGAGCGCCGTGGCGAGACGCGGCGGGCGGCTACACGTTGAAGCGGAACTCCACCACGTCGCCGTCGGCCATGACGTAGTCCTTGCCCTCGATGCGCACCTTGCCGGCCGCCTTGGCCGCGTTCATCGAGCCGGCCGCCACGAGGTCGTCGAAGCTCACGACCTCGGCCTTGATGAAGCCGCGCTGGAAGTCGGTGTGGATGACGCCGGCCGCCTGCGGGGCGGTCCAGCCCTTGCCGATCGTCCAGGCGCGCGACTCCTTGGGCCCCGCCGTGAGGTAGGTCTGGAGCCCGAGCGTGTGGAAGCCGGTGCGGGCGAGCTGGTCGAGACCCGACTCCTCGGCGCCGAAGCTCTGGAGCAGCTCGAGCGCCTCGTCGGGCTCCATCTCCATGAGGTCCATCTCGAGCTTGGCGTTGAGGAAGACGGCGTCGGCCGGAGCCGCGAGCTCGCGCAGCGAGGCCTGCAGCTCGGCGTCGGCGAGCTGGTCCTCGTCGAGGTTGAAGACGTAGATGAAGGGCTTGGTCGTAAGGAGGCCGAGCTGCTTGGCCTCCGCGAGGTCGATCCCCGCGGCCGCGGCACCGGCGTACAGGGTGTGGCCCTCCTCGAGCACCTTCTGTGCGGCCTGCGCGAGCTCGAGGGTGGCCTTCTTGTCCTTGTTGATCCGCGCCTCCTTCTCGAGGCGCGGCACGGCCTTCTCCAGGGTCTGGAGGTCGGCGAGGATGAGCTCGGTGTGGATGGTCTCGATGTCGCTGGCGGGGCTCACCTTGCCGTCGACGTGCACGACGTCGCCGTCCTCGAAGGCGCGCACGACCTGGCAGATCGCGTCGGCCTCGCGGATGTTGGCGAGGAACTTGTTGCCGAGGCCCTCGCCCTCGCTCGCGCCGCGCACGATGCCGGCGATGTCGACGAAGCTCACGGTCGCCGGGAGGGTCTTCTCCGAGCTGAAGATCTCGGCGAGCGCCCCCAGCCTCGGGTCGGGCAGCGGCACGACGCCGACGTTCGGCTCGATCGTCGCGAAGGGGTAGTTCGCGGCGAGCACGTTGTTCTTGGTCAGCGCGTTGAAGAGCGTCGACTTGCCGACGTTGGGGAGACCGACGATTCCGATGGTGAGTGCCACGGGGTCAGGAGTCTACCGGCGCTGGGGCGGACTCCCGACCACGTCGGATGCCGTGCGGCACCCGTCACGCCAGCGTCCACTCCCAGCCGGGCTGCCATGCGAACGGCGCGTCGAGGAGCTGCTCGAGCGGGGTGCCGTCGAGGAGGTGCTGCAGGGCCCACCGGTTGGCCGAGTGCGCGATGAGGAGCACGCGCTGCCCGTCGTGGCTGCGCCGCAGGTCGTCGAGGACGCCCGCCGTCGCGTCGACGACGTCCCCATAGCTCTGACCTCCGCCCGGGAAGGGGTCGTCGACGTGCTCGAGTCGTACGCGTTCGAGGTCGGCGACGGGCCGGCCGTTGAGCACGCCGTAGTCGCACTCACGCAGGCGGGCGTCGGCGACCAGCGAAACCCCGGTGCCGGCATATGCGAGCTGGGCCGTCTCGACGGCGCGGCCGAGGTCGGAGTGCCAGACGGCTGCGAACCCGCGGGCCGGGCGGCGCCGCCCCAGCTCCAGGGCGAGGCTGCGGCCGCGCTCGGAGAGGCGTCCCGGCAGCCAACCGGTGGCGATTCCTGCCTCGTTGTCCTCGGTGATCGAGTGGGTCTCGTAGACGAGCTCGACGGCCACGAAGCGGCTCCCCTCAGCGCGGCATCCGCACGCCGCAGAGCTGGCGGGACTGGGCCACGAGGTTGCCGGCGGAGTCCCAGATCATGGCGTCCTCCTCCATCATGCCGCCGCCGAGCGTCTCGCTCGACAGCGAGACCTGCAGCCACCCGGGTGCGGGACGGCGGCGGATGTGGCCGGTGAACTCGAGCGTCGGGGTCCAGCCGAGCAGGCCGAGGTCGAACGCCACGGGAGGCAGCGCGTCGAGCGCCATCATGAGCATCGTCGTGTCGGGCTCGCGGCCGTCGCGCAGCCGCAGCCAGCCGCGCATGGCGCCCCGCATCGACGGCTTGCCGAGCGCCCAGCCGGCCGTGGACGGGTCGAGCCTGAGGTCGAGGCGCTCGAGGAACTTCGCGTTGGCCAGGAAGTCGGGGGGCGCCTGCTCCGCCGACAGGCACTGGTCGGGCGGGGGCAGGTCGGGCGGGCTCGCCTGGCGCTGCACCTCGAGGTCGGTGAGGTTGCCGAACGAGCCGATGGCGCGCATGCGCTCGACCGGCTGCCCGTCGTCGCCGGCCTGGTGGATCGTCATCTGCCCGGTCGAGAGCTTGCGGCCGCAGCGCATGACCTCGGTGGTGACCGTCACGGGGCCGGGCTGCGAGGCGGTCATGAAGTACGCGGAGAGCACCACCGGGTCGACGTGCTCGGTGGTCTCGGTCGGGTCGGCCGCGAGGTGCCCGCCGAGGGCGCGCAGCGCGGTCGCCATGACGAGGCCGCCGTTGACGGCGTTGCCGATCATCCACTCCTCGTGGAAGGTGCCGTGCCACGTCGTCGGGTCGTCGCCGGGCTCGAGCCGGGTCGCGTCGTCGTACTCGCTCACGGGTCAAGGTGTAACAGACGCGGCCGGCCCCGGAGGCCGGGGTGTCGGCTGCGCCACTGTCGGCGCCCTCTGCGACGGTGTGCGCATGGACACCACCGCGCTGCTCGTCGGGCTCGTCGTCGGAGGGCTGGTCGGCGCCGTCGTCGCCTGGCTGTCGGCGCGGTCGGCCCTGCTCGCCCGGTCCGCTGCGGCCGAAGCGGAGCGTGACGTGCTGCGCGAGCGCGTCGTCGACCTCGAGGCTGCGCGCGAGGTCGACG
>CBHRRQ010000233.1:0-6499 GCA_966081555.1 uncultured Terrabacter sp.
CGGGTGACCTCGGGGCAGGAACAGGAGGGATGATGGGTCGATCGACCGTGTCGGTGCAGCGGGTGGACGAGAGCCTGCACTCGCAGTTCATCGAGCTGTGGATCACGCACCGCATCGAGGGTGGCACCACCCCCGAGGCCGCGCAGCGGCTGGCGCTCGACGGCACCTTGCGAACTGCCTTGCAGCGCAACGACATCTGCGCTTTCATCGCGTCGGTCGACGGTCGCGCCCGCGGCTACGTCGTGCTGGCCGACTCGACCCGCAGCCTTCTCGTCGACTCGCCCTGCGTGTCGATCGACATGCTCTACGTGCACCCCGAGTTCCGGCGCCAGGGCGTCGGCCGTGCGCTCCTCACGGCCGCGAGCCGGTATGCCGACCGGCAGGGCTGCGAGCACCTCGCGAGTGCCGTGCCGGCGGGCGACCGCGACGCGAACCGTTTCTTCGCCCGGCTCGGCTTCGCGCCCGAGACCGTGCGCCGCGTGGCCTCGGCGGCCACGCTGCAGCGAAAGCTGGCGGGGGAGACGCGGCCCGCCCCGCAGCGGGTCACCCTCGACCTGCTCCAGCGGCGGCGTGACCTCCGCTCCCGCACGAGGGCCACGCGGCACGACCCGAAGATCGCCGGCTGACCGCTCCGCGGTGCGCCGGCCCCCGGGGTCAGGCGCCGGGCGCCGCGTCGCGCAGCAGGCAGGTGATCCGCGACGTGCAGATGCGGCGGCCGTCCTCGTCGGTCACGACGACCTCGTAGCTGACGAGCGTGCGGCCGGCGCTGAGCAGCGTGGCGGTGCCGGTGACGACGCCTGAGCGGGCTGCTCGGTGGTGCGTGGCGTTGATGTCGAGGCCGACGGCGACCCGGCCGGGTCCGGCGTGGATCTGGGCGCCGATGGACCCGAGCGACTCGGCCAGCACGACGCTCGCGCCCCCGTGGAGCAGCCCGTAGGGCTGGGTGTTGCCCGCGACGGGCATCGTTGCGACGAGCCGCTCGGGCGAGGCCTCGACGATCTCGATCTGCATGCGCTCGAGGAGGGTTCCCTGGGCCATGGCGCGCATCGCGTCGACGTGCTGGTGGATCGCGCCGTCGGCGTTGGCGCCGGTGGTCGAGTCGGTCGTCCGTTCGGTCATGGACGGGATCGTATGCCGCCCTGCCGTCGGTCCCGTCGGGGCCGTGCCCCGGGTCACGCCGTCGGTGGCCGCCACTAGGGTTGCGGTGTGAGCCGACTTCTCCTCCTCGACGGACACTCCCTGGCCTACCGTGCGTTCTTCGCGCTCCCCGCCGAGAACTTTTCGACGGTCACCGGCCAGCACACCAACGCCGTCTACGGCTTCACCTCGATGCTCATCAACATGCTGCGTGACGAGCAGCCGACGCACGTCGTGGTGGCCTTCGACAAGTCGCGGCAGACGTTCCGCACCGAGCAGTACGCCGAGTACAAGGCGGGCCGGGCGCGCACGCCCGACGAGTTCTCCGGCCAGCTGCCGCTGGTCAAGGAGGTGCTCGACGCCCTGCGCATCACGCACGTCGAGCTCGAGGGCTACGAGGCCGACGACATCATCGCGACCATCGCCACCGACGCCGACGCGCAGGGCGCCGAGGTGCTCATCTGCTCCGGCGACCGCGACACGTTCCAGCTGGTCTCCGACAACGTCACGATCCTCTACCCGGTGCGCGGCGTGTCCGAGGTGTGGCGCATGGGTCCGGCCCAGGTCGAGGAGAAGTACGGCGTGCCGCCCACCCGCTACAGCGACCTCGCGGCGATGGTGGGCGAGACCTCCGACAACCTGCCCGGCGTGCCCGGCGTCGGACCCAAGACGGCCGCGAAGTGGATCACCCAGTTCGGCGACCTCGAGGGCATCGTCGCGGGTGTCGACCAGATCAAGGGCAAGGCCGGCGACTCGCTGCGCGAGCACCTCGACCAGGTGCTGCGCAACCGGCGCCTCAACCAGCTCGTCAAGGACGCCCCGGTGGGGGTGGGCCTGGCCGACCTCGAGCGCCACCAGTGGGCTCGCGAGGAGGTGCACGAGGTCTTCGACCGCCTCGAGTTCCGGGTGCTGCGCGACCGTCTCTTCGCCGAGGTCGAGGCGAGCGAGCCCGAGGCCGAGTCCGGCTTCGACGTCGACGGCTCGGTGCTCGAGCCGGCGCAGGTGCCCGACTGGGTCGCCGAGCACCTGCCGGCGGGGGAGCGCGCGGCGATCTCGGTCACCGGCACGTGGTCGCGGGGCACCGGCGACGCCACCGGCCTGGCCATCGCCTCGCCCGACGGTGCGGCGGCCTGGGTCGACCTCACGACCCTGACGCCCGAGGGCGAGACGTCCATCGCCTCCTGGCTCGAGGACCCGGCGCGCCCCAAGGCCATGCACGACGCCAAGGGACCCATCGAGGCGCTGACCGCACGAGGCTTCACGCTCGCCGGGCTGACCAGCGACACCCAGCTCGCGGCCTACCTCGTCAAGCCCGACCAGCGCACCTACCACCTCGACGACCTCGTCCTGCGCCACCTCAAGCGCGAGCTGAGCGGCACGAGCAGCGCCGACGGCCAGGGCATGCTGGACTTCGGCGGCGACGCCGACGAGAGGGCCGCGCAGCAGGAGATGGTGCGGGCGACGGCCGTGCGTGACCTCGCGCTCGTGCTCGACGAGCAGGTGGCGGCCACGGGCGGCGCCGAGCTGCTCGCCGAGGTCGAGCTGCCGCTCGTCGACGTGCTCGCCCGCATGGAGCGCACCGGCATCGCCGTGGACGTCACGGGGCTCGACGAGCTGGAGAAGGACTTCGCGGCCAAGGTGGCCGCGGCGCAGCAGGACGCGTGGGACGCGATCGGCGGCGAGAAGATTAACCTCGGCTCGCCCAAGCAGCTGCAGGAGGTGCTCTTCGGCACCCTCGGCATGCCCAAGACGAAGAAGACGAAGACCGGCTACACCACCGACGCCGACGCCCTCAACGACCTCTTCGCCAAGACCGAGCACCCGTTCCTCGAGGCGCTGCTGCGCCACCGCGACTCGGCACGGCTGCGCGTCACGGTCGAGGGGCTGCAGAAGTCGGTGGCCGACGACGGCCGCATCCACACCACCTACCTGCAGACGATCGCGGCCACGGGGCGCCTCAGCTCCACCGAGCCGAACCTCCAGAACGTCCCGATCCGCACCGAGGAGGGGCGCCGCATCCGCGAGCTCTTCGTCGTCGGCGACGGCTACGAGGCCCTCATGTCGGCCGACTACTCCCAGATCGAGATGCGGGTCATGGCCCACCTGTCCGGCGACGAGGGCCTCATCGAGGCCTTCCGCACCGGCGAGGACCTCCACAAGTTCGTCGGCTCCAAGGTTTTCGGCGTCGAGCCCGACGACGTCACTGCAGCGATGCGCTCGAAGGTCAAGGCGATGTCCTACGGCCTCGCCTACGGCCTGTCGGCGTTCGGCCTCTCCAAGCAGCTGACCATCAGCACCGAGGAGGCCCGGGGCCTCATGGACGGCTACTTCGAGCGCTTCGGCGGCGTCAGCGACTACCTCCGCGACGTCGTGGCAGAGGCGCGCGGCAC
The DNA here is from genome assembly GCA_966081555.1 of uncultured Terrabacter sp. Classification (GTDB taxonomy): domain Bacteria; phylum Actinomycetota; class Actinomycetes; order Actinomycetales; family Dermatophilaceae; genus Terrabacter. The sequence goes on from CBHRRQ010000233.1 coordinate 3,528, forward strand.
CGGTTACACCGCAACGATGTTCGGTCGCCGTCGCTACCTGCCCGACCTCACGTCCGACAACCGTCAGCGCCGCGAGATGGCCGAGCGCATGGCGCTCAACGCGCCCATCCAGGGGTCTGCCGCAGACATCATGAAGGTCGCAATGATCGGTGTCGACCGCGCGCTGACGACGTCGGGTGCGCGGTCACGGGTGCTGCTCCAGGTGCACGACGAGCTCGTGCTCGAGGTGGCCGAGGGCGAGCGCGACGACCTCGAGAAGCTCGTGCGGCACGAGATGGGCAACGCGGCGCCGATGGACGTCCCGCTCGACATCAACGTCGGGGTCGGCCACTCCTGGCACGACGCCGCCCACTGACAGAACGCGGCCACGTCCCTGAGGCAGCTCGTGACGGAACGCGCCCAATGAGCCTCCGTACCCGTTCTGTGCGTCCGAAAGGTCACGTTTCTGCATCGGCGACCCATGCGGGCCTCGACGGGGTCGCGCTCGGGTCCGGGTGTCTGCATACTGCTCGGTAACTTGCACTCACCAACGGAGGTGGGTGCTTTTACTGTGAGGTGGACATGGTCAGAAGCCTGGTCACAGGTCTGTGTCTCGCCGTCTTCGCGGCAGTCATCATTGGGCTGAGCAACCTGCTCGGCCTGGACCTGGAGCACGTTGCTCTTCTCGGTGCGGCCCTCGGCGGCGTCCTCGGACTCGTCCCGCACCGTCCCGCTTGGGGCAAGGTCGTCGGCTTCCTCGCCGGCTTCCTGCTGGCTTGGCTTGGTTTCGCCTTGCGCGCCGCCGTGCTGCCCGACTCGTCCGGCGGTCGCGCGGTTGCAGCCTTCGTCGTCGTCATCCTCATTGCGGGGGTTGCCGCCGTGAGCCGCGGACGGCTCCCGCTCTGGAGCGGCCTCGTCGGCGCCGCCTCGATCGTGGGCGCCTACGAGTCGGTGTACACCAACGCCCCCTCGCAGTTCCTCACCGAGTCCCCGGCGGCGGCGACGACCGTCCTGCTGGCAGTCGGTCTCGGCTTCCTCGCCACGAACCTCCTTGCTGCGCAGACGGGCCCGTCTGCGGAACCCGTCACGGCAAGGGCCACGGGCAGGCCCACGAAGCGAGCCAAGGCCTCGGACAGCAACACCAACCTCGACGACCTCGTGACTGGAGCAGCCAAGTGAGCAAGCGCACCATCGCCACCGTGGTGGCCGGGCTGGCCGCCATGCCAACCCTGTTGATGCTCGCCGCCGCCCCCGCGGCGGCCGCCGGCAACAGCCAGGTTCAGGTGTCCAACACCGAGACCGTCCAGGCCTACCTCGACCCGAGCGGCAAGGTCGATGTCGCGCGCGTGTACGAGCAGGTCGCCATGCAGGGCCGCGGCGTCGTCAACCTCCAGAACCCGGTCGAGGCGCAGGGTCTGCGCAACCTCGACGGCTTCGGTGGGTTCGAGGTCAAGGACGGCGTCATGGTCGGCACGTTCGACGTCGACGGCGAGCAGCGGCTGCGCACGGTCAGCGACTACACAAAGAAGCTCCCCCTCGAGGTCCAGGCCGTCTACACGCTCGACGGTAAGCCGGTCGAGGCCGGCGACCTGCTCGGACGCAGCGGTCGCCTCGAGGTCCGCTACACGGTCAAGAACGTGACCGGCACCTCGCAGGAGGTCACCTTCGACGACGGCACCGGCAAGAGCGCGACCGCGACCGAGAGCGTCGTCATCCCCATGGTCGGCTCGCTCGCGACGACGCTCCCGGGCACGTTCACAAACGTCTCCTCCAAGGAGGCGAACGTCGCCGGTGACGGTCGGGGCGGCACGAAGCTGACGTTCACGATGACGCTCTTCGGGCCCATCGGCACCCCGAGCGCCACGTTCGGGTATGCCGCTGACATCGTCGACGGCACGCTGCCGAAGGCCTCCGTCTCCGCCCTCCCGGTGAGCCCGCTCGACAGTCCCTCCTTCAAGGGCGGCGCCGAGAGCTACAAGGGGGGTGCCACCACGGGCGCCACCCTGACGGCGGGCGCGACGGAGATCGACGCCAACCTGCTCAAGCTCCGCGACGGTGCCGGCACGCTCCTCGCGGGCCTCATCCAGCTTCGCGACGGCGCCAAGAAGCTCGACGCCGGGCTCGGGGCGCAGGCCCTGCCCGGTTCGCGCGACCTGGCCAGCGGAGCCGGCCAGCTCAAGGACGGCACCACCAAGCTGGCGGCCGGCGCAGGCACGGCCAAGGCCGGATCGGCCAAGCTCGCCGACGGTGCGGGCCAGCTCGCCGACGGCGCGGGGCGTCTCGACGCCGGCGCGAAGAAGCTGAGCGACGGCGCGACCCAGGTTGATGACGGAGCCGGCCAGGTCGCCGGGGGACTCCACCTCCTCGGCGAGAACGCTCCTGCGCTGCTCGACGGCCTGGCCCAGGTGGCCAACGGCCTCGACCAGGTCGACGCAGGTCTCACCAAGCTCTACGACGGCGTCGGCGGTCTCCCGGACCAGGCCAAGCCGCTCCACGCCGGCATCTCGAAGCTGCGGGCAGGCCTGGGTGACAAGGGCCAGACCGGCACGCTCATCGACGGCGTCGACCAGATCCGCGCCGGCCTCGCAGAGGCCACCAAGACGGGTGGCAGCCTCGACCAGCTCAAGGGTGGTGTCGACCAGTCAAAGGGTGGTGTCGACCAGTCCAAGGGCGGTGTCGACCAGTCCAAGGGTGGTGTCGACCAGGCCAAGGGTGGCGTCGACCAGGCCAAGGGTGGCGTCGACCAAGTCAAGGGCGGCCTCGACGCCGCCCTCGCGACCGGCGGCGGCATCGACCTGCTCGACGGTGGCGTTGCGGCGGCGAAGTCGACCGACTGCGGCGTCGTCTGCAAGGGCATCCTGACGCAGGTCCAGGGTGGACTGACCCAGCTGCGCGACCGGACCACGGCCGGCGCCGCCGGCCTCGGTCAGGTCTCCGGTGGCCTCGGCCAGGTGTCCGGTGGCCTCGGTCAGGTCTCGACCGGGCTCGGCCAG
>CBHRRQ010000234.1:0-6473 GCA_966081555.1 uncultured Terrabacter sp.
CGCGGGGGGGCCGGGGGGGGGGGGGGGGGCCGGGGGGGGGGGTGGCGGTTGGGGGCGCGCGGCGGGCCCCGCCCCCCCCGCGCCGTGGTGGGCAAACGGCTCTCCGAGTCGGTGGCAGCCGTGGCCGACGAGCACATCCTGGTGCCGGTCGACGAGGTGCTGGCGCGCCACCGCGAGACCCGTCAGCACCTGGACGCCGCAGCGGGCTGACCCCTCGCCGCCGGCCGAGGTGTGCCGTCGCGCCGGGCTGCGAGAAGCGCCTAGACCCGGGGCGAGCGGGTCGCTCGTCCACACCCCCTCGGCACCCGGCCCGGCTGTCCACAGCGGTAGCGCGTGGCCTGTCGGGCGTGGCGGCCGAGTCCGAGGCTGGGTTGCAGGCGGCACGAGCCGCCACGCACCCAGCCAAGGAGCCCACGCATGAACGAGATCCGCATCACCCTGCACGGCAACGTCGTCAGCGAGCCCGTCGAGCGCGTCGCCCGCACCGGTTCGCCGTACACCACGTTCCGGGTGGCGACCACGCCCTACCGGCGCACCGCGGAGGGCAAGTTCGTCGACGGCGAGACGAGCTTCTACGACGTCATCGCCTTCAACGCGCTCGCGGCCAACACGGCACAGGCGCTGCGCAAGGGCCAGCCCGTGCTCGTCGAGGGCAAGCTCGCGATCAAGACCTACATCGGCAACGACGGCAACCCCCACAACGCTGCCCAGATCGACGCCGACCACATCGGGCACGACTTCTCGTGGGGGCGCGCCAGCTTCGAGCGCGTCAGCCGCGCGGCCGCCCTGGGTCACGACCGCACCGCCGACCCCGACGTCCAGCAGTCGCTGCGGGCCCTCTCCGGCTCGTCCGTGGACGACCGGCCCGCCTACGTCGACGCCGACGGTGTCGTCGACGACGACTACGAGCCCGAGGGCGACCTCACCGGGGCGGGCACCGGCGACGCGGCGGGTGTGCTCGCGACGGGAGACCCCGAGACGGACGACTACGAGGTGGTCGGCGCCTCGGCCTGATGCGGGCGGTGCCCGGGTCCGGTGGGACCGGTCTGCGGCCGGCGAGCCATCTCCACCGCCGCAGCCGGCAGGCGTTGCGCGGGGTCGACACCGATTTCGGTGGCGCGTGCGCGGACAGATAGCGTGTGCGCATGGCCGAGTACATCTACACCATGACCCGTGCGCGCAAGGCACACAACGAGAAGGTCATCCTCGACGACGTCTCGATGTCGTTCTACCCGGGCGCGAAGATCGGCATGGTCGGTCCGAACGGCGCCGGCAAGTCGACGATCCTCAAGATCATGGCCGGACTCGACCAGCCCAGCAACGGCGAGGCCCGCCTCGCCGCCGGCGCCAGCGTCGGCATCCTGCTCCAGGAGCCGCCGCTCAACGAGGAGAAGACCGTCCTCGGCAACGTCGAGGAGGGCGCCGGCGAGATCAAGGCGAAGCTCGACCGCTACAACGAGATCTCCGCCGAGATGGCCGACCCCGACGCCGACTACGACGCGCTGCTCGCCGAGATGGGCAAGCTGCAGGAGGACATCGACCACGCCGACGCCTGGGACCTCGACAGCCAGCTCGAGCAGGCGATGGACGCGCTGCGCTGCCCGCCGGCCGACTCGCCCGTCACCAACCTCTCCGGTGGTGAGCGCCGCCGCGTGGCCCTGTGCAAGCTGCTGCTGCAGAAGCCCGACCTGCTCCTCCTCGACGAGCCGACCAACCACCTCGACGCCGAGTCGGTGCTCTGGCTCGAGCAGCACCTCGAGAGCTACCCGGGCGCCGTCATCGCGGTCACCCACGACCGCTACTTCCTCGACAACGTCGCGCAGTGGATCGCCGAGGTCGACCGCGGTCGCCTCTACCCGTACGAGGGCAACTACTCGACCTACCTCGAGAAGAAGGCCGAGCGCCTGCAGATCCAGGGCAAGAAGGACGCCAAGCTCGCCAAGCGACTGAAGACCGAGCTCGAGTGGGTCCGTAGCAACGCCAAGGGCCGCCAGGTCAAGAGCAAGGCGCGACTCGCCCGCTACGAGGAGATGGCCGCCGAGGCCGAGCGCACCCGCAAGCTCGACTTCGAGGAGCTCCAGATCCCGCCGGGCCCGCGCCTCGGCTCGACGGTCATCGAGGTCAAGAACCTCAGGAAGGGCTTCGGCGACCGCGTCCTCATCGACAACCTCTCGTTCTCGCTGCCCCGCAACGGCATCGTCGGCGTCATCGGGCCCAACGGTGTCGGCAAGTCGACCCTGTTCAAGACGATCGTCGGCTTCGAGCAGCCCGACTCGGGCGAGGTCAAGATCGGCGAGACGGTCAAGATCTCCTACGTCGACCAGGGACGTGAGGGCCTCGACCCGAAGAAGAACCTCTGGGAGATCGTCTCCGACGGCCTCGACTACATGAAGGTCGGCAACGTCGAGATCCCCTCGCGGGCCTACGTCTCGCAATTCGGCTTCAAGGGCCCCGACCAGCAGAAGCTCTCGGGTGTGCTGTCCGGCGGCGAGCGCAACCGCCTCAACCTCGCGCTCACCCTCAAGCAGGGCGGCAACCTGCTCCTGCTCGACGAGCCCACCAACGACCTCGACGTCGAGACGCTCGGTTCCCTCGAGAACGCGCTGCTCGACTTCCCGGGCTGCGCCGTCGTGATCACCCACGACCGGTGGTTCCTCGACCGCATCGCGACGCACATCCTTGCCTACGAGGGCACCGAGGACGAGCCGGCCAAGTGGTACTGGTTCGAGGGCAACTTCGAGTCCTACGAGGCCAACAAGGTCGAGCGGCTCGGCCCGGAGGCCGCCCGCCCCCACCGCGTCACGTACCGCAAGCTGACGCGCGACTGACGTCCGGCGGTCTCGCCATCGCAGGCCACGGGCCGGGCCCCGCGGTGCCCGGCCCGTCGTCGTGCCCCGCCCGTCGTCGTGCCCGGCCCGTCGTCGTGCCCGGCCCGTCGTCGTGTCCTGGCCGTCGGCTCGCGCGGTCAGATCCAGTTCTTGCGCCGGAAGACGACGTAGAGCGTGGCAGCGATGCCGAGGATGACGGCCGCGCTGACGAGCACCCCCACCGGCTGGCCGAAGCCGGGGTAGGGCACGTTCTGGCCGTACCAACCGGTCACGGCGGTGGGCACGGCGATGATGGCCGCCCATCCGGTGAGCTTCTTCATGACGGTGTTGAGCCGGGCGTCCTGCAGCGACAGGTTGGTCTCGAAGACGGTGGTCACCATGTCGCGCAGTGACTCGGTCCACTCGGCCGCGCGCAGCACGTGGTCGTAGAGGTCGTCGTAGAAGCCGTCGAGCTCGGTGTGGCGCTGCTCGAGGTCGCTGCGGTGGCGCAGCACGGCGTTGACGACGTCGCGCATGGGCAGCACGACGCGGCGCAGCTCCACGAGCTCCTTGCGCAGCCGGTAGGTGCGCATCTGGACGGCGTGCACCTGCCCGCTCTCGTCGAAGAGCAGGTCCTCCAGACCCTCGATCGCGTCGTCGAGCTGCTGGATGGCCTCGAAGTGCCCGTCGACGACGGTGTCGAGCAGACCGTGCACGAGCGCGCCCACACCGAGGCCCAGCAGCTCAGGGTCCTCGTTCCAGCGCTCCAGCACCGGTGCCATGTCGAACGAGTCGTCACTGCGCACCGTGATCACGCCGCGGGGCAGCACGAAGGCGGAGATGCGGGTCGTGCGGAGGCGCGACTCGCGTGCCGTCGGGTCGAGGCGCCCCGCACCGGCGACGGCGGGCTGGGCGTCGGCGTCAGCGGCGGAGAGGCTCGCGGCGTAGACGGTGAGGAACGTGTGGCGCGCGTGGCGCGTGGCCTTGGGTCGCTCGCCGGCCGTGACGGCGTCCTCGACGGCGTGCGGGTCCAGGCCGAGCTCGTCCGCGAGGGCGTGCAGCGCCACGTGGTCGGGCTCGCACAGGTCGACCCAGACCAGCGAGGCCTCGTCGTCCAGGTACTCGGAGACGTCGTCGAGCGCGAAGCCCTCCTCGACGACCTTGCCGTGCTCCCACCGGCAGCTCGTCACGCGTCCCGGACCACCGCTGCTCACAGGTCCAGTCTCGCAGTCGATCACGCGATGAGGGGCGTGACCTCGCGTGAGGTGGGGCGCTCTCCGAGGGCCAGCTGCCAAGCCACTGCGAGCCGTCGGCCCACCTCGTCGGCCTCGTCCGGCGCCACGCAGAAGGGCACCCGCACCCAGCGCGCGAGGCCGCCCTCGACACCGAACTGACCACCGCGGGCGAGCCGGACACCGGCGGACTCCGCGACGCGAGCGAGCTCGTCCCCGCGCGGGGCCGGGAGCTCGCACCAGAGGTTGAGCCCGCCGCTCGGCACGTCGAACCGCCACTGCGGCACGTGCCGGTGCAGCGCGGCCACGAGGGCGTCGCGTCGCGCCCGGGCCTCACGGCGGCGCTCGACGAGCAGCGCCTCGCCCTGCCCGAGCAGGTCTGCGACGACGAGCTGTTCGAGGATCGCAGTGCCGAGGTCGAGGCTGTGCCGCGCCTCGATGACGGCCTCGACGGCGCCTTCGGGAGCGCGCACCCAGCCGACGCGCAGCCCGCCCCACCACGTCTTGCCGGCGCTGCCGAGGGTGTGCGTCTCGCGGGAGGTGAGGGCGAACGGAGGAGGGAGCGATGAGCCCGTGGTCTCGTCGAGCCCCAGCTCGACGAAGGTCTCGTCGACGACGGGGACGGTGCTCGCCCGGGCCAGCACCGGAGCCAGGGCCGCGCGGGTGGCGTCGTCCATGACGAGGCCGGTCGGGTTCTGGTGGTCGGGGATGAGGTACGCCGCCCGCGCGCCGCTCTGACGCAGCCCGACCTCGATCGCCTCGACGTCCCAGCCCGTCGGGGTCAGCTGGGCAGGCACAGCCCTGTAGGACGAGCGACGCACTCCCACAATGGCATTCGGATAGGTGGGGCTCTCGACGAGGACGCGGTCACCGGGCTCGAGGCACGCGCGCAGCACGGCGGAGAGGCCTCCGTGGGCGCCGGAGGTGACGACGACCTGGTCGGGCGACGTGGGCAGCCCGCGGCCCTCGAACCACGACGCGACGGCGGTGCGCGTCTCGGGCAGGCCCCTCGGGTCGTAGCCCGCGGTCGCGAGGTGGCGGGGCAGCTCGGTGAGGGCTCGCTCGTAGGCGGCGGTGACCCCGGCGGCGGCCGGCAGGGCGGCATACGTGAGGTCGATGACGTCGGGCGGGACGTCGGTGGGGATCAGGCCGGCCTGCGACAGCGCGAGGCCGGAGGGCCCAGCGGGAAGGCAGACGACACTGCCGGACCCACGCCGGGTGGCGATGAACCCCTCGTCGCGCAGCGCGTCCAGGGCCGCGCCCACGGTCGTGCGGCTGAGCCCCAGTTCGCCCGAGAGCGTGCGCTCGCTCGGCAGCCGGGTGCCGACGAGCACGCGGCCGTCGGCGACGAGTCGTCGGATGCCGTCGGCCAGCCCGCGGTAGGTGGGGCGGGGGAGGGGCTCGGTCCCGAGAAGCAGGGCCAGTGAGCGGGCCGAGATGGTGCGCATCGGGCCACTCTTGCACGATTGGCCCTTAAAAAGCAGACCACTGGCCCGCAGGATGGACGACATGAGACGCCACGTCCCCCTCGCGAACCTCTCCCCGCGACAGCAGCTGCGCGCCGGCCGACTGCCTCGCCGCATCGTCCAGCTGCTCGTGGGCCTGACTCTCTACGGCGTCTCGATGGCGATGATGATCCGCTCGACGCTCGGCCTGGACCCGTGGGACGTCTTCCACGCCGGCATCACGACGCACGTGCCGATGTCGTTCGGCACGGTGACGATCATCGTGGGTGCGCTGGTGCTGCTGCTCTGGGTGCCGCTGCGGCAGTGGCCGGGGCTCGGGACCGTGGCGAACGTCGTCGTCATCGGCCTCGCCGCCGACGCGGGCCTGGCGCTCATCGAGGCGCCGGAGTCGCTGTGGGCCCGCATCGTGCTGCTCGCCTCGGGCATCGTGCTCAACGGGGTCGCCGGCGGCCTCTACATCGGCAGCCAGCTCGGTCCGGGCCCGCGCGACGGCCTCATGACCGGCTTCGCGCGACGGACCGGCCTCTCGATCCGGCTCGTGCGCACGACGATCGAGGTCGTCGTGCTCTCGGTGGGCTGGCTGCTCGGCGGCCCCGTCGGGCTCGGCACGGTCCTGTATGCCGTCTCCATCGGCCCGCTCGTCCAGTTCTTCCTGCCGCGGCTCACCGTCGAGCTCGCCGTCGCGCCGCCCCAGCCGGCCGCGACTGTCACCCCGCCCTCGGCCATCGGGGCGACGCCCAGCTGAGCGCGGCGTCGCCGTCCTCAGCCTCCGAGGGGCCAGTGGTGCAGCACCCGGCAGGCGCCGGCCTCGTACCACGCCAGCTGCAGCCGCTCGGCGCGGCAGTGGGCGGGCAGCCACGGCGCGGCGGCCCGCGCCGTCAGGGCCTCGGTGACCTCCGGCGAGACGGCGTCGAGCGTCAGGTGCGGCACCACGTCGCCGAACTCGCCGGCATACGGCGGGCAGTGCG
>CBHRRQ010000235.1:0-6437 GCA_966081555.1 uncultured Terrabacter sp.
CCGTTGCCGATGATGCCGACGGAGCCGTCGAGCTTGACGTAGTTGAGGTCCTTCTCCTTGGCGGCGGCCTCGAGCGGGTCGGCCTCGGCCTTGTCCTCGAGGGCCGCGTGGTCCTCGTGGCGGAAGTCGGCGTTGGCGTCGAGCGTGACCTTGCCGTCGAGCGCGACGATGTCGCCGTCCTCGGTCTTGACGAGCGGGTTCACCTCGACGAGGGTCGCGTCCTCGTCGCGGTAGACCTTCCACAGCTTCTGGATGACGTCGGCGATCGCGCCCTTGTCGGCCTCGTCGAACCCGGCGGCGTCGACGATCTCCCTCGCCTTCGCCTCGTCGATGCCCGTGTTGGGGTCGACGGCGATGCGGGCGAGGGCGTCGGGGCGCTCGACGGCGAGCTGCTCGATCTCCATGCCGCCCTCCTTCGAGCACATGGCGAGGTAGGTGCGGTTCGCACGGTCGAGCAGGATCGAGAAGTAGTACTCCTCGGCGATGCGGGCGCCCTGGGCGATCATCACGGTGCCGACGGTGTGGCCCTTGATGTCCATGCCGAGGATCGCCTCGGCGGCGGCCTGCGCCTCGTCGGGGCTCTTGGTGACCTTGACGCCACCGGCCTTGCCGCGGCCGCCGGTCTTCACCTGCGCCTTGACGACGGTGACACCGCCCGACTTCGGCCCGATCTGCTCGGCGGCCGCGCGGGCCTCCTCGGGGGTGGTGGCGATGGCGCCGGCCAGCACGGGCACCCCGTGCTTCTCGAACATGTCGCGGGCTTGGTACTCGAAGAGATCCACGGGTGGGGTCCGTCCTCGTCGTCGATTCGTATCGTCGTCGACTGCGCCGCTGCGGCGTTCCCGGGCTCGCGGTGCTCACGCTGAACGCGCGGAGAGGGGCCCTGCGCCGAGGCGCAACCGAATCAGGCTGTCCCTCGGACTCTAGTGGCTCGGTGCGGAGCCGACGCCAGCGGGGCGCGGCGGACCGGACGAAGATCACACCTTCGTCTCACGTACTGCCCGGTACGCGGGTTGGTGCTCCGCACACCCGGCAGACCGACCGTGCGGGCCCGGAACCCGCGGAGCGCGCGCTGGGCCGCCTTCGGGCCTCAGGCGGCGGCCTGGGCCAGGGCGGTGGCGAGACGCCGCCGGAGCCGGGCGGGCTCGGCCAGGTCGGACCACACGATGCGCACGACGACCCAGCCTGCGCGGCGGAGGGCGTCCTCGCGCCTCTTCTCCTCGAAGAGGGCAGCCCGGTCGGTGTACTTCACCGCGCCGTCGAACTCGACGAGCACCCGGGTGCCCCTCACCCGGAAGTCGGCACGAAAACGCCGCCCCTCGGCAAGGACTTCCACCTGCGGCTCGAGATCGAACCCGAGACAACGGAGCACGTATGCCGTCCGCGTCTCTCCCGGCGACTCGTGCCGCCCGTCGGCGTGGCCGAGGGCGGCCCGGATCGTCGCCATGCCGGCGTGGCCCGTGAGCCTCTCGACCGCGCCGGCGAGCTGGCCGGGGCTGACGAGCCCGCGGGCGAGCGCCGCGTCGGCGGCGACGAGGGCGGACTCCGGGCCGTGCACCAGACCCGTCTGCGCGACGGCCACGGACACCGGGACGGTCGTCGTGACCGGGGCACCCGCAGCGGCGGTCTTGATCGGCGCGACCACCCCGGGCACCGGCCGGTGGATCACCAGACCGGGTCGCCGGGCCGAGGCGTTGGGCACGCGTGCCTGCGACGACAGGGGCAGGGAGGTCAGGTGGACGGTGTCGAGGTCGACGGCATACGTCGGCAGCTCGTGCAGGACGAGGGCCGAGTGGTGGCTGACGACGGCCCGCGAGGCGTTGGCCCTGCCGAGCGCCCTGGCGGTGAGGGCGTGCCGGGCCTCGGCCGTGGGCGGCGTGGGTGGCGCGACGGCATACCAACCGCGGGTGAGTCGGAGGCACTCGCCGGCCCGGACCAGACGGCTCAGGGCGTGCCCGTCGAGACCGTGGGCAGCGGCATCGGCGGCCGAGAAGACGCCGTCGGCGCCGAGCAGGTCGAGTCGCATGGCTCGACCGTGGCGGAGTCGCGCGGGCCGGACCAGCCGAGGGCTGCCAGCCTGTGTATGCCGGACCAGAGCAGCAGGGGATGTGGACGGCCGCGCGCCTCGGTGCGGAACTCGCGTTCGTGGCCGATCCGCGCGGCGTGCCGGGCGCGCCGACCCCGAACCCGCGGAGCAGCCACCCCCGCGCGGTCAGGCGGGGTGCACGTGCTCGCGGACCCAGCCGACGATCTCGGTGGTCGTCGCACCCGGCGTGAAGACCTTCGCGACGCCCAGGCGCTCGAGCTCGGGGATGTCGTCGTCCGGGATGATGCCGCCGCCGAAGACGACGATGTCGCTCGCGTCACGTTCGGCCAGCAGCTCGACGACGCGCGCGAAGAGGGTCAGGTGCGCGCCGGAGAGCACGGAGAGACCGACGACGTCGGCGTCCTCCTGGATCGCGGCCTCGACGATCTGCTCGGGCGTCTGGTGCAGGCCGGTGTAGATGACCTCCATGCCGGCGTCGCGCAGCGCCCGGGCCACCACCTTGGCCCCACGGTCGTGGCCGTCGAGCCCCGGCTTGGCCACGACGACGCGGATGACGTCGCCGGACCCCTCGTCGGACTGTGCGTCGGACTGTGCGTCGGTCACGGGAACGGCCTCGGCGCCGGGGGTCTCGCTCATGCCGGGCACTCTAGCCAGCCTCGCGAGACGCGGCGCGCAATAGTGATGCAACGCCCACCCATCGGGGTACGGTCGCCTCGTGGCAGTGGCAGCACGCGCGGCAACGACGCCCCGCCAGACCAGCATCCCGAAGCAGTGCACGAGCGGCCCCAAGGGGTTCCTCGCAGCCGTCGGGGAGGTGGCCGGTGCCCTCCTGACGCCCACCGGACTCGCCGGCGCGGCCCTCGAGGCGACCTGGATGGGGCTGCACCTCGGCCTCTACCCGCTCGGGCTGCTGGGGTCGCGGGCCAGCGACCGGCGCCAGGGCTACCGCCTCGGCCACCTGCCGCCGAGCCAGCGCGGCCTCGCCATCCAGAACGTCGAGGCGGCCGAGACCCCGATCCTGCTCGTGCACGGCATGGTCGACAACCGCTCGATCTTCACCGTGCTGCGGCGCGGCCTCGTGCGGCGCGGCTTCGGCCGCATCGAGACGATGAACTACTCCGTCTTCACCGGCGACATCCGGGCGGCTGCGGCCGAGCTCGGCGCCGAGGTCGAGCGGATCGTCGAGGAGACCGGCTACGAGCGCATCCACGTCATCGGTCACTCGATGGGTGGGCTCATCGCGCGCTACTACGTCACGCGGCTCGGCGGCGACGAGCACGTGCACACTCTCGTCACGCTCGGCACCCCACACCAGGGCAGCTATCTCGCCTTCACCTGGAACAACGGGCTCACCCGGCAGCTGCGCCCCGGCAGCGCGCTCATGAAGGAGCTGGCCGGCCCGGTCAAGGAGTGCCAGACGCGGTTCCTCGTCTACTGGTCCGACCTCGACCAGGTCGTCGTCCCACAGCGCAACGCCGCCCTGCACCACGACGACCTCAACGTCCACAACGTCGGCCTGCACGGCGTCGGCCACATGAGCCTGCCCATCACGAGCAGCGTCGTGCACGGCATCTCGACCGCCCTCGCGCACCTCGACACGACGGGTGCCACGGTCACCCCCGGTGTGAGCTCACTCCAGAGCCGCCGCTCTAGCACGAGCGCGGCGGCTGGTGGCAGTCATTCGTCTCGTGTCGCCAAGCCCCGCTGATTCTTTCGCCGGCGGCGAGGCTGCCCGGCAAATTGGGGCAGATCGGTCTGTGCAAAACCTTTTGACACCGGGACAAATGCCCTAGTGTCGAGCCCAGTCGCGACCCTCCACCGCGGCGTGAGACGTCCCCTGTGACGCGGCTCGATTTCGCATAACGAAACGGTCACGTTAGTCTGGCGGCTCGCAATCTGTGACCGATAGGTAAGTTTTTCGTGCCCAAACCCAGTTACGTAGGCCGTCATCGTCCGGCCGCCAAGCCATCCCGGGGTCGACAGTTCGTCGTCCCCGTTGCTCTGCTCAGCTCGACCGTCACCGCGGGTTTCATCATCCGCGACGCCGGCGCCAGCGAGCTCAGCCCCGAGGCCGCGGCCATGAAGAACGTCTCCAACTCGGTTGCGGGACTCGGGCTCACCGCAGACCCCGACGCCCTCGCCGCGGCCACGGCCAACCGCGCGGGCGCCCGCTTGTCCCGCGACATGGCCCGCGACGCCAAGGACCTCATCGTCAACGCGACCGCGTCCGCCTCGACCGCCGCGACGAACGCCCAGGCTGCGGCCGAGAAGGCCGCCGCGACCCAGGCCGCTGCCGCCAAGGCGAAGGCCGCTGCCGCCGCCAAGGCCAAGCGCGAGGCCGCCGAGCGCGCCCTCGCCCGCGCGCACCGTTGGGTGTCCCCGCTCTCCGGCTACACGCTGACCTCCGGGTTCGGCTGGCGCTGGGGCAAGATGCACCCCGCCCAGGACCTCGCCTGCCCCGTCGGCACCCCGGTCCACGCTCTGTCGAGCGGCACGGTCATCTTCGCCGGCTGGTCCAACGAGGGCTACGGCAACTTCGTCAAGATCCGCTACTGGGACGGCACCGTCTCGTGGATGGCGCACAACAGCCGCCTGCTCGTCTCGGTCGGTGAAGAGGTGTCGCCCGGACAGAAGGTCGCCTACAGCGGCAGCACCGGCAACTCGACCGGGCCGCACGTGCACCTCGAGATCCACCCCGACGACGGCGCCGCCGTCGCCCCCCGCACCTGGCTCGCCGACCACGGCGTCAACCTCTGACGCACCGACCGAGCGCACCACGAGGCCTGTTCCCCGTCTCGAGGGGACGGGCCTCGTCGCATGCCGACCCGCCCCAGGCAGACGTTCACTCACGTCGAGTGCCCAGCTCCCGACATCTTCCGCAGGCGTCGGAAAGAGGGCACTCGACCAAGGGAGCCGGTCGAGTGCTCGACCTGGGTGGGGTTAGAGCTTGACGAGGGGCGCGTAGCGCAGCAGCAGGCGCTTGGTGCCCGTCTCGGCGCCGAAGTCGACGTGCGCCATCGACTTGTCGCCGTCGCCCTCGACCCGAACCACCGTGCCGAGCCCGAACGCGTCGTGACTGACGCGGTCGCCGGACTGGAGCGCGATGACCGGGCGCTTGCCGGCGCTGCGCACGCCGGGCCGGGCGGCGAGCGTCGCCACCGCCGGCTGCCCCGCTCCGCGCGCACCGCTGAACGACGGGCCGAGGCGCTGCCAGTCGAGCAGGTCGCCCGGGATCTCGTCGAGGAAGCGTGACGGCGGGTTGTACTGCGGCGCGCCCCACGCCGAGCGCACCGCGGCGCGCGAGAAGTAGAGCCGCTCACGGGCCCGGGTGATGCCGACGTAGGCGAGGCGGCGCTCCTCCTCGAGCTCCTTCGGGTCGCCGAGCGCCCGCATGTGGGGGAACGTGCCGTCCTCCATGCCGGTGAGGAACACGACCGGGAACTCGAGGCCCTTGGCCGTGTGGAGCGTCATGAGGGTGACGACGCCCTGCGCCTTGGCCTCGGGCTCGTCGGGGATCTCGTCGGCGTCGGCGACGAGCGAGACCTGCTCGAGGAACTCCTCGAGGTCGGTCGCCGGCCCGACGTCCTCGGGCTCCTGGCTCGCCGGCACGACACCGGCCTCGATGTCGGACATCTCCTGGGCCTTGCGGTCGTCGAACTCCTGGGCGACCGCGACGAGCTCGGCGAGGTTCTCGACGCGCGTCTCGTCCTGGGGGTCGTGGCTCGCGCGCAGCTCGGCGAGGTAGCCGCTCTGCTCGAGCACGGCCTCGAGCAGGATGGCGATGCCGCCGCCGCCCTCGCGCACCACGCGCAGCGCCTCGAGCATCTCGGTGAAGCCCTTGATCGCCGCCACGGAACGCGTGGCGATGCCGGGGGCGTCCTCGGCGCGACCGAGCGCCGCGACGAACGGGATGCGCTCACGCTCGGCGAGCGCCGCGACGCACGCCTCGGCACGGTCGCCGATGCCGCGCTTGGGCACGTTGAGGATGCGGCGCAGGTTGACGGTGTCGGTCGGGTTGGAGATGACGCGGAGGTACGCGAGGGCGTCCTTGATCTCGCGCCGCTCGTAGAACCGTGTGCCGCCGACCACCTTGTAGGGCAGGCCGACCCGCACCAGCACCTCCTCGATGGCACGGCTCTGCGCGTTGGTGCGGTAGAAGACGGCGACGTCGCCGGGCCGCACGTCTCCCTCGGCCGCGAGGTCGTCGATCTGCTTGGCCACGAACGCTGCCTCGTCGTGCTCGTTGTCGGCGACGTAGCCGACGATCATCGCGCCGTCGCCCGAGTCGGTCCAGAGGTTCTTGGCCCGGCGTCCCTCGTTGCGGGCGATGACCGAGTTGGCGGCGCGCAGGATGCGCTGCGTCGAGCGGTAGTTCTGCTCGAGCAGGATC
>CBHRRQ010000236.1:0-6430 GCA_966081555.1 uncultured Terrabacter sp.
CCGGCCCTGGCTCCGGGTCGGCGCGTTCGTCTCGCCCGAGGTGCTGGAGCCGTGGACGTCGACCGGGCGACCCGGCGTCCCGTCCTACCGCGGCGCCTCCCGCGACGCCCTCGCGTTCAGCGCCGGGTGGGACGTCGAGACCGGTGAGGTCCGGGCCCCCGTCACGCTCTGGTACGGCGACCACGACCGTGTCGTCGGTCTCGAGCACGCCCGGTGGCTGCACACCCACCTGCCGACGTCGCGCCTGGTGGTGCACGAGGGGGCCGGACACCACGCGACGCTCATGGCGCACTGGGCCGACGTCCTCACCGACCTCGCGGGTGGCTCCGGCTAGGGTCGGGCCATGAGTGCACCGGTGCTCCACGTCCGCGGCCGTGTGCTCGTCGGGCCCGACGAGGTGGTCGACGAGCTGTGGGTCGTGGGCGGACGCGTCGCCTTCACGCCGCCGAACGACCGGTCCGACGAGCAGACGCTCGAGGGCTGGGTGCTGCCGGGTCTCGTGGACGCGCACTGCCACGTCGGACTCGGACCCCACGGCGAGGTGCCGCGCGACGAGGCGGAGCGGCAGGCGCTCACCGACCGCGACCACGGCACGCTGCTCATCCGCGACGCCGGGCAGCCGGGCGACACGCGCTGGGTCGACGAGCGCGACGACCTGCCGAAGATCATCCGGGCCGGGCGGCACATCGCCCGCACCCGCCGCTACCTCCGCAACTACGCCCACGAGGTCGAGGAGGACGAGCTCGTCCGCCACGTCCGGCTCGAGGCGCACCGCGGCGACGGCTGGGTCAAGCTCGTCGGCGACTGGATCGACCGCGACGTGGGCGACCTCGCGCCCAGCTGGTCGCGACAGGCCGTCAACGACGCCATCGCCGCCGCGCACGAAGAGGGCGTGCGCGTCACCGCGCACTGCTTCGGCGAGGAGTCGCTGCGCGACCTCGCGGCGGCCGGCATCGACTGCATCGAGCACGCGACCGGCCTCCGTGAGGACTCCATCGACACCTTCGCCGCGCAGGGGATCGCCATCGTGCCGACCCTCGTCAACATCGCCCAGTTCCCCGACCTCGCGGCCCCGGCGAAGGAGAAGTTCCCCGACTACCACCGCCACATGCTCGACCTGCACGAGCGGCGCTACGCCACCATCGGGGCGGCGCACGAGGCGGGCGTGCCCATCTACGTCGGCACCGACGCCGGCGGCAGCCTGCCGCACGGTCTCGTCGCGCAGGAGATGGTCGAGCTGACGAAGGCCGGGCTCAGCAACGTCGAGGTCGTCTCCGCCGCGACGTGGGGCGCCCGTGACTGGCTCGGGCGCCCGGGGCTCGCCGAGGGAGAGGACGCCGACCTCGTCGTCTACGCGGCCGACCCGCGCGCCGACGTCACCACCGTCGCCGACCCGCTCGGCGTCGTCCTGCGAGGTCGCGTTGTCCGCTGACCACGACGCCCCGGCGCCCTTCACCGCGGTGGGGGAGCGGGTGGAGGTGCGCCCGCCCACCGCTGCCGACGCACCGGCATACGCCGATGCCGTGACGCGGTCGGAGCGCCGTCTCGCCGACTTCGCGATCCCCAATCCGCACAACCTGCCCGTCGTCCTCGAGAACCAGTCGCGGACCTACCGCACGTTCATGGTCCACGCCCTCGACCCCGAGGGCTCGCACGGCCTCGTCGGGCGCATCAACATCGCCAACGTCGTCGGCGGGTCGTTCCGCAGCGCAACGATCGGCTACGACTCCTACGACCCGTATGCCGGCCGCGGCCTCTTCGCCGAGGGCCTGCGGCTCACCGTCGACCTCGCCTTCGACGACGAGCCGCACGGCATGGGACTGCACCGCATCGAGGCCAACATCCAGCCGGCCAACCACCGCTCGGCCGGCCTCGTCCGGTCGCTGGGCTTCGTCCACGAGGGCTTCTCGCGGGACTTCCTGCACCTGCCGGGTCCCGACGGCCGCCGCGACTGGCGCGACCACGAGCGCTTCACGATGCTCTCCACGGACTGGCCGGCCGTGCCCTACCGCGCCCAGGGCCACCGGCGCCTCGCCTGCGTCGTCACCGGCGCACCCGCCTACGGCGCTGCGTCGCGCGGCACGAGCGTGGGCGCGGCGGTGGCCGCCGAGCTCGGCATCCCGCTCTTCTCGTCGGTCACCGTCGACAGCCCGGCCGCCCTCTTCGAGCTGCTCCGCTCCTCGCCCATCGGTGGGGTCGTGGAGGTGCGGGCGAGCGCGCCGGAGCTGCGGATGGGCCTGGCCAGAGCCGGGTTCGACCCCTCGGTCGTGCCGCACCTCGACGCAGCCTTCGACCTGCCACGGAGCGAGGTCGTGCGGCACGCGCTGGCGGTGCGAGCCGCGTACGCCTGAGCGGGGCGTCCGCTCCCGCGTCCGGACCACCCCTCCACGTCTGGCAGAATGGAGGGCTGTACCCGTCCGGCCCCCTCTCGGCTGGACCGGACGCCTACACACCGAGTGTCGGCTCCCCGGCTGGTCCACGGCCGGTCTCGCCGCGCTCACTACCCGATTGAGGAGACCGCCACAGTGGCCGTCAAGATCCGTCTGAAGCGCATGGGCAAGATCCGTGCACCGTTCTACCGCGTCGTCGTCATGGACTCGCGCACCAAGCGCGATGGCCGGGCCATCGAGGAGATCGGCAAGTACCACCCCACCGAGCAGCCGTCGCTCATCGACATCGACATCGAGCGCGCGCACTACTGGCTGAGCCAGGGCGCCCAGCCCACCGAGGCCGTCGCCGCCCTCATCAAGCTCGTCGACGAGGGCAAGGTCGAGACCAAGGAGGCCAAGACCTCCAAGAAGGACCTCTACGAGGCTGCCGTCGCCGCCGCCGGTGGCAAGTCCGACGCCGGCTCCGAGGGCGCGACCACCCCGAGGAAGAAGGCCGCCAAGAAGGCCGAGCCCAAGGCTGACGAGAAGGCCGACGAGACCGCTGAGGCGCCCGCCGCCGAGGCGACGGACGCCGAGAAGAGCGAGTCCTGAGCATGCTCGAGGAGGCGCTCGAGCACCTCGTCAAGGGCATCGTCGACCACGACGAGGACGTCGTCGTGCGCCGCAAGGAGCTGCGTCGCGGTGAGCTGCTCGAGGTCCGGGTGCACCCCGACGACCTCGGCCGCGTCATCGGCCGCTCCGGCCGCACGGCGAGCGCCCTGCGCACCGTCGTGGGCGCCCTCGCGGGCAACAGCAACGTCCGGGTCGACATCGTCGACACCGACCGCGTGCGCTGAGCCACCGCCAGAACGCCAGCGCAGTGGGGCATCCCGGGTGACCGGGGTGCCCCGCTGCCGTTTTCCACCGATCACGTATGCCGTCGCGCCCGCTCCTCGGGTCCGCGCGGGCGCGTGCCCGGGCCGTCGCCAAACCTGAGAGGATTCGGGCCATGAACGTCGTCCTCGCCCGCATCGGCAAGCCGCACGGACTCCGGGGCGAGGTCACCGTGCAGCTGCACACCGACGACCCCGAGTCGCGATTCGCGCCGGGCACCGTCGTCGCGACCGAGGCCGAGCCGGGCTCGGGGGTGCCGACGGCCCTGACCATCGCCTCCACCCGCGTGCACCGCGGCATCTGGCTGCTCACCTTCGAGGAGATCCCCGACCGCACCGGCGCCGAAGGGCTGCGCGGCACGAGGCTCGTGATGCCGGAGTCGGCGACCAAGGCGGACGACGACGAGGGCTACTACGAGGAGGACCTCGTCGGACTGGAGGTGCGCGACCCGGCGGGCGAGCAGGTCGGCACGGTCAGCGGCCTCGAGATCGGCCCGGCCCAGGACCGCCTCGTCATCACCCTCACCGACGGCGTGACGGCATACGTCCCGTTCGTGAAGCGCATCGTGCCGACGGTGGCCGACGACCACGTCGTGGTCGACGCCCCGCCCGGACTCTTCGACCTCTACCGCGAGGGCACCGAGTGACCGACTCGTCGTCCGGCACTTCCGAGGCGCACGCTGACCCGCGACCCGCGATGCGCATCGACGTCGTCTCGATCTTCCCCGACTACCTCGCGGCGCTCGACCTGTCGCTCATCGGCAAGGCCCGCCAGGACGGACTGCTCGACGTGCGCGTGCACGACCTGCGCGACTTCACCCACGACCGGCACCGCACCGTCGACGACACCCCCTACGGCGGGGGAGCCGGCATGGTCATGAAGGCGCAGCCGTGGGCCGAGGCGCTCGACCACGTTGCCGCACAAGGGGATCCGGCCAAGCCGCGGCTCGTCGTCCCCGGCCCCGGCGGGCAGCCCTTCACGCAGGCTCTCGCCAAGGAGCTGGCGCAGGAACCGTGGCTCGCCTTCGCGTGCGGCCGCTATGAAGGCATCGACGAGCGCGTCTACGAGCACGCCCGCGAGGACCTCGGCCTCGAGGTCTCGGTCGTCAGCCTCGGCGACTACGTGCTCAACGGGGGTGAGGTCGCGGTGCTGGCCATGATCGAGGCCGTCGGCCGCCTCGTCCCGGGGGTCATCGGCAACGCCGAGTCCCTCGTCGAGGAGTCCCACGAGGACGGGCTGCTCGAGTACCCCATCTACACGAAGCCGCGCACCTGGAACGGGCGCGAGGTGCCCGAGGTGCTGCTGTCGGGCAACCACGGCGCCATCGCCGCGTGGCGGCACGAGCAGCGGTTGGCCCGCACGGCCGCACGACGCCCCGACCTGCTGCACGCCTCGCACGGCGACGGTGACGTCGAGATCGCACCGGCCACGCCCGGCGACGTGCCCGAGCTGGCCGTGCTCATGCGCGCCTGCTGGGTGCAGGAGGCGATCGCCAACGACACCCTCGACATCCCTGCCCTGCACGAGAGCGTCGACGACGTGCGCGACAGCCTCGACACGACCCGCACGTGGGTCGCGCGCCGGGCCGGCCGCCTCGTCGGGGCCGTGCGCACCTCGCGCGACGGCGACGACTGGCACATCGGCCGGCTGTGCGTCGTGCCCGACCTGCAGGGGCGCGGGCTCGGCCGACGCCTCCTCGAGCACGCCGAGTCCACCGCGCCAGACGGCATACGCACGTTCTCGCTCGACACCGGCGCGAACAGCACCGACAACCTGCGCTTCTACAAGAAGGCCGGCTACCGCGTCACGGACGCCGTCGCCCCGATCCCCGGGGCCGTCACTCTCGTGAAGCGGCGCCGCTGACGTCGTGGTCCGCTGCTCAGGCAGCGAGTCCCTCGCGCAGGTCGTCCGGCAGCAGCAGCCGGCGACGGATGAGAGCCGCCTGGACCCCTGCCGTGACCGCCTGGGTGGCCATGATGGCGAAGAGCACGAGCACCTGCGCGGCGGCCGCCTGGATCGCGCTGCCGCCGCCGAGCATCACGCCGATGAACGCGCCCGGCAGCGTCACCACGCCTGACGTGCGCACCTGGTCGAGGCTGGGGAGGATGCCCTCGGGCACCCGGCGCGCGATGACCTCGTCGATGGCCTGACCCGAGGTCAGGCCGAGCGAGAGGGCTGCCTCGTACTGGCCATGCTCGTCCCGCAGGGCGGCGAACGTGCGTCGTCCGACGAGCGTGTGCACCGTCATCGTGTTGCCGATGACGATCCCGGCGACGGGGATGAGGGCGATCCCGGCGAGCGGCACGGCGCCCGCGGCGAGGACGATGCCGACGACCGGCACGACGCCGCACGCCATGGCGGCCGCGGCCCACGGCCACGCGCCGGGAGCCCCGACGCGGCGCGTCGTCGTGACCACCGCCATGGCGAACATGACGGCCACGGCGAGGAAGGAGAGCCACAGCGACCCGACGACGGCGGTGATGACGAGTGCGACGAGCGTCAGCTGCACGACCGCCCGCCCACCGGCGAGCACCGCCTGGCGGTCGAGGTCGATGCGGCCGAGCCGGTCGGCCACGACCGTCACCGCCAGGAGGATGACGAGGCAGATGGCGACGGGCCAGCCGGGGGAGACGTCCACGGTGCCACGCTAGGTGCTGGCCGGTCGGCGCGACGGGTGGGCGCCGCTCGTCTGCTCGATTTCAGGTATGCGGCGTGCTCTGGCAGACTTGCTCCTTGCGTCCGGCACACGACGGCCCCTGCCACAGGGGGAGTCGGCCACCAGCACCACCCGGTTGGCCACGCGGCCCGACGGGCGCGACACCCACATTGTGACGAGGTGGCCTGTGGCACCTGAGAAAGCGAAGCATCATGCACACGTTTGACGAGATCAACGCCGCATCGCTGCGCTCGGACGTTCCCGAGTTCCGCGCCGGTGACACCCTCAAGGTCCACGTCAAGGTCATCGAGGGCACGCGCTCGCGTGTCCAGGTGTTCCAGGGCGTCGTCATCCGTCGCCACGGCGGCGGCATCGGCGAGACCTTCACGGTCCGCAAGATCTCCTTCGGCGTCGGCGTCGAGCGCACCTTCCCGCTGCACACCCCGGTCATCGACAAGATCGAGGTCGTGACCCGCGGTGACGTGCGTCGCGCGAAGCTCTACTACCTGCG
>CBHRRQ010000237.1:0-6423 GCA_966081555.1 uncultured Terrabacter sp.
ACCGCGGCGCCGAGAAGCTCTTCGAGGTGCGCGACTACCGCCAGATCATCGTGCTCGCCAACCGGCACGACTGGCTCAGCGCCTTCAGCAACGAGCTCGGCGTCGTGCTCGGCGTCGAGCAGATGCTCGGCATGGAGGTGCCCGAGCGGGCCGTCTGGGCGCGCACCGCGCTGGCCGAGCTCAACCGGGTGCTCAACCACCTGATGTTCCTCGGCAGCTACCCGCTCGAGCTGGGCGCCATCACGCCGGTCTTCCACGCGTTCCGCGAGCGCGAGGAGCTGCAGGCCGTCATGGAGGAGGTCTCGGGCGGGCGCATGCACTACATGTTCAACCGCGTCGGCGGCCTCAAGGAGGACCTCCCCGCCGGCTGGATGGGCCGCGTCGACAAGGCCATCGCCAACGTGCGCAAGCGGCTCCCCTCGCTCGAGCGCCTCATCGTCGGCAACGAGATCCTCGAGGCCCGCACCCGCGGCGTCGGTTTGCTCACGCGCGAGACGGTGCAGGCGTACGGCGTGTCCGGGCCCATCGCGCGGGCGAGCGGGCTCGACGTCGACCTGCGCCGCGACGCGCCCTACCTCGCCTACGGCGCGCTCTTCGGCGACAAGGGCCCGGGGCGCGTCGTCACCCGCACCGCCGGCGACTGCCTCGCCCGCCTGGAGGTGCTGCTCGAACAGGTGCACGTCTCGCTCGACCTCGCGCAGGCCTGCCTCGACCGGCTCGTGCAGCTGCCGCAGGGACCGATCAACGTCAAGCTGCCCAAGGTGCTCAAGGTGCCCGAGGGTCAGATCTACTGCGCCACCGAGAACCCCCTCGGCTTCAACGGCTACTACCTCGTCTCGCGCGGCGAGAAGACGCCGTGGCGGCTCAAGCTGCGTTCCGCGTCGTTCAACAACGTCAGCGTGCTCTCCGAGATGCTGCCGGGCCAGCTCATCGCCGACATGGTCGCGATCCTCGGCTCGATGTTCTTCGTCGTCGGCGACGTGGACAAGTGAGGGGCGACGAGTGAAGGGCGACGAGTGAGAGGCGACGAGTGAGCAGCGCCGTCCCCGCCCCGCCCCCCTCGCGTATGCCGTCGCGCCGGCTCACGCGGGCCACCGTCCTGCGTGCCGCCGCCGTCACGGTCATCACCGCGACCGTCACCCTCGCTGCAGCCTGTTCGGACGAGGACACGGTCGACACGGTGCCGCCGCCGTGGCCGACCCGCACGACGACCCCAGACGGCCCGCCCCAGCCGCCGACCTCGACGACCACGGCGCCGGTGCCCTCGTCGACGGCCACGGTCACCGGCACCACCTGACGGACGCGCTCAGAACGCGGGCACGCCGACCGACCGGGGCCGACCCGACATCACGTCGATGACGGGCCGCGAGCCCAGCGGCTCGGCCAGCTGCACGCGCGCAGGGAGCGACGCGTAGTCGGCCGTGCAGGCGGTGTCCCTCGGCAGCGGCGGCGTGGTGCCGCCGACGACGACCATGTCGTCGAGCTCGACGACGTGCGCGACGAGGCCCTCGTCGCAGCCACCGCCGGCGATGCCCACCTCGATCGTCGCGCCGTCGACGCGCCTGAGCGAGTCCATGGCGCGCAGGCCGTCGGGCGGTCCGGGCAGGCCCGGTAGCGGGTCCTGCGGCGTCGGGCGCGTCAACACCCCGTCGGCGACAGCGATGACCGAGATCGTGTGCGGGAGCCCCTGGATGGTCAGCCGCCAGACGGGGACGGTCGCCTCACCCTGCGAGGTGCGCACCTTCGCCTCGGCGAGCACCGCCCGCGACACGAGCAGCCGGCACGAGGCCGCCGGGACACCGTCACAGGGCCTGGGGCCGGCGAGAGCGCCGTCGAGCGCGCGGTCGAGGGCGGGGCGCACCCCGACGAGGTCGACGGGACGGCTCCCCCGGTCGGGCAGCCGCAGGGCCCCGGTGCCCGCCACGGGCTGGTCGACGCCGGGGGCGAACGTGACGTGGCCGTACGTCCAGGCGATCTTCTGCTCGCTCGTCCCGAAGCCCTCGTCGAGGGCCCAGCCCGAGAGGAGCACGGGCCCGGGCGGAGGCACGGGCAGCCCGGCTCGGCGCACCGCTTCGGCGACGACCCTCGCGCGGTCGGCGAACTCCGCCGACGGAGGGCGGACCGGCACGAACGCCGCG
Source organism: uncultured Terrabacter sp. (assembly GCA_966081555.1). Classification (GTDB taxonomy): domain Bacteria; phylum Actinomycetota; class Actinomycetes; order Actinomycetales; family Dermatophilaceae; genus Terrabacter. Next base: position 2,139 of record CBHRRQ010000237.1, read on the forward strand.
CCCGGAGGCGCCGGCGCCGTGCCGACGTCGTCCCGCGCCGGGACGCTCGTCACGACGGCGGACCCACCCGAGCCACCAGGACCACCAGGGGCGGCGGTGGAGCCGCAGCCCGCGAGCAGGCCGGCGCCCAGCGCCAGCGTGACGGCCCACCGGCTGGTGCGCCCGGTCGTCCCTGCTCGTGCCCCCAGAGGTCCCATGTCATGGATGACACCACGGGGAGGCGGTTCGTTCCCTCAGGCGCGGTCGAGGTCGTCGTCCTCGTCGTCGCGCGGTCGCAGCCGGCACCACGCCTGCACGAGCATCCCCGCGGCCGCCAGCAGGACGGCGACGACCGCGTGCAGCAGGAACGGCCAGATGCGACCACGCTGGGACTCGACGTCGGCGTCGGGCAGCAGCACGAGCACGTTCGCGAGGTACCAGCCCACGAGCACCGATCCGGTGAGCGCCCCTGCCTGGCCGAGCACGAGCGTGCGCGCAGCCCGCAGCGGGGTGACGGCGGGGTTCGGCGAGCCGTCGCGGACCTTGCGCACCTGCCACCCGGCGACCAGCAGGCCACCACCGAGGAAGAGCATCGCCGCCGCCCCGACCCAGCCCGGCTCGGGCACGGAGCTGCCCCCCGACGACATGAGCCGCAGCACGAGCCAGACGAGCACGGTCATGCCGACCGCTGCGAGCACGAGCGTCGTGGCACGCACGCCGGAGTGTGGTCTCACTGCTGCTCCCAGGGTGGACCGGGGCGCACACCCGATCGGTCGAGGTGTGCCACGAGGTCGGCCACGGGGCGTATGCCGTCCGCGCCCGGCCCGACGCGCAGCGTGGCCCGCCGGTCGGCATCGTTCCACGGCACGAGCACGAAGGCGCGCTCGTGGGCTCGAGGGTGCGGGAGGGTGAGCTCGGGGTCGTCGTCGACGACCTCACGATGACCGCCGGGCTGGCCGTACTGGATCAGGTCCAGGTCGAGGGTCCTTGCGCCCCAGCGGATCTCGCGGGTGCGGCCATGGTCGGCCTCGATGCGGTGCAGCTCGGCCAGCAGGTCGTGCGGGTGCAGCAGCGATCGCGCCACGACGACCGCGTTGAGGTACTCCGGCTGCTCGGGTCCGCCGACGGGGTCGGTCGCGACGATGTCGGAGACGGCGGTCACGGTGAGACCCGGCAGCGCGGTGAGCGAGGCGACGGCGTCGACGAGGGTCTGGCCCCGGTCGCCGAGGTTGGTGCCGAGGGCGATGACGGCGTGGGCAGCGTTGGTGCGTTCGATGCGCACCTGGACGTCGGTGAAGGGCTGCCCCACGGGCGCCTCGGGCTTGTGCACGACCACCTCGACCCGCTCGACGAGGTCGTGCCGCAGCACGTCGTCGGCGATGACTTCGGCAAGCCGCTCGATGAGGTCGAACGACGGCCCCGTGATGCGGGCGACGACGTCGGCTGCGACCTCGGCGTAGTTGACGGTGGCGGCCAGGGCGTCGGTGCGGCCGGCCGGCTCGAGGTCGATGACCATCGTGACGTCGACGGCGAACGTCTGACCGTCGCGCTTCTCGACGTCGAGCACGCCGTGGTTGCCGCGGGCGGAGACGCCCTGCAGCACGATGCGGTCGACCATCAGTCGGTGTCCTCCAGGTGGTCCGGCAGGTCGGCCGGGGCGTGGTCGAGGGCGGCCTGCACGACCGACAGGGCGCGCACGGTGGAGGCGACGTCGTGCACGCGAACGCACCACAGGCCGGCCATCGCCGCCATCACCGAGGTGGCCGTCGTCTCGACGTCGCGCTCGGCAGCAGGACGCGGAGCGTCGTCGCCGCCTCGGCCGAGGCGACCGAGGAACGTCTTGCGCGAGGCGCCGAGGAGGACGGGGTGACCGAGGTCGTGCAGCGCGGGCAGCGCCGCCATGAGGGCCCAGTTGTGGTCGGCGTTCTTGGCGAAGCCGAGACCGGGGTCGAGCACGAGGTGGTGCGCCTCGATGCCCCCACCCAGCAGCGCGTCGCGCCGCTCGGCGAGCTCGCGGCAGACGTCCTCGACGACGTCGTCGTAGTGGGCCCGTGACTGCATGCTCGTGCTGTGACCGCGCCAGTGCATCGCGATGAAGGGCAGCCGGTCGGCGGCCACCCACGGCACCATCTCGGGGTCCGCGAGCCCGCCCGAGACGTCGTTGACGATGGTGGCACCCGCGTCGACGGCTGCCCGGGCCACGGAGGCGCGCATGGTGTCGACGGAGATCACCGCGCCCTCGGCGGCGAGGGCCGTGACGACGGGAACGACCCGGCGCAGCTCCTCCTCGACCGAGGGCCGCTCGGCGCCCGGTCGCGTGGACTCCCCGCCCACGTCGACGATGTCGGCGCCTGCCGCCAGCACCTCGCGGCCGTGGGCGATCGCCGCGTCCTGCTCGAACCACTCGCCGCCGTCGGAGAACGAGTCGGGGGTGACGTTGACGACCCCCATGACGAGGGTGCGTTCGCGCTCCTCGAGGAGCGCTGCGGTGACGTCGGCTGCGTTCACTTGTTGCCCTCGAGCATGAGTGCCATGGCCTCTGCTCGAGTGGCCCCGTCGCGCAGCTGGCCGCGCACCGCCGAGGTGATCGTGCTCGCACCCGGCTTGCGGATGCCGCGCATCGACATGCAGAGGTGCTCGGCCTGGATGACGACGATGACGCCGCGCACCGACAGGTGCTCGACCAGCGCGTCGGCGATCTGCGACGTCAGCCGCTCCTGCACCTGCGGGCGTCGGGCGTAGACCTCGACGAGCCGCGCGAGCTTCGACAGGCCGGTCACGCGGCCGTCCTTGTCGGGGATGTAGCCGACGTGGGCGACCCCGTGGAAGGGCACCAGGTGGTGCTCGCAGGTGCTGTAGAGCTCGATGTCGCGCACGATGACGAGCTCTTCGTGGTCGATCGAGAAGGTGGTGCTGAGGACGTCCTGCGCCGTCATCTCGAGGCCGGCGAAGATCTCGGAGTAGGACCGCGCGACACGAGCAGGCGTGTCGCGAAGTCCCTCGCGGTCGGGGTCCTCGCCGATGGCGAGCAGCAGCTCGCGAACCGCGGCCTCGGCCCGCGCGTGGTCGATGGCCACGCTCAGCCCTTCTCGCCCGGGTTCACCGGCTGGTCGTCGGGCACCTCGATGACGCGGTCCGGCGGGTGCTCCTCGGCCAGCGGGTGCGCACCGACCGAGGCGGCCTCGTCGATCTGCTCCTCGATGACCTTGTCGGCCGGGACCGGCGGCGGGAGGTGGCCGTTCTGGCCGCCGGCGCCGTTCTGGCTCGCCGCGATCTCGGCCGGCGTGAGCACCGGCGGGCGGTCGCTCAGCTGGCGCGTCTGCGACGACAGCCAGGTCGGGCGGGGCGGCTGCTTGACGACCGGCTTGAACAGCTCGGCGAGCTCGTGGACGTTGAGCGTCTCCTTCTCGAGCAGCTCGAGGACGAGGTGGTCGAGCAGGTCACGGTTGGCGTTGAGGGCGGCATACGCCTCGTCGTGGGCCGCGTCGATGAGGCTGCGCACCTCCTCGTCGACGATGCGGGCGACCTCCTCGGAGTAGTCGCGCTGGTGGCCCATGTCGCGGCCGAGGAAGACCTCGCCCGTGCTCTGGCCCAGCTTGATCGCGCCCACCCGCTCGGACATGCCGAACTCGGTGACCATCTTGCGCGCCATCCCGGTGGCCTTCTCGATGTCGTTGCTGGCACCGGTGGTCGGCTCGTGGAAGACGATCTCCTCGGCGACGCGGCCGCCCAGGGCGTACGCGAGCTGGTCGAGGATCTCGTTGCGCGTCGTGGAGTACTTGTCGTCGATCGGCATGACCATCGTGTAGCCGAGGGCCCGGCCGCGCGGCAGGATCGTCACCTTCGTCACCGGGTCGGTGTGGTTGAGCGCCGCGGCGACGAGCGCGTGACCACCCTCGTGGTACGCGGTGATCTTGCGCTCCTTGGCCGACATGATGCGGGTGCGCTTCTGCGGGCCGGCGATGACGCGGTCGATGGCCTCGTCGAGCGCCGCGTTGTCGATGACCTTCTTGTCGCTGCGAGCCGTCAGCAGGGCTGCTTCGTTGAGCACGTTCGCAAGGTCGGCGCCGGTGAAGCCGGGCGTGCGGCGGGCGACGGCGAGCAGGTCGACGTCGGCCGTGACGGGCTTGCCCTGGGCGTGCACCTCGAGGATGCGGTGCCGGCCGATCATGTCGGGCGCGTCGACGGCGATCTGGCGGTCGAAGCGGCCGGGACGCAGCAGCGCCGGGTCGAGGATGTCGGGGCGGTTGGTCGCCGCGATGAGGATGACGTTCGTCTTGACGTCGAAGCCGTCCATCTCGACGAG
>CBHRRQ010000238.1:0-6377 GCA_966081555.1 uncultured Terrabacter sp.
CCCCGCGCACGCCTCGCGCCACCGCTCCTGGCGCCACCCGACGCCGAACGCGGCGAGCGCCCGGCGCCGGGTCTGTCCGGCGCCGGGCGTCGCGAAGGTGCGGGTTCCGGCGAGGTCCAGACGTCGGGTGGTCACATCCGTCATGTCAGGTCTCGCCGTCCCCTCGAGTTGCGTGTGTACGTGTCGTGCTGGTGGTTCGGTGGTGCGCTGGTGCGGGCCGGCCCGACGCCTCAGAGGGCGTCGACGCCACGCTCGCCGGTGCGGACCCGCACCACCTCGTCGACCGGGACGGCCCAGATCTTGCCGTCTCCGATGCGGCCCGTCTGCGCCGCCTTGAGGATGACCTCGAGGACGTCGGACGAGTCCACGTCGTCGACGAGGACCTCGAGGCGCACCTTCGGCACGAAGTCGACGGTGTACTCGGCGCCGCGGTAGACCTCGCTGTGGCCGCGCTGGCGGCCGTAGCCACTGGCCTCGCTGATGGTCATGCCGGCCACGCCGAAGGCCTCGAGGGCCTCCTTCACCTCGTCGAGCTGGTGGGGCTTGATGATGGCGGTGATGAGCTTCATGCGTTGGCTCCTTCGACCTGCGAAGCGGTGCTGATGGCGGGACGGGTGGTGCGGCCCCCGGAGGCGGGGAAGCCGCCGATCTCGTACCCGGACTCTGCGTGGACGGCCTGGTCGATGCCCTCGGACTCGGCGTCGTCGGAGATCCTCCAACCGAGCGTGGCCTTGAGACCCAGCGCGATGGCGTACGTCAGGACGAACGAGAGGACGAGCGAGATGGCCGCGATGAGCACCTGGAGGACGGTCTGCTGCCAGCCGCCGCCGTAGAAGAGGCCGGTCTTGGTGGCGAGCAGACCGGTGCCGACGGTGCCCCAGAGGCCGGCGACGAGGTGGACACCGACGACGTCGAGCGAGTCGTCGTAGCCGAACTTGTACTTGAGGCCGACGGCCAGGGCCGAGAGGCCACCGGCCACGACACCGAGGATGATCGAGCCGACGGGCGACAGCGCGCCACAGGCCGGGGTGATGGCGACGAGACCGGCGACGACACCGGACGCCGCGCCGAGCGAGGTGGCGTGGCCGTCACGGATCTTCTCCACGACGAGCCAGCCGATGGCCGCGGCGCAGGTGGCGACGGTGGTGTTGAGCCACACCGACGAGGCGACACCGTCGGCGGCGAGCTCGGAGCCGGCGTTGAAGCCGAACCAGCCGAACCACAGCAGGCCGGCGCCGATCATGACGAGCGGCAGGTTGTGCGGACGCATCGCGACCTTGCCGAAGCCGAGGCGCTTGCCGACGACGAGCGCGAGGGCCAGGCCCGCAGCACCGGCGTTGATGTGCACGACCGTGCCGCCGGCGAAGTCGATCGGCAGCACGCTCGCGAGGCCGTCGGTGACGCCGAAGAGCTTGGCCGACAGGCCACCCTCGGCACCCGAGAGCAGGCCGCCGCCCCACACCATGTGGGCGATCGGGAAGTAGACGACGGTGACCCAGATGACCGCGAAGGTGATCCAGGTGCCGAACTTGACGCGGTCGGCGATGGCACCGCTGATGAGCGCGACCGTGATGACGGCGAACGTCAGCTGGAAGCCCGCGTAGATGTACTCGGGGATGAAGACCCCCACCCCGAACGGGTCGATGAGCCGTGCCGCCCCGTCGGCGTCGGTGAGCTGGCTGAGCCCGAAGAGGTGGAACGGGTTCGAGAAGATGCCCGCGATGTCGCCGCCACCGTCCTGCAGGTTGCCGAACGACATCGAGTAGCCCCACAGCACGTAGACGATGCCGACGACGGCCATGGCGCCGAAGCTCATCATCATCATGTTGAGGACGGACTTGCTCCGGGTCATGCCGCCGTAGAAGAGGGCGAGTCCGGGCGTCATCAGGAGGACCATCGAGGACGCGATGAGCATGAATGCGGTCGCGGCTTCGTTGATCACTGGTGGTTCTGCCGCGAAGGGCATCAGTGCTGTTGTCATGCGAGGAGTCTGGGGACGGGCCGTTTCACCCGCCCGCTCCGTTTGTTACAGCCGTGTCAACAAGGACCGAGCGGTGTTAGCGGATGGTTTCCCGCCACGTGCGCGTCCACATCGTGGATGGGGAACCAGCTACATGACGATGGCGTCGACGAAGGCCTCGGGGTCGAAGGGGGCAAGGTCGTCGGGCCCCTCCCCCAGGCCGACGAGCTTGACCGGCACGCCGAGCTGGCGCTGCACCGCCACGACGATGCCGCCCTTGGCCGTGCCGTCCAGCTTCGTCAGCACGATGCCGGTGACGTCGACGGCCTCGGAGAAGACCTTGGCCTGCTGGAGGCCGTTCTGCCCCGTCGTGGCGTCGAGGACGAGGAGCACCTCGTCGATCTCGCTCTGCTTCTCGATGACGCGCTTGACCTTGCCCAGCTCGTCCATCAGTCCGACCTTGTTGTGGAGGCGCCCGGCCGTGTCGATGATGACGACGTCGGCCTCCTCCTCGATGCCGGCCTTGACGGCGTCGAAGGCGACGGCAGCAGGGTCGGCGCCGTCCTTGTCGGACCGCACGGTGGGCACGCCCACGCGGGCACCCCACGTCTCGAGCTGGTCGGCGGCCGCGGCCCGGAAGGTGTCGGCAGCGCCCAGGATCACCTCGCGGTCCTCCGCGACGAGCACGCGGGCGAGCTTGCCCACGGTGGTCGTCTTGCCGGTGCCGTTGACGCCGACGACGAGGATCACGGCCGGCCGGTCACCCACGCGGCTGCTGGCGATGCGGCGGTCCATGTCGGGCTGGACGAGGGCGAGCAGGTCGTCGCGCAGCCAGCCGCGGACGGTCGCCTCGTCGGTGGTGCCGTCGACCTTGACCTTGGTGCGCAGGGAGTCGACGAGCTGGGTCGTGGCCTCGACACCGAGGTCGGAGCCGATGAGGGTGTCCTCGACCTCCTCCCAGGTCTCCTCGTCGAGGCGACCGCGCGACAACAGCGCCAGCAGCCCCTGCCCGATCGAGGAGTTGGAGCGGGCGAGACGGGCCCGGAGCCGCTGCAGGCGGCCCCGCGCCGACTCGGGCCGCTCGACGGTCGGCTCGGGTGGCGCGGGAGGCGCCGCCGGCGCCTCGGGGGCCACCCTCTCCGGAGCCGGCGCCGGCGCACCGGCCGCCGCGGGTGGCGCGACGGTGTCGCTCGAGTCGGTGGGGGGTCTGCGGTCGAGATCCTCGGCAGGCAGGCCCGGCGCAGCGGGTGGCGCCTCCCGCTCGATGGTGCGGCCGGCCCGACCGCGCACGAGGTTGACGCCGTAGGCGACCGCTCCCGCGAGGATGACGACGCCGATGATGACGAAGATCAAGACTGTGTCCACGTCAGCCATCCAACCATCAGGGGCGAGCGGGCCGCTCCGGTGAGCGTGGGCGCGCGGCCGGTCCACCGGTCCTGGCCGGTCGCAGAGACAGGTCGCGCCACCACCAGGTCGCTGCCACGGCGACGAGCGGCAGGTAGGTGATGAGGTAGCGCGACCGCCCTTGGAAGAGCAGGGTGAACGCCGCGACACCGACCAGCGAGGCGAGCACGAGCAGCGACTCCGCCGTGACACGGCCGCGCAGCCAGCCGACGCCGACGAGTGTGAGCACGAACCACCACAGCCCCTGCGTGATCGCGACCCGGGCGCCGAAGAGGGACCCGTCGGGCGAGTTCCACGACTGGACGAGCTCGAAAGGTCGGCCGGTGTGGACCGGGCGGCGTGAGAGGTCGGTCCCCTCGCCGTAGGCCCAGAACATGCCGTCACCCCACGTGAAGTCGAGCTTGTTCACCTCGAAGAGGACGACACCGGCCGCCCCACGGCGCTGCAGCTCGTCTCGGATGAACCGCTGCGAGATGCGGGTCTGCACGTCGGTGGGCCGCCCGAACGTGCCTGTGTTCACGACGCGGTCGTAGCCGCCGTAGATGAGGTTGTGGTTGGGGCCGACCTGGGTGCGCAGCCCGGACGCGACGTAGTGCCAGGACGAGGCGGCCACGCCCGGCGTGATCCGGGGCGGCTCGGCGAGGCGGGCGACGACGGGACCAGACGCGATGGTGGCGAGCACGAGGCCCGCGACGACTCCGGCGAGCTGGAGACCGGCGCGGCCCCACGACGCGCGGGAGCCCCGGCGCACGGCCACGGCCCCCAGCCACAGGGCGCCGGCGACCAGCACCGCCACCGGCGTGACCTTGAGGGCGTAGCCCACCGCCAGGACGGCTCCCCCGCCCGCGGCCCACGCGACGGCCGAGGCCCCGCGTTGCGAACGGTGGGACCTCACGAAGCAGTAGGCGGCCCAGACGGTCGTCCACATCGACGGGACGTCGGTGTAGGGCACCGACATCCACGGGCTCAGGCCGATGAGCGCCGTGAAGAGGACCATCGCCACCAGGCCGGCCGCCGGACCGGCCATGCGGGCGGTCAGCAGGTGGATGCCGACCAAGGCGATCGCGAAGCACACGACCTGCAGGGCGAGGAACGCCGTGCCGTAGCCGATGCCGAGCGAGTCGGCGAGCCGGCGCGCCTGTCGGGCGAGGGCAAGGAGCACGTCGTTGTTCGGGTAGCGCGAGAGGTAGGCCACCTGTGCGGGGGTGATGGCCTCGCGTGGCTGGGTCACGATGTTCTGGATGAGCTTCGAGTCCCACGTCGTGACGTAGTAGCTGGCGAAGCCGACGACGGCCGCGACGGCCGTGCACAGCGCGCCCAGCGGTAGTGCCAGGCGTCGGGCCAGCGCCTCGGGGACGGGCCGCCCCCAGCGCGAGACGACGGCTGCGAGCGCGAGCAGGACGACGTACGCCGCGACGGCGCCGACCCGGTCGTACGGGATCGCGGTGAACCGCGGCACCGCAATCGTGAGCAGGACGAGGGCGAGCAGGAGCACGCCCGTCACCCGGCTGGCCAGGACCCCCGCCCTGGCGCTCCGCGTCGCTGCCGCGGCTGCCATCGTTCCCTCCAGCACTGCGTCCCCCGTTCGCCCGCAGGCTAACCCGCCGGACGGGGCGTGGGCTGGGTGTTCCGCCAGATCGGACGCCTACCGAAGCGACCGCCCGGCGATCGGACGGGCGACGGGCGCGACGCGCTCCCGTGCCGCCGGCAGCTACGGCATACGGGCGTCGGTGCGGCGGACCACGCCGCCGGCGCGCCGGCGGGCATCCTCGGCGATCGCCTCACCCTTGGCGGTGAGGACGTCGCGACCGCCCCGATGGGCCGGCACCGCGACGACGCCGACGACGGCCACGGCGAGCACGGTGACGACGAGCATCGAGATGACCAGGAAGACCATGTGACAAGAGTGACGCATGAGGCCTGTGTGATGCAAATAGCACAGTGTGACGATTTGGCAACCCGAAACGAGCCCGGTCAGGGCACGTCCGAGACGGGCCCCGCGCCGTTGCGGTCGGCCCTGCCGTATGCCGTCCGGCTCAGGCCGGCTGGTCGGCGACGTCGCGCAGTCGCTGCGAGACGACCGTCGTGACGCCGTCGCCGCGCATGCTGACGCCGTAGAGGGCGTCGGCGATCTCCATCGTCTTCTTCTGGTGCGTGATGACGATCAGCTGGGAGCTGTCGCGCAGCTCCTCGAAGAGCGTGATGAGGCGGCCGAGGTTGGCGTCGTCGAGGGCGGCCTCGACCTCGTCCATGATGTAGAAGGGCGAGGGACGCGCCTTGAAGATCGACACGAGCAGGGCCACCGCGACGAGCGACCGCTCGCCACCCGAGAGCAGCGAGAGCCGCTTGATCTTCTTGCCCGGCGGGCGGGCCTCGACCTCGAGACCGGTGGTCAGCATGTTCGACGGGTCGGTGAGGACCAGGCGCCCCTCACCGCCGGGGAAGAGCCGCTGGAAGACGCGCTCGAACTGGACCGCGGTGTCCTCGAAGGCCTCGGCGAAGACCCGCTCGACGCGCTCGTCGACCTCCTTGACGATGTCGAGCAGGTCGCGCTTGGAGCTCTTGAGGTCCTCGAGCTGCTCGGTGAGGAACTTGTGACGCTCCTCGAGGGCCGAGAACTCCTCCAGGGCGAGCGGGTTGATGCGGCCGAGGGCGTTCAGCTTGCGCTCCGCCTGCCGCAGCCGCTTCTCCTGGGCCTCGCGCACGAACGGGACGGGGTCGGGCTGCGGTGCGTCGGGGTCGGCGTCGGGGTCGGGCACGGACGGCACGAGCTGGTGCGGGCCGAACTCCTCAACGAGGTCGGAGGGTGCGATGCCGAGCTCCTCGACCGCCTTGGTCTGGAGCTGCTCGATGCGCAGGCGCTGCTGCGTGCGCGCGACCTCGTCGCGGTGCACGGTGTCGGTGAGCTCGCGCAGCTCGGCCTGAAGCACGCCGATGTCGCGGCGCACCACGGCGAGCTCGGCGTCGCGTTCGGTGCGCTCGGCCTCGCCCGCGGCGCGGGCGCGGCCGGCCT
>CBHRRQ010000239.1:0-6353 GCA_966081555.1 uncultured Terrabacter sp.
CGCTGCGCCTCGCCGACGAGATCGACATCTCGCGCGGCGACGTCATCGCCGCCGCGGCCGACGCCCCGGAGCCGACGCAGGACATCAAGGCCGTCGTCTGCTGGCTCGGCGACGCGCCGCTGCGCCCCGGCCAGCGGCTCCTGCTCAAGCACGGCTCCCGCACCGTCCAGACTGCCGTCCGCACCCTCGACGGCGCGCTCGACCTGGATGACCTGCACGCCGTGCCGTCGGAGTCCTTGTCCCTCAACGACATCGGCCTCGTGACGCTCCGTCTGGCGTCACCCGTCCCGGTCGAGAACTACTCGACGACGCGCCGCGGCGGGTCCTTCCTGCTCATCGACGCCCACGACGGCCGCACCGTCGCCGCGGGCATGGTCGGCGCCACGCTGCCGACCGCCGCCGACGCCCCGTCGCAGCCCGAGGGTGACGAGGAATGGGAGATCTGAAGTCGGCGCTGCCGGTCGTCCTCGACCTGACCGGCCGCCGCGTCGTCGCCGTCGGGGGCGGTCCGGTCTCAGCACGCCGGGTGCGGGCCTTCCTCGACGAGGGGGCCGTCGTGCGGGTCGTCTCGCCCTGGCTGTGCGAGGACCTGCGCGACCTTGCCGCCGCCGGACGCGTCGACTGGGTCGAGCGTGACTACGCAGGGCCCGCCGACCTCGACGGTGCCTGGTTCGCCCACACCGCCACGGGCGAGGCGTCCGTCGACCGTGAGGTCGCCGCCGACGCCGAGGCTCTGCGCATCTGGTGCGTCGACGCGACCGACGCCGCCGGCACGACCGCGAGTGTCGCGGCCCGCGCCGACGTCACCACCCCGGACGGCCGGGTCACCGTGTCCGCGTATGCCGCCGGCGACCCCGGCCTGGCCGTGACCGTGCGTGACGAGGTGGAGCGCGCGCTCGTCACCGGCGCTCTCGACCTGCGCCGCACCCGCACGCACGGCCGCCGCGGCTGGGTCGCCCTCGTCGGTGGCGGCCCCGGGGTCGACGGGCTGCTCACGACCCGCGGCCACGAGCTGCTGGCCTCGGCCGACGTCGTCGTGGTCGACCGGCTGGCCCCGCGCGCCGTCGTCCACCGCCTGCCCGCCTCGGTGCGCGTCATCGACGTCGGCAAGACCCCCGGCAACCACCCCGTGCCCCAGTCGCGCATCAACGACATCCTCGTCGAGGAGGCCCAGCGCGGCCTCGGCGTCGTGCGCCTCAAGGGCGGCGACCCCTACGTGCTCGGCCGCGGCGGCGAGGAGCGCGAGGCCTGCCAGGCCCACGGCATCCCCGTCGAGGTCGTGCCCGGCGTGACGAGCGCCGTCTCGGTGCCCGCGGCGGCCGGCATACCCGTGACGCACCGCGGCGTCGCACGCGGCTTCACCGTCGTCACCGGTCACGAGGACATCCCGGCGCTGCCGACCGGCGGCGACCACACCCTCGTGCTGCTCATGGGCGTCACCCAGCTCGCCCGCACGACAGAGCTGCTCGTCGCGCACGGCCGCTCGGCAGACTGCCCGGTGGCCGTCGTCGAGCGCGGCTTCGCACCCGACCAGCGCACGACCGTCGGCACCGTCGCAACCATCGCCGACCTCGCCCGGTCTCGCGGAGTGCGCGCCCCGGCCGTGGTCGTCGTCGGAGACGTCGTCCGCCTCGCCCACGAGTGGCCCCACCCCTGATCGAGAGAACGCGTAGTCGCCCGGTCACCGCGTGACGGGGTGTTCTTTCGATCGAAAAGCAATCGAGAGAACGCGTAGTCACTTGGTCACCGCGTGACGGAGCGCTCTCTCGATTGGAAAGCGATTGAAAGAGCACATAGTCAGGTGGCGAGGGTCATGCGAGGGCGGCGGCCTGGGCCTCGAGGATCTCGGCGAGCTGCGGCCAGCGAACGGCACCCGACCGGCCACCGAGCGCAGCGACCACGACGGTGCTGCCGACGACGCACCACGCGGTGAGTGTGCGCGAGTGCTCCCCGTCGAGGACGAACGCCTGCTCGGCCGCCTGCACGTGACCGGCACCCGCCACCTCGGGCGGGGACACCGTGCGCAGCTCGCCGACGTCCGACAGGCCCTTGCTCTTCGGCATGGTGCGGGGCAGGGCGCGCAGCTCGTCGAGCCCGGCCCGGGCGTCCTCGGGCGACGCGAACGGGATGACCTGGATGAACAGGTCGGCGCGGCCGACCTCCTGGTACGCCCGCACGCTCGTCACCGACCGCGCGGCCCGGGCGCGCGTGATCGCCTCGCTGGTGCTGCCGCTCGCTCCGGTGCGGTAGGTCCGCTGCCCGCGCGCCGTCCACGGGCCGCCCGGCAGCTCGCTCGCCTTGAGGCACGCGTTGCGCGACCCGACCGACCTCACCTGCGCCAGGATGAGGCGCCCGATACTCGTCACGCGGTCACGATATGCCGCCGCGACGGGCTACGTGACGGCGGCGAGGATGCGGTCGATGCGGGGCAGCGTCACCGGGTCGTCGGGGATCTCGAGGAACCACTGCGCGAGGCGGGCTCGCTCGGCCTCCTTCGTCGCGCCGACCCAGCGCGAGCACGCGAGCTGCCCGATGTGGGCCTGCTCCGCGACGAGCATCGTGAAGTGGCCGCGGCGGGTGACGTGTCCGGGTCCTCCCGCGTCGCGGTATGCCGCGTTGAGCCGACGCGCCCGCGACGGGTCGTCGTCACCGAACTCGAAGAGCACCATCGCGAGCTCCTGGCTGGGGTCGGCCGGACCCATGTTCTCGTAGTCGATGACGCAGATGCGGCCGTCGGCGGAGGCGAGCACGTTGTCGGCCCACAGGTCGCGGTGGCAGGTGATCGGCGACTCGTGCGGCTCCATGACCGCCTCCACCGCGACGAGCTCGTCGACGAGGGCTCCGAGGTGGCCGGCGAAGGGCGCGTCCTCGTCGACGAGGCGCTGGTGCAGCTCGCGCCAGCTCGCCTCACCGAAACCGGTGGCGAACCAGTTGTCGACCGCGGCGTCGGTGGGCGCCCCGGCCCGGTGCAGCGCCGCGAGGGTCTGGCCGACGGCCACCGGATCGAGCTGGCGTGACCGCGACCGCAGGTCGACCCACTCGAAGACCCGCACCGCGGTGTCGTCGACGACTGTCGCGACCTCCCCGTGGCGGGTGCGCACGAGCCGAGGCGTGAAGACGCCCTCGGCCAGGGCTGCATCGACGAAGTCGGCGTCGCGCGACACGTCGGCGAGGTCGGGGGTCGCGAACCACTCCTTCACGGCATGGGTTCCCGCAGAGGTGTCGAGGCGCCAGACCTGACCGAGCTGCCCGCGCGCGACCGGCCCGGTCAGTCGGGCCGGCCCGGGGAGGGCGTAGGCGTCTGCGACCGCGTCGGCCGCCGATGGGGTCAGCACTGCAGGGTCCGCTCAGCAGTCCCGGCTCACGGCAGCAGCCGCCAGACGGTGATGGCGACGGTGAGCACCGCGAGGCCGAGGGACGCCCAGCTGAGCGGTGACCTGCCGGCCCGGCCGCGGCCGAAGAGCAGCAGGAGCACGGCCAGCACCGACAGCACGGCCGCGGCCACGGTCTCCTCGGGCCCGGCGTCGATGGTGCGGATGACGAGGGTGTCGTCGAAGCCCACGCGCGTGATGCGACCCAGTAGCCGCACGACGAAGAAGAGCCACCACCCGACGGTGATCCAGAAGAGCGCAGTCCCGACCTGGCCGATGAGGGGGTCGACGGGTCGCTCGGTCTCGACGGCGCCGGCCCCCGGAGCCATAGCGCCCGCCGGTGGCGGCCACCAGCTCGGCTGTACGGCATACGGGCTCGGGACGCTCGCGGCGGAGCTGGTCGGCAGCGGTGGCGCGGGTGCGACGCCGGGCGGGGAGCCGACCGTCGGGAGGGCGCGAGTCGGCTCGGCGACGGGCAACGCCTGAGTGGGAAGAGGCACGACGAACTGCTCGTCGGGGCCGCCCGACGCCGGTGCGGGCCCGGCCGGGCCGGGGGCGTCGCTCATGGCGACAACGTACCCGCGCAGCGTGCTGAGATGGGTGCCTCAGCCGGCCTTCTTGCGCCCGGTCAGGAACATCAGGAAGTCGAACCACATCGGCCCTCCGAGTGCCATGGCGCCAACGGTCACGGCGAGGCCGACCACGTGGGACGCGTGGTTCCCTCCACCGGTCCAATTGCTGGTCCACCTGTCGCCCCAGCCGTCGGACATCGGGATGACGACGCCGAGGGTGGACATGTTGTCCAGCTTCTGCAGCCCGCAGGTGAGCGTCTTCTCGACGGGGTCCGTCACGGTGGTGGTGCAGCCGACAGTGATGTCGTCGGAGGTCAGGTCACCGGCAGTCGCATTTACGACCTGGCGCACCGCAGCGTCGGTCCGGAGACCGTCGACGATGCGCACCGTGTCGAGGTTGCACAGAAGGGCAAGGAGCAACCCGACCGCGGCCAGAACGTACTTGATGTTCTTTCGATACGTCTCCGACAGCCGGACCATCTGGGAGTCGAACCACTTCGCAAGCTCATCGGTGATCTTGTCGACGTCGTCCCCCAGAAGGGCCACACGCGCAGTGAGAAATCTTCCCAACGGCGAATCGCCATACGCTGCCGTCAGGCTCGCAAGTCTCGTTTGAACGCTCTCGCCTGCGCCTTTGATCGTCGCGAGCTCGAGCACGGCAGAGGCGAAGACGTTGCCCGGCACGTTCGTGACCTTGGTCTTGCCGCCCGTCACGTAGTCAAGGCCCTTGATCGAGGGGGCGCCGGCGAGATCCGACACTCGGGTTCCCAGGTCGTACTCAGCGGCCACGCCGCTACCGGGCGTCCCGAGGGCTAGCGGCCTGGAGTCGAACCTGGCGCCTGGCAGAAGGCTCTTGAAGATGTGCGGGACGCCGAGAGTGCTCGTCGCTGCTCCCTCGTCCTTCAGGAGCCGGGCGAGTGCAGCCCACAGCGTCTTCGAGCGGCTGTTCATCAGCCTGGTCAAACCCTCGACGACACCGCTGACGAGAGTGGCGCTGATGTAGTAGACCAAGGCGAGTCCGATTGCGACCTCGAGAATCACACTCTGCATGTCGCGTCCCCTGTCTAACCGCGGAGTTCACTGACCCAACTCAGATTCCTCTCATCGGGGACTCAACGCAGCGAAACGAGACAATCGGTCGAAATCGTCACTCCTGCGCGGCGGCGCGCTGCTCGTCGTCGAAGGCGATGAGCGAGGCGGCCTCCTGCATCGGGACGCCCGCGGCGACGGCCGAGCGGGTGCGGCCGATGTTGCGCGACGTCGCGGCCATGGCGGCGGCCACCCGTCCACGGCTGTAGGTCATCGAGTTCGTCGCCGCGACGCCGATGCTCGAGCCGACCTCGATGGCGTCCTGGTCGGCGCCCATGTAGAGGAACTGCCAGCCGTAGTCCTTCGTCTGGCGCTCGATCATGGCCTTGACCTGCGCGTGGGTGAGCTCGCGCGACGCGTTCTCGTGGCCGTCGGTCATGATGCCGACGATGACGACGCCGGGGCGCTCGTGCTCGGGCAGCGCGGCGAGCCGCTGGCCGGCCTCGCCGACGAGCCGTCCGATGGAGTCGAGCAGCGCGGTGCTGCCGCGCGGGGCGAGCTGCAGCGGGGGCACGTCGGCGACGGGGCGGTCGCGGTAGACCTCCTCGTACTGGTCGTCGAACTGGGCGAGCGTGACGCGACACTGGCCGGACTGCGAGCGCTGCTCCTCGATGAAGGCGTTGAAGCCGCCCTCGGTGTCGTCCTTGATCGACTGCATGGAGCCGCTGCGGTCGAGCAGGAAGTAGAGGTGGGTGAGGTTCGGGTCGGTCATGGTGGTCCCCTCTCAGGTGGTGCGGCGCGCGCGGAAGCGCATCGGTTTCGGTTGGTCGGGCGAGTCGGCCGCCACGCGGTGCCGCCCCTCCTCGAGGTCGTAGCGGGCGCGCTCGACGCCGGCCGCCGTGACGCGACCGGACTCCGAGCCGTATGCCGCGAGCAGCCGCGTGCGTGCGAGGCGCGGGCCGACGGCGTTCTCCGACAGGCCGGCGAGCGCGCCCGCCGTGCGGATGGTGCCGCCCTCGGAGACCAGCACGGCGGCCATGGCCTCGTCGATGGCGGCGGTGACGTGCTCCTGGGCGATGCGCAGGAGAGGCAGCGCGGCACTGGGGACCTCGGCGTCAGCACCAGCAAGGGCCGCCGAGGCGGCGTCGATCGCCGCCCGGATCGTCTCGCTCGCGGCTGCCGGTGCAGGGTCGTGCGGGTGCTCGCTGCTCATGCACCAAGTGTGCCGCATTAACTGCGGCAGCGCAATAGAATCGTGACCGCGAAAACTCCGTATGCCGGCCGGCGAGCGTGCGAAACGCGCCATGGCGCACTTCGCGGTCGTGGCACCGTCGGGTCGCGACACGAAAGTGCGCCATGGCGCAGTTCGCGGCCGCGGGCG
>CBHRRQ010000240.1:0-6328 GCA_966081555.1 uncultured Terrabacter sp.
ACCGCCGACCTTCCGATTTTCAGTCGGACGCTCGTACCAACTGAGCTACCTGGCCGGGACAACGTGTCGAACTATAGCCGACCCCTCACCCCATCTCGCAAACCGCCCGCGGAGGGCCTCCCTGCCGCCGTTCCGTGCGTCGCCGCGGGAGTGGGGAGGGGTATGGATAGGCTCGTCGGGTCGGGGGATGGGCACGCTGTCGAGGCCGGCCGGCGAGAGCCGGTTTGCCAGCGGTGGCGACGACCGTGAACTATTCAATGACCCTCGGGCGCGTGCAAGCCTGCCGCGACCCGTCCTACGTCCCAGGGGAGAGACCATGACCGACAACGCCTCCGCGCTGAGCGGGGACTGGGACTTCGACCCGGCCCACACGCGCATCGGCTTCTCGGCGCGCCACGCCATGGTCACGACCGTGCGTGGCTCGTTCAACGACGTGACCGGCCGCTTCTACGCCGACCTCGACGACATGTCGAAGTCGTACGCCGAGGTGACCCTCAAGGCCGCGAGCGTCGACACCCGCAACCAGCAGCGCGACGACCACCTGCGCAGCGCCGACTTCTTCGACGTCGAGAAGTGGCCCGACATCCACTTCGAGAGCACCCAGATCGAGGAGATCGAGGAGAACGCCTACATGGTGGCCGGTCGCCTGACGATCCGCGACATCACCAAGCCGGTCTCGATCCCGCTCGAGCTGATGGGCGTGCAGACCGACGCGTTCGGTGCGCTGCGTGCCGGCTTCGAGGGCTCGCGCCGCATCAACCGCCGCGACTTCGGGCTCGAGTGGAACATGCCGCTCGACGCGGGCGGCGTGCTCGTCTCGGAGAAGATCTCGCTCGAGTTCGAGATCTCCGCCGTCAAGCGCGGCAGCGGCGACCAGGGCTGACGCGCCCACCCCCAAGGGTCTCGCCTAGGCGGCGGGACCCTTCGTCCGCACGTCGGCGACGTGCGACATCGCCTCGCGCAGCTCGCCGAGCCAGTCGCTCTCGTGCTGGCCGACGAGCTTGACGCACCAAGCCAGCGCCTCGGCGCGCGACCGTGCGACGCCCGCGTCGACGAGCGTGTCGAGGACGAGCCGCTCGGGCTGGCGCAGGCGGGTCATCGTGGGGGCGGCGACGTGCGTGAAGAGCTCGGTGCGGTCGCCGACGCGCACCGCCCACGAGACCTTGCGCTCGAAGCGGTGCTCGGCCTCGCGAGCGATCTCCATGCGACGCCTGCGAGTGTCCTCGCGGAAGGCCTTCGTGCGGCCCGCGCGGGCCTCGTCGCGCTCGGCGTCGCTCGACCCGTCGGGCAGGTCGACGTCACCGACCGTGAGCACGACCGTGATCTCCTCGCGGTCGACGGTGATCTCCGGTGGCGTTGAGCGCCACTCCTCGGGGAGGCGGCCGACGAACCAGCCGCGCACTCGCTCCAGTGCTTCATTCGTAATCATGTAATAAGGATTACTCCATTACGACGTGCGGTCAACGGCTTACGCCCCGGGCAGATCACCGAGGACGTATGCCGTCCCGCTGAGCCCGACGGCATACGTCCCCTGGTGCGTCGCCGGGACTCAACTGGTCGGGGCGAGCTCGGGCTCGGCCTCCGGGGCGCGCTCCGCGGAGTCGGCGCGGTCGCCGAGTGCCCGGTCGTCGCGAGCGAGCCGGCTCGGCCACCACATGCGGCCGCCGATGTCGAGGTTGAGCGCGGTCACGAGGACCGACCTCACGACCAGGGTGTCGAGCAGCACGCCCAGCGCGACCGCGAAACCGATCTCCGCGAAGGCGACGATCGGCATCGTCGCGAGCACGGCGAAGGTGCCGGCCAGCACGAGCCCGGCGGACGTGATGACGCCTCCGGTCGCGGCAAGGCCGATGAGGGCGCCGCGCCGCGTGCCGACCTGCTTCGCCTCCTCGTGGACGCGCGTCATGAGGAAGATGTTGTAGTCGATGCCGAGCGCGACGAGGAAGACGAAGACGAAGAGCGGTAGGGACGAGTCGGCACCCGCGAAGCCGAGGATGTGACGGAACACCAACGCGGACAGGCCGATTGCGGCTCCGAATGACAGCACGACGGTTCCGATCAGCACGAGCGGGGCGGTGACCGCGCGCAGCAGCAGGATGAGGATCAGCAGCACCACACCGAGGATGACCGGGATGATCCGCACGTTGTCGTCGGCGCTCGCTCGGAGCGTGTCGGCGCGCGTGGCGGTGTCGCCGCCGGCGATGGCGTTGGCGCCCGGCACGCTCCTGATGGCGTCACGGATGCGGTCCAGCGTGGCGGTCGCGGCGTCGGAGTCGGGCGGGTCGGTCAGGGTGGCCTGGATGAGCGAGCGGCCGTTGCGTGAGACTGCGGGTGCCACCGTGTCGACGCCGTCGACGCCCTTGACGGCGGTCGCGACCGCGGCGGCCTTCGCCTCGTCGGCGAGGACGAGGACCGGCGACCCGGCGCCTGCAGGGAAGTGCTTGGCCGCGATCTGCTCGCCGATGACCGAGGGCGGAGCGGTGTAGTAGGAGTCCTTGTTGGACAGCCCGACCGCGTTGAGCTGCAGCACGCCGATGGAGGCGATGGCGAGCAGCAGCGAGGTGACGACCCACGTGCGGCGTGGGGCGCGGGCGATGCGTGCGCCGATGCGCGCCCAGACTCCGTCACGGGTGTGGTCGACCGAGCCGAAGGTCGGGCGCACGGGCCAGAAGACCCACCGGCCCAGCACGACGAGCAGCGCCGGCAGCAGGGTCAGCATGACGAGCAGGCCCACGGCGATGCCGATGGCGGCCACCGGACCGAGCCCCTTCGTCGAGCTCATCGTCGCGAACAGCAGGCACAGCATTCCGGCGATGACGGTGGCACCGGACGCGATGATGGCGGGCCCGGCGCGGTGCAGCGCCACGGCCATCGCCTCGTGGCGGTCCTCGTGCCGGCGCAGCTCCTCGCGGTAGCGGGCCACGAGCAGGAGCGCGTAGTCGGTGCCGGCGCCGAAGACGATGACGGTGAGGATGCCCGAGCTCTGCGCGTTGACGGTGAGCACGTCGCCGTCCGCGAGGAAGTAGATGACGCCCTGGGCGACGAAGAGCGCCGTGCCGGCCGACAGCACCGGGACGAGCCACAGCACCGGGCTGCGGTAGGTGATGAGCAGGATGACGATGACGACCGCCATGGCGCTGTAGAGCAGCTTGCCGTCGATGCCGGAGAACGCCTCGGACGAGTCGGCGGCGTAGCCCACCGGGCCGGTGATGTGCATGGACAGGCCGGTCGGGGTGCCCTTCGCGGCGTCGCGCATCTTGGTCACCGTCGCCCCGAGCGAGTCCCACCCGGCGTCACCCGCGTCGACCGGCACGATGACCTGCAGCGCCTGCTTGTCGGCCGACGGGATCGGGCCGATGGCGTCGCGCTTGACGGTGTCGATCGCATCGAACCGCGCGACCCGGGCCGAGACGGCGGCCAGGTCAGCGGGAGTGATGCCCGAGGGCCGCTCGTAGACGACGACGGCGGGGAACTCGTTCTTGCTCTGGAAGTCGGCGATCTGGTCGACGACCTGGGTCGACTGCGCGTCCTGCGGCAGCCAGGAGGCTGCCTCGTTGTTGAGGGCGTCCGGCAGCTTCGAGGCCGGGCCGAACATCAGGCCCAGGACGAGGATCCAGAAGCCGACGACGAGCCATTTCGTGACCCGCGTCGACGGGATCCTCGCGAAGCGTCCGATCTCACCGGTTTTGTTCTCTTGCATGGTGATTGCCCATCTGCCGGAGTGGGGTCGCGCGCCAGCGACCCTCATCCACGCTAGGACCGTTGGGCGTCCGCGCACAGGGGTTGCCGGCGGAATCGGGGTCCGCCTCAGGGTCGGCTCCGGGTCGACCCTGACCGGCGGCCGAGGACCCCGCACCGCGTCGAGCCGCCTAGCATGGTTTCTCGTGCAGTTCCTCAACGGCCTCCAGCCCCAGCTCGACCTCACCTACGACGACGTCTTCATGGTGCCGAGCCGCTCGTCGGTGACGAGCCGTCTCGACGTCGACCTCTCGTCCGTCGACGGCTCGGGAACGACGGTCCCGCTAGTCGTCGCCAACATGACGGCCATCGCCGGCCGTCGGATGGCCGAGACGGTGGCCCGCCGCGGTGCGATCGCGGTCATCCCGCAGGACATCCCGGTCGACGTCGTGCGCGACGTCGTGGGCTGGGTCAAGCAGCGCGACCTCGTGCACGACACGGCGATCACGCTCGAGCGGCACATGACGGCGGGTGAGGCGCTCGTGCTCATCGGCAAGCGCGCCCACGGCGCGGCGGTCGTCGTCGACGGCCCCAAGCCCGTCGGCATCGTCACCGAGAAGGACCTCACCGGCGTCGACCGCTACACGCAGGTGCAGGACGTCATGCACGAGGACATGGTCGTGCTGCCCGACAGCATCGACCCGCAGGAGGCCTTCGAACGCCTCTCCGCGGCGCGACGCAAGGTGGCGCCGGTGGTCTCCGA
Source organism: uncultured Terrabacter sp. (assembly GCA_966081555.1). GTDB lineage: Bacteria > Actinomycetota > Actinomycetes > Actinomycetales > Dermatophilaceae > Terrabacter. Next base: position 4,442 of record CBHRRQ010000240.1, read on the forward strand.
GCACGGCGAGCTCGTCGGCATTCTCACCCGGGGCGGTGCGGTGCGCGCCGGCCTCTACCGGCCGGCCGTCGACGCGCAGGGCCGCCTCCGGGTCGCCGCCGCCATCGGCATCAACGGCGACGTCGCCGCCAAGGCGCGAGAGGTGCTCGAGACCGGCGCGGACGTCCTCGTCATCGACACCGCGCACGGGCACCAGGACAAGATGATCGAGGCGCTGGGAGCCGTTCGTGCCCTCGACCCCGGCGTCCCCGTCGTCGCCGGCAACGTCGTCTCGGCCGCCGGCACGCGCGAGCTCATCGAGGCAGGGGCCGACATCGTCAAGGTCGGCGTGGGTCCCGGTGCCATGTGCACGACACGGATGATGACGGCCGTCGGTCGCCCGCAGTTCTCTGCCGTGCTCGAGTGCGCAACGGCTGCAAGGGAGCTCGGCAAGCACGTCTGGGCCGACGGGGGTGTGCGCCACCCGCGCGACGTCGCTCTCGCGCTCGCCGCCGGCGCCTCCAACGTCATGGTCGGATCGTGGTTCGCGGGCACGCTCGAGTCGCCCGGCGACCTCTACACCGACAACGACGGCCGGCAGTACAAGGAGTCCTTCGGCATGGCGAGCTCGCGCGCGGTGCGCAACCGCACGGCCACCGACTCCGACTACGACCGCGCCCGCAAGTCCCTCTTCGAGGAGGGCATCAGCACCGCGCGCATGTACATCGACCCGGCCCGCCCGTCGGTCGAGGACGTCATCGACCAGATCGTGGCCGGGCTGCGCAGCAGCTGCACGTATGCCGGTGCGCGCAGTCTCGAGGAGTTCCACGAGCGGGCGGTCGTCGGCCTCCAGAGCACCGCCGGCTTCGCCGAGGGCCGCCCCCTCCACACCTCCTGGTGAGGAACTGAGAGCACTCGACTGGTGGGGTAGGCCCACCCTCTGCGTCGAGTGCTCACTTTCCGACGGCCGAGCCGGACCTGTGGACGGCGCGGGAACCTGCGGGGACGCTGCGCCATCGTTGTGGCATGACGAGCCACGGTTCCGTGCCCGACGACGTGATCCACCCGCTCCGCCGCCTCGAGCAGGCGAGGGACGACCTGGCCGAGCGGGCCCGCCTCCACCACGAGCTCCGCCGCGAGAACCTCGCCCTCGACGAGGCCCGTGCCGAGCACCAGCGGCTGCGCGACCGGCTCACCCGCGAGCAGCTCGACGTCGAGCGCCTCGAGGGCGTCTCGGCGTCGCGCGTCTGGTCGGCGCTGCGGGGCTCCCGCGAGCAGGACCTCGACCGCGAACGGGGCGAGGCGAGCCAGGCCGAGGCCGCCGTCTCCGCGCAGGCTTCGGTCGTGGAGGGCCTGCGTGACCGCGCGGCCTCGCTCGCACGCCGTGCGGCGCAGCTCGAGGACGCCGGCGCCGAGTACGTCTCGGCCCTCGAGGGGGTGGCCGGCAGCGGTGGCGTCGTGGCCGACGTGCACGTGCGCGAGGCGGTCACCGAGCTCAACCGGTTGCGTGAGCTGCGCGAGGTCGACCAGGCACGTGTGGCCGGCCGGTCGGCGCTCCAGGCGCTGCTCGCGGCCAAGGACAGGCTCGACAGCGCCGACGCCTGGTCGGGCTGGGACACCTTCGGCGGGGGCGGGATGCTCTCGTCGGCCCTGAAGCACGAGCGCCTCGACGAGGCCCGTCAGCGCATCGAGCTCGCGACGGACGCCCTCGACCGTTTCAGCAACGAGCTCGACGACCTCCGGATGCCGGGCGTCACGCTCCCCGAGATCAGTGGCATGACACGGGGCCTCGACATCTGGTGGGACAACGTCTTCACCGACCTCGCCGTGCGCGACACCATCAAGAAGGCGCTGCGCAACGTGCACGAGGCGCTGGCTCGGGTGGAGGGCACCCTGGCCTCGCTCGAC
>CBHRRQ010000241.1:0-6282 GCA_966081555.1 uncultured Terrabacter sp.
CCCGAGCTCGCCGACGTCCAGCTCGACGCCCTCTTCGACGACATCGAGCAGCTCGAGGCTCTCGCCGTGGCCGCGAAGAAGGACATGGAGGCGGCAGCGCACGAGCACGGCAGCCTGCGCGACCAGGTGGCCCGCACCAAGCGGCGCGTGGCCGACATCCGCGAGGCGCTGTCGCGCAACGCCGCGGTGATCGCCGAGACCGCCGACGCCGTCCGGGTCGGGCAGCTCGTCGCCGGCAACGGCGACAACCAGCTCAACCTCGACCTCGCCAAGTACGTCCTCATCCGCCGGTTCACCGAGGTGCTCTCGGCCGCCAACACCGAGCTCGGCCGTTTCTCGGGCGGTCGCTACACGCTCGAGCACACCGACGCGAAGAAGGGCAACGCCAAGTCGGGCCTCGGAGTCCGTGTGCACGACATGCACACCAACCAGGTGCGCGAGGTGGGCACGCTCTCGGGTGGCGAGACCTTCTACGTGTCCCTCTCGCTCGCGCTCGCCCTCGCCGAGGTCGTGCGCGCCGAGTCGGGTGGCGTCGACCTCGGCACCCTCTTCGTCGACGAGGGCTTCGGCACCCTCGACCCCGACGTGCTCGACGACGTCATGCACACGCTCGAAGGGCTGCGCGAGGGCGGCCGCACCGTCGGCATCGTCAGCCACGTCACCGAGCTGAAGTCCCGCGTCGCCGACCGCATCGAGGTGCTCGTGCGCCCCGACCGCACGAGCACCCTCCGCATCACCGCCTGACGCTCACACCTCGTCGAAGCCCCAACTCCCTCACGCCCTGACGCTGTCCGCTGCCCTTGGGACCGCAAGCGTGGGCGCGCGCGCCCTGTCAATCGAAAGAACACTCCGTCAGGTGTTGGTCCGTACGGAACGTTCTCTCGATTGCAGATGCGGCTGGGCGGCCTCACCCATCGAGAAAGCGATCCGTCCGGTTGGGCCCTACGATCGCGAGCATGAGCGTCGTCGCAAGCGTCTTCGTCGGCCTGGCCGCCCTGCTCCACGTCTACATCTTCTGGATGGAAAGCGTCGGGTGGACCCGTCCGGAGATCTGGAAGCGGTTCGGGGTCGCCGACCAGGCGTCAGCCGACGTGACGCGGCCGATGGCGTACAACCAGGGCTTCTACAACCTGTTCCTCGGGCTCGGTGCGGCTCTCGGCATCGTGCTCTGGTGGACCGGCCACCACGAGGTCGGCAAGACCCTCATGCTGTTCAGCACCGGTTCGATGGTGGCCGCCGCGAGCGTGCTCATCACGACCGGCAAGAGCTACCTGCGGGCAGCGCTCTCGCAGGGCACGATCCCGCTCATCGGCTTCGTGCTCACGCTCTTCATCTGAGCCCCCACTCGACGGGGAAGCCGCATCAGGCTGGGCTGGGGGCCTCGGCGTCGCCGCGACGACCCGGTCCGCGGGTGGCACCGATGAGGAGCACCACGACACCGACCACGGCTGAGCCGAGGGCGAGCATCCCGTAGCCGGCGGTGCCCACGACGACACCGGCCGCCACACCGCCGAAGGCGCCCGCGAGGCCCATGAGCACGTCGGCCAAGCCCTGGGTCGCCGGCCGCTCGTCGGTGGAGACGGCCGAGGTGAGCAGGGTCGATCCCGACACGAGCGTGCACGACCAGCCGACGCCGAGCAGGAAGAGCGCCACCAGGAGCAGCCCCGACCACCCGGCGTGCGAGCGCGAGGCCAGCACCGCAGCGAAGGCCAGCACCGCACCCCCGGTGGTCGCCACCGCCTGACCGCCCCAGCGGTCGACCGCCATGCCGACGAGCGGCGACAGCGCGAACATGCCCAGGATGTGCATGGAGATGACGAAGCCGATGACCTCGAGCTCGGCGTGGCCGTGCTTCATGTGGATCGGCGTCATCACCATGACGCTGACCATCACGAGGTGGCCGAGAGCCATGATGAGCATCCCCTGCAGCGCGGCCGGGTTGGCGCGCACGACGGCGAGGCCACGCCGCATCGAGCCGTCGTGGTTCGGGCCGTCGTGGTCCGGGCCGTCGTGGTCCGGGCCGTCGTGGTCCGGGCCGTCGTGCTGCGAGACGTCGGCGATCGAACCCGAGGTCGGATCGTCGCCGCCGGCCCCCGATGCGACCGCCTCGGCCCGGAGCATCTCGGCGTCGGCCCGACGCGCCTGCGAATCGAGCGTCCGCGCGGTGAGCAGCGGGTCGGGGCGCAGCATCCGGTCCACGACGAGCCACGCGAGCACGAACCCCGCGAGCGAGAAGATGAAGACGCCCGACAGCTCCGGCACCCCGACGGCGTGCGCCACGGCCTTGCCCGGCCCGACGAGGTTCGGCCCGGCCACGGACCCGATGGTGGTGGCCCAGACGACGATGCTGAGGTCACGCCCCCGGCGAGCGGGGAGCGCGAGGTCGGCGGCGGCATACCTCGTCTGGTTGTTGGCGGTGGTGCCGCCGCCGAAGAGGAACATGCCGACGACGAAGAGCGGGAACGAGCGCAGCACCGCCGCGGCCAGGACGACCGCCGCACCCACGAACGCGAGCGTCAGGCCCAGCCGGAGCCCGACCCGTCGGCCGCGCGCGGCCGTCGCCCTCGCCACCGGGATGGTGATGAGGGCCGTGCCGAGCACCTGCGCGGTGGTGCCGACGCCGGCCAGGGCCTCGGTGCCGCTGAGGTCCTCGGCGAGCAGCGCACCCACGGCGATGCCGCAGGCCATGCCGACTCCGCCGAGCACCTGCGACCCGACGAGTGTGCGAATCACCTTGCGCTGCAAGGAATCCCGGTCAAGCGATGCTGGAGCCAGAACCACGGGACCTCAGACGTGCCGGCGTGAGGTGATGACCCGGAAGCGGTTCGCGACGAACGCGGCGTCGGTGTAGGCCGCGTTGGCGGCGGGGTTGGCGCCGGTGCCGTGCAGGTCGGAGAACGCGGCCGTCTGGTTCACGAAGATCTGGCCGGTGAGGTTCTCGGAGAGGGCGACACCGCCCGCCGCGGCCGCATCGCGCGCTGCGTCGAGCACGTCCTCACTGGTCGAGTAGACGGCCGCCGTCATCGCGCCGTGCTCGTGCACGGTGTCGGCGAGCTGGGCGAGCGACTGGTCGGTCGAGGCGGTGCGGATGAGGAAGCCGACCGGGCCGAAGCACTCCTGCGTGTAGACGTCCTCGCGGGCGACGTCGAGCGCGACGAGACCGGGGGCGCGGACGACCGCGTCGGCGTATGCCGGGTGGGTGACGCGTCGCGAGTCGAGCACGACCCGCCCCTCGGCGTCGGCGGCCAGCTGCGCCAGCGAGTCGGCGTTGCTGCGCACCTGGTCGTTGACCGTCGCACCGAGCAGCTCGACCGCCTTCGCGTCGTCACCGGTGAGGCGGCCGACGGCGCCGGCGAGCTTGTCGCCGAACTCGTCGAACGAGAGGTGGCCCTCGTCGGTGTCGACGCCGTCGGCGGGCACGTAGAGGTTCTGCGGCGCCGTGCACATCTGCCCGGAGTAGAGCGTGAGGCTGAACGCGAGGTTGCCCAGCATGCCCTTGAGGTTGTCGGTGGAGTCGATGACGATCGAGTTGATGCCGGCCTTCTCGGTGTAGACGAGCGCGCCGTGGGCACCGGCCGTCTCCTCGAGCCAGGCGCCGAACGTCGGGCCGCCCGTGTAGTCGATGATCGCGACGTCGTCGCGCTCTGCGAGGGTCTTGGCGAGCCCCTGCCCGTCGGCCTCGGCGGCGAGCTGCACGAGGGCGGCGTCGAAGCCGGCCTCGACAAGCACCTCACGGGCGACCTCGACCGAGATCGCGAGCGGCAGCACGGCGCGCGGGTGCGGCTTCACGACGACGGGGTTGCCCGTGACGAGCGAGGCGAAGATGCCCGGGTAGGCGTTCCACGTCGGGAACGTGTTGCAGCCGATGACGAGCGCGATGCCGCGCGGCACGATGCGGTAGTCCTTCTGCATGCGCGTCGGCGCCGGGTTGCCCTCGCGGTCGCGGCCGGGCTTCTCCCACACGACCGAAGCAGGCACGCGCTCCTGCTCGACGAGCCCCGCGGCGACCGCCTCGATCGCGCGGTCCTGCGCGTGCGGGCCACCCGCCTGGAACGACATGACGAACGGCTGGCCCGACGTGTGCATCACGGCGTTGGCGATCTCGAAGCTGCGCTTGTTGATGCGGTCGACGATCTCGACGCACACCGCCGCACGCACCTGCGGGCCGGCGTCGCGCCAGGCCGGGATCGCTGCCCGGGCCGCCTCGAACGCGGCGTCGACGTCGAGCGCCGGGTAGGTCGTGCCGAGCGTCGGCCCGTAGGGCGACACCTCGCTGCCCACGAACGTGCCGCCGGTCGGCTGGCTCGACAGGGCGGCATACGGCTGCCCGAGATGGGCCTCGTAGGCCGTCAGCCCCTCCGCCGCGGCCGTCTCGCCGTAGACGCGCGGGCTGGGCGACTCGGGGTAGCGGGAGTACCAGGACCGCGTGGTCAGGGCCTGACGGATCTCGTCGAGGATCCCGGCGTGCGTGTCGAGGAGGGCGTGGGTGGGCGTCGTTGCCGGTGCAGTCACACAACGATGCTAGCCCCGGCCGTATGCCGTCCCGGACCGCCCGGCGAGCGCGCGGGCACCCCGACCCGGCAGGATGGCGGGCATGGACACGGACACTCCCGAGGCCGGTGCAGCACCCAGCGACGAGGGCACCGTCGGGTCGACGTTCGGCCCCGTCGGCGTCGTCGGCGCAGGCGCTATGGGCGCCGGCATCGCGCAGGTGGCAGCGACAGCCGGCCACCCCGTGACACTCGTCGACCTCGTCGAGGGCGCCGCGGTCGCCGCCGTCGAGAAGATCGGCTCGGCGCTGACCCGCCTCGTCGAGAAGGGGCGCCTGTCCCAGGACGCCGCGTCCGCCGCGCTCGCCCGCATCACCCCCGCCACGTCGCTCGACGAGCTTCCCGAGTGCGGTCTCGTCATCGAGGCAGTGCCCGAGAACCTCGCCGTCAAGCAGGGCATCTTCGCCGAGCTCGCCGATCGCCAGCCGCCGACGACGGTGCTCGCGACGAACACGTCGAGCATCGACATAGACGCGATCGCCGACGACGTCGCCGACCCCGAGCGGGTGCTCGGTCTGCACTTCTTCAACCCGCCGCCCGTCATGGCGCTCGTCGAGGTCGTGCACGGCAAGCGCACGGCGCAGGCCTACGTCGAGCACGCGACCGCGCTCATGGAGGCCTGGGGCAAGGCCCCGGTGCGCTGCAGCTCGACGCCGGGCTTCATCGTCAACCGGGTGGCGCGCCCCTTCTACGGCGAGGCGCAGCGCATCGTCGAGGCCGGCACTGCCGACGCCGCGACGGTCGACTGGATCCTGCGCGAGAAGGGTGGCTTCCCGATGGGCCCGCTCGAGCTCACCGACTTCATCGGCCAGGACGTCAACCTCGCCGTCGGCACGTCGGTGTGGGAGCAGACCGGCCACGACGAGAGGTACGCGCCCACCGCCTTCCAGCGTGAGCTCGTCGCCGCGGGACGGCTGGGTCGCAAGTCGGGCAGGGGCGTCTACACGTATGCCGCCGACGGCACGGTCGAGGGGGCCGAACCCGACCTCGAGCTCGCCGAGCGCCTCGTGGGCGGCCCGGTCGAGACCGACCCGCTCGCACGCACGCTCGCCATGCTCGTCAACGAGGCGGTCGACCTCGTGGCCCGCGGCGAGGCCAGCGCCGACGACGTCGACATCGCGATGCGGCTCGGCACCCGCTACCCCCGCGGCCCCATCGAGTGGGGACGCGACATCGGCTTCGACACGGTCGCCGCGCAGCTCGCCGAGCTCGACGCCGCGTTCCCGGGTGGGCGCTACCGGCCGAGCCCGGCCCTCACCGACGGGAGTCTGTCGTGACCGGCGACACCGTCGACGAGTCGCTCTCGAACGACGAGGGCGTCGCCTTCGCGCGGCAGATGTGGGCCGACGACCAGGCGTCCCGACGCCTCGGGATGGACGCCACCGTCGTCGAGCAGGACCACGCGGTGGTGCGGATGGAGATCCGCGACGACATGGTCAACGGCCACGCCATCTGCCACGGGGGTTACATCTTCACCCTGGCCGACTCGTGCTTCGCGCTCGCCTGCAACTCGCGGGGGCGCCTCACGGTGGCGGCCGGGGCCGACATCTCCTTCACCGCGCCCGGTCGGCTCGGTGACGTGCTGGTCGCCGAGGCGCGGGTGCGCTCGGCGTTCGGGCGCAGCGGCATCACCGACGTGACGGTCCGGCGCGAGTCCGACGGCCAGATCATCGCCGAGTTCCGCGGCCGCAGCCGCTCCCTCAAGCGCCCCTGACCCCGGCGAGCCGAGCAC
>CBHRRQ010000242.1:0-6282 GCA_966081555.1 uncultured Terrabacter sp.
CTACGAGAAGGTCTTCGGCGGCTACGGCTTCGGCCTCGCGCTGCTCTGTCTCGTCGCGCTCGGCGCCCTCGCCTTCACCCTCGTCGGCATGCGTGAGCGCCGCGCCGCCGCCTGAGGCGTCCCGAGACCTGCCCTCCGGCGCAACCCCGACCCGCCCTCTTCCGCAACACACCGAGCAGGTCACAACCCACCGGCATCCCATCCCGGTGGGTTGTGACCTGCTCGGTGTGTTGCCGGGGTCAGCGGGGGACCACGTAACGCGGCTCGGTGAAGCCGTTCGGGTCCTTGACCGGGAGTGGCGGCTGCGCCTGCTGGCACTGCATCGAGAGCGAGCAGCGTTGGAGCGTGTTCTGCGTCGCCGGCGACACCGGGGTGGAGGTGTTGCGCGAGATGACGAACGTCGACTCGTCTTCCTCGAGGTGCCAGCTCCAGCCCGACACGAGCCGCGCGGCGTCGCCACCGCCGACGACCACAGCGCCGTCGCTGACCCGCACGACACCGGCGCTGAACCAGAACCCGCCGTCGACGTAGTGCGACCCGACGAGGTAGGTGCCCTTGCTGGAGAAGGCCGTCGGCTGGAACATCGACGGGTTGCCCTTCTGCCCGCAGCGCTCGATCGTCTTCGGGAGGCCCGGCCGCGTGAGGTCCACGACGGCCCAGCAGAAGTCCTCGACGGTGTCGCCGGTGACGGTCCACGACAGCGCTGCCCGCGTGCGGTCGGCCGAGACCGCCACGACGTGTGCGGGGAGCGTGCGGGTGGCGCCGGTGGCGAGGTTCCACTCGAGCGAGCGCTGGGTCTCGTCGCCGTTCAGGTAGACGACGTCGCCCACGACCGCTCCGGCCTCGCGCTGGTCCTGGCGCTGGGCCACGACCGACCCGTCCGCGGCGTAGACCGCGACGGCGTCCGACGTGCCGCTCTTGACGAGCACCCGTGAGCCGTCGGGCGACACGACGTACGAGCCGCCGTCGCGGACGGCGCGCACCGTCTGGCCGGCGGGCGACAGGATCTCGAGCTCGGTCTGGGCGTTCGGCGACGACAGGTGCGACATGAGCACGAAGCCGCCGTTCGACAGCACCGCGAGGCTCTCGACGACAGTGCCCTTCTCGAGGCGGACGACCGTGTCGCCGACCCGGATCGTGTCGTCGACGGCATACGTGTTGGAGCGTGTCGCGCCGGCTCGGACGGGTGCGCCGCTCGTCGGCGGCGAGGTGGGCGGCGTCGACACCGAGCCGGTGGGCGAGGGCACCGACGTGGTCGTCGACGGGACGGCCGGCACCGGCGCCGTGCCCCGGCCGGACCAGACGGCCGGAACCGCGATCGCGATGGCCGCGACGGCGACGGTCGCGCCGACGAGGGCTCGGGTGCGCTGGTCGCGGCGCCGCCGGGCGATGGCGACGGGGGCGAAGTCCCCGGGCACCTCGACGCGGTCGGCCTCCTGCCGCAGCAGGGTCTGGAGCTCGTGCTCCCGGTCGTGGGTGTTCACGGCGTGACCTCCTTCATCGTGCTGCGCAGCGACCGGATCGCGCGGCTCGTGTGGCTCTTGACGGTGCCGACGGAGCATCCGAGGATCTCCGCGGTCTGGGCCTCATTGAGGTCCTCGTAGTAGCGCAGCACGACGGCGGCCCGCTGCTGCGGTGCGAGCGAGCGCACGTGCGCCCAGAGCTCGCTGTCATGCGTCGGCGCGTCGATCGCCGCCGGGTCCATGACGCGGATCAGCTCGCTGTCGGTCCGTTCGCGGTGGCGCCACGTGCGTCGCCACCACGACGTGTGCTCGTTGACCATGATCTTGCGCACGTACGCGTCGGGTGACTCGACGCCGCTGATGTGGTCCCACTTCGCGTACGCCTTGGCGAGGGCCGACTGCACGAGGTCTTCGGCGGCGTGGGCGTCGCCCGTGAGCAGGTAGGCGAAGCGGGCGAAGGACTTCTGACGTGCTCGCACGTATGCCGAGAAGTCGGCCTCGCGATCGATGTTTCCCACTGGACACCCCCTGGGTCGGCGTGGATGGACGCACTCTCAACGCGGTGAGTGCGCGCCGAGGTTGTCGTCAGCCGACCGATCTCTGCCCAGTGTCCTGCGACCGGGCCCCGAGGGTGCAGGCTTGGCGGATGATCTACCACCTGGCCGAGGAGCCCGACTGGGAGCAGGCGCAGCGCGACGGCAGCTACACCCGCTCGACGCGCGGGGTGTCGCTCGAGGAGGAGGGCTTCATCCACGCGTCGTCGGAGCAGCAGTGGCCGGTCGTGCGGTCGCGCTTCTACGCCGACGTGACGGGCCCGCTCGTGCTGCTCCACATCGACGAGGCACGCCTGACGTCAGAGGTCGTGCACGAGGTCGGTGACCCGGCGACCGGCGAGACGTTCCCGCACGTCTACGGCCCCATCGACGTCGACGCCGTCGTCGACACCACCGTCCTGCACCCCCCACACGCCTGACCCCCCGCCCCCCTTTCACCCGTCGAGAGGCCACATCTGGCCCCCTCTCACCCGTCGAGAGGCCAATGTCTGCCGCCTCCCGCACGTCGACAGGCCGACGTGTGCCGTCTGGTTCGTCCGTCGAGTGCTCAGTTCCCCACGGGCGGGCTCAGTCGGGCTGGATGCGACCGCGACCCGACTTGAGCTCACCCCGACGCTTCTTGCCGTCGAGCCGGCGCTGCTGCGAGCCCCGGGTCGGCCGAGTGGCACGGCGGGTCGCAGGTGGCGGGGCGAGCGCGGCGCGGAGCAGGTCGGCCAGCCGTTCGCGGGCAGCGGCCCGGTTGCGCAGCTGGGACCGGTACTCGCTCGCGACGACCGTGACACGCCCGCCGACGAGACGGGGCCCCAGGCCGGCGACCACGCGGTCGCGCTGGGTCTCGTTCAGGGCCACCGACGATCCCGGCTCGTAGACGAGCTCGACCCTGCTGTCGGTGGTGTTGACGCCCTGGCCGCCGGGGCCCGAGGACCGGCTGAAGCGCTCGACGAGCTCGACGGCGGGGATGACGAGGCCACCCCGCAGGCCGGGGCCAGGGGCGATCACCAGGTCTGCGCCGGGCTCGTTCACGCTCTCATTGTGCCGAGCCCGGGCACGTGACCTGCGGCAGGGATTGGCCGCTCGACGCGCGCGAGGCGGCAGAGTGTGGCCTCTCGACGGTTGAAGGGCGCGTCGGGGAGTGGGCCGGGTGCTCAGCGAGGGGGCATGCGGAGGGCGCCGTCGAGGCGGATGACCTCACCGTTGAGCATCGGGTTGTCGACGATGTGGCGCACGAGCGAGGCGTACTCGACCGGGTTGCCGAGGCGCGACGGGTGCGGCACCTGCTTCTCGAGGATCTCCTTGACCTCACCGGGCAGGCCGGCGAGCATCGGCGTCTCGAACGTGCCCGGCGCGATCGTCATGACGCGGATCGCCTTGTCGGCGAGGTCCCTCGCGGCAGAGAGGGTGAGGCCGACGATGCCGCCCTTGCTCGCGGCATACGCGGCCTGGCCGATCTGGCCGTCGTAGGCGGCGATGCTCGCGGTGTTGACGATGACGCCGCGGTCGCCGTCGACGGGCTCGTTGGCCAGCATGGCCGCGGCTGCGAGGCGCAGCACGTTGAACGACCCGACGAGGTTGATGTCGACCACCGTCCTGAAGGTCTCGAGCGAGAGGGGGCCACCGCGGCCGATGACCCGGCCCGGGGTGGCGACGCCGGCGCAGTTGACAGCGATGCGCAGCTCACCGAGCGAGGTGGCCTTGTCGACAGCCGTTTGCACCTGCGCCTCGTCGCGCACGTCGGCGGCGACGAAGTGGGCGCTGCCCGCGCGCTCGGCCTCGAGCTCCGCGACGAGGGCCGGGGCGGTGGACCCCTCGAGGTCGATGATGACGACGGTCGCGCCGTCGGCGACGAGGCGGCGGGCGGTGGCGCCGCCGAGGCCGGACCCGCCGCCGGTGACGAGGGCGACGGTGGACGAGTTCAGCTGCATGACAGGCCTTTCGGGCGTCGGTGGGTCAGCGGATCAGCGGTTCAGCGGTCCAGCGGTTCAGCGGGCGAGGAGCTGGCGCGAGATGACGAGCCGCTGGATCTGGTTGGTGCCCTCGAAGATCTGGGTCACCTTCGCCTCGCGCATGTAGCGCTCGAGCGGGAAGTCCTCGGTGTAGCCGGCGCCGCCGAGCACCTGGACGGCGTCGGTCGTGACCTTCATCGCGGTGTCGGTGGCGACGAGCTTGGCCACGGCCGCCTCCTTGCTGAAGTCGCGGCCGGCGTCCTTGAGCCGGGCCGCGTGGAGGTAGGTGGCGCGGGCGGAGGTGACGGCGGCCTCCATGTCGGCCAGGAGGAAGGCGAGGCCCTGGAAGTCGCCGATGCGACGGCCGAACTGCTGGCGCTCGTTCGCGTAGTCGGCCGCGGCGTCGAGCGCCGCTTGGGCGAGGCCGGTCGCAGCGGCGGCGATGCCGAGGCGTCCGGCGTCGAGGGCCGACAGGGCCATCTTCATGCCGTCGCCCTCCCTGCCGACGAGGCGGGCGCCGTCGACGGGCACGGCGTCGAACATGACCTGAGAGACGGGGTCGCAGTGCAGGCCCATCTTCTTCTCGGGCTCGGCGAAGGTGAGGCCGGGGGCGTCGCCGGGCACGATGAAGGTGGAGAGGCCCTTGCCGCCGTCGTCGGACGTGCGCGCGAAGGTCGTGTAGTAGTCGGCGTGGCCGGCGTGCGAGATCCAGGCCTTGGTGCCCTTGAGCGACCAGCCGGCGTCGGTGCGCGTCGCGCGGGTCGTCATCGAGGCGATGTCGGAGCCGGCGAGGGGCTCGGACAGGCAGTACGCGCCGAGCTGGTCGCCCGAGAGCATGTCGGGCAGGAGCGCCTCCTGCTGCTCCCTCGTGCCGAACGTCGCCACGGGGTATGCCGTCAGGCTGTGCACGCTGACACCGACGGCGACGCTCATCCAGACGGAGGCGATCTCCTCGACGACCTGGAGGTAGACCTCGTAGGGCTGGTCGGCGCCGCCGAACTCCTCGGGGTAGGGCAGCGACAGCAGGCCCGCGCGGCCGAGGGTGCGGAAGGTCTGCTCCGGGAAGGAGCGCGCGCGCTCGGCGTCGTCGACCTTCGGCGCGAGGTCCTTGCGGCAGATCTCGCGGGTGAGCTCGATGAGGTCCGTGGCTTCGTCGGTCGGCATCAGCCGCGTCGCTGGCATGGCCTAGATACTAGGACGTCCGAGCATTTCGTCCAAAGTGTGAGATGGCGGCGGGTTAGGGGGTTGTTACTGGTCGGCGCTCTGATGGCCGGGCCCAGCACCACCGGACTGCTCATCAGGAAGGACCGACATGCTCAAGAAGCTCGGAACCGCCCTCGTCGCCATCGCCGCCCTCGCGGCCGCTGCGATCGTCACGGCTCCTACCGCCAATGCCACGGCTCGCAACGGAGTGTGCGAGAGCGGCGAGTTCTGCCTCTACTACAACAGCGGCCAGGCCGGCTCCCGCGTCGACCTCGTCAACTCCCAGCGCGACTACGGCAGCGGGGCCGGCTGCATCGAGTTCGTCAGCGCCGGCGCCGGCCAGGGCCAGTGCGTCAAGAACAACACGGCCTCCGTCTGGAACCGCACCGGCAAGCCCGTCTTCGTCTTCTACAACAGCGACTTCGGCGGCACCTACGACCAGATCCCCGACGGCGCGCAGGTCAACCTCAACAGCAACGTCTACAACAACAACGCCTCGCAGATCGTCGGCGACGCCTCGCTGCGCTTCCCGCTCGCCGTCAACCAGGCCGACATCAAGAACCGCACGCCGCACTGGTGCTGGGACAGCAAGACCAACTGCCACCACGACTACAACGCCGCCGACATCTTTGCCGCGACCGGCACCTCGGTCCTGTCGCCCGTGGGCGGCACGGTCATGACGAAGAACGTGCGCGCCGGCAGCACCGGGTGCGACAGCGTCGGCAGCACCGTCACCGTCAAGGACGGCTTCGGCCGGCTCTGGTACTTCGCCCACATGGACGACAGCCCCGCCCCGGTCGTCTCGGTCGGGCAGACTGTGAGCAAGGGCCAGCGCATCGGCTACGTCGGCACCAAGTACCACGCCCTCTGCACCGACTCGCACCTGCACATCGACATGCGCGTCGGCGTCGACTCGCGCGTCTCGTGCAGCGCCGCCGCGTGCGCGAGCTACGGCTTCGTCAACAACCAGCCGCTGCTGCGCAACGCCTTCCTCGACCTCCCGTGAGCCGGCACCCCGGCTGAGAACCCGACCGCGGGCGTCGGCGCACGAGCGCCGGCGCCCGCGGTCGCGTCCGCGCCACCCCCAGCCACCCGGCCTAGGTCGTCGGAAACCGGAGG
>CBHRRQ010000243.1:0-6166 GCA_966081555.1 uncultured Terrabacter sp.
TCGACATGTCCGAGTACTCCGAGAAGCACACGGTGAGCCGCCTCTTCGGCTCGCCCCCCGGCTACGTCGGCTACGAGGAGGGCGGCCAGCTCACCGAGAAGGTGCGCCGCAAGCCGTTCTCGGTCGTGCTCTTCGACGAGGTCGAGAAGGCCCACCCGGAGATCTTCAACTCGCTGTTGCAGGTGCTCGAGGACGGCCGCCTCACCGACTCGCAGGGTCGGATGGTCGACTTCAAGAACACGGTCATCATCATGACGACCAACCTCGGCACGAGGGACATCTCCAAGGCCAACATGGGCTTCTCGGCCGGGCCCGACAGCCGCACGGACTACGAGCGGATGAAGGCGAAGGTCACCGACGAGCTCAAGCAGCACTTCCGGCCCGAGTTCCTCAACCGCGTCGACGACACGATCGTGTTCCCGCACCTCACCAAGGCGGAGATCACCCAGATCGTCGACCTGGAGATCGCCAAGCTCGACAAGCGGCTCAAGGACAAGGACATGGGCATCGAGCTCACGCCCGCGGCCAAGGACCTGCTCGCCAAGAAGGGCTACGACCCCGTGCTCGGTGCGCGCCCGCTGCGCCGCACCATCCAGCGCGAGATCGAGGACGCCCTGTCGGAGAAGATCCTCTTCGCCGAGTTCACGTCCGGCCAGTACGTCAAGGTCGACACCGAGGGCGAGGGCAAGGAGGAGAAGTTCACCTTCTCCAACATGGCCCACCCCGACGCGCACCGACCGGCCGACGACCTGCCGGAGCTTCCCGAGGGTGCTGCCCTCGACGAGGCACTCGGTGTCAACGTGACGGCCGGCCCGTCCACGGTGCCCGACGACCAGGTCTACCCGGACTCGGGGCTGACCGGCACGGAGCGCTGACCGAGGCGCTCACCGAGGCGCCGAGCCAGGCGCTGACGCGGCCCGCGCCGCACTGACCGACCGAAGGGGTCGGGGACCACGGTCCCCGGCCCCTTCGTCGTGCCGTCCGCCGTTCCCCGGCCCGGGGCGTGTGCCGCCGCGCGCCCCGTCGTCGTCCCCTCCTCGCCGTCGTCCCCGTCGTCCCCGTCGTCCCCGCGGTCGTATGCCGCCGGGCTGGTCTCTCATACCGGGGTCGTACGCGCGCCGGTCGCAGTGGCGCCCTCGGTCCGATGTGGCGGGGTGCGTCCCTGGGCGAGGTTTGACCCATGAGCCACAACCACCTCGACCACCGATCGAGCCACACGGACCGGGACCTCGTCGCCCGCGACCTCGTGATGACCTACGGCAAGGGGCGCTCGAGCAGCCAGTCCGGCCCGCCGGCCCTCGGCGGGGTGGACCTCGCCCTCCCCGCAGGCCGAAGTCTCGCCGTGATGGGTCCCTCCGGCTCGGGCAAGACGACGCTGCTGCACGTGCTGGCCGGCATCCTGCGCCCGACCGGAGGTCAGGTGCTGTGGCGCGGTCGCGACATCGCGCGGATGTCGGATCGGGAGCGGACGGTGCTGCGCCGCAAGGACTTCGGCTTCGTCTTCCAGCAGGGCATGCTCCTTCCTGAGCTGCCGGCGATCGAGAACGTCGCGCTTCCCCTGATGCTCGACGGCACGTCCCGGTCGCAGGCCACCGCCCGGGCCGCGACCCTCTTCGCCCCGCTCGGCCTCTCCGGCTTCGAGAAGCGTCGTCCCGGCGAGCTGTCGGGTGGCCAGGCACAGCGAGTGGCGATCGCAAGGGCCCTCGTGGCGCGTCCCGGTGTGGTCTTCGCCGACGAGCCGACGGGTGCCCTCGACCAGACCACGAGCGCCGAGGTCATGCGCCACCTGACCGAGCTGACCGCCCACACCGGCGCCTCGCTCGTCGTGGTGACGCACGACGAGAACGTCGCCGCCTGGTGCAGTGGCGTCGTGCGCGTGCGCGACGGCCGGATCGTCGAGCACGCACCCGCCGTGGGGTCGGAGGTGACCCGGTGAAGGCGGCGACGAGCCTCTGGTGGCGCCTGCGTCGCGCCGACGCCGCTGACAACCGGGTGCCCGGCGTGCTCGCCGTGGTCTCGTTCGCGGTGGCGACGGCAGCCCTGCTCGTCTGCGTGGCCGGCCTGTCGGCCTTCGAGGCCCGCAACACGGTGCCGCCCGGGCGCAGCGCGGGCCTGTCCATCGACGAGGCGCTGATCGGCGACCTCTACGTGACCCTCGCGTGGATCGCGACGACCTGCATGGTCATCCCCATCCTCACGCTGGGCGGCGTCGCGGCCCGTCTGGCCATCGCCCGACGAGACCAGCGTCTTGCCGCGCTGCGGCTGGCGGGGGCGACCTCCGGGCAGGTGACCGTCATGACGCTGGCCGAAGCGGCGGCCCAGGCGCTCGTCGGTGCCCTGACCGGCGTGGTGCTCTACCTCGCGGTGCTGCCCCTCGTGGCGAGGCTGACCTTCCAGGGGCGCCCGTTCGAGCTGAGCGAGCTCGTGCTGCCGCTGGGCCAGACGGCGGCTGTCGTCGGTGCCGTCGTCGTGGTCGCGATCGTCTCGGGGGCGTCGAGCCTCGCGAGGGTCGCAATCAGCCCGCTCGGGGTCGCCGCCCGCACGAGCCCCAAGCGGCTGAGCATCCTGCGCGTGCTCGTGGCCGCCGCTGCCGGCGCTGCCTGGGTGCTCGTCATCACTCCGATGAAGGAGCCCGAGCGCCTCACGATCGTGCTCGTGCTGGGCGCGATGATCCTCGCCGTCAACGCGGTCGGTCCGTGGGTCGTCATGGTGGCGGGGCGGGTGGCCGCCCGCATCGCGCCGACGGCGGCGACACTGCTCGCCGCCCGTCGCATCGCCGACGACCCGAAGAGCACGTGGCGCGCGGTCGGCGCCCTCGGTCTCGCGGTGGTCGTCGTCGGTTTCACCAGCCTCGCCCAGGTCGACGAGCCCGGCACGCCGTTGGAGACCTACCTCGCCGCCGACCTCGGCACGGGAGCTCTCGTCACGCTCGTCATCATCACGATCATCGGCGCGACCTCGACCGGGGTGGTGCAGGCTGCGCGGGTGCTCGACCAGCGCGAGCAGTACCGCGCCCTGGCCCTCGCCGGCACCGGCGAGCGGTCGCTGCACCGGGCCCGGGCGCTGGAGGTCGCCCTCCCGCTGGCCATGACCATCGCCCTGTCGGCCGGCTTCGTGCTCGTCCTCATGCTGCCCTTCCAGAGCAAGCTGGACAGCGCTCTGGTCGTGCGGTTCGTCGCGACGTCGGCCATCGCCGGTGCGGTGGTGCTCGCCTCGGTGCTGGCCTCACGATCGCTCGTCCGGACGGCGTCCCGCGTCGCGTGAACCCGTCGTCTACGGTGGGGCGGTGACCTCAGAGCACCGCCCCGCCATCGACCGTCGGCGACCCGACCACGTATGCCGTGGGGCGCGTTCACGTCGATCCTCGGCGATGCGAGCGGGCAGCGTCACGGCGGTCGTCGTGCTCGCCCTGGGCGCGTGCTCGTCCGACCCGGCCGCGCCGGGCGGCGCGCCGGCAGCCTCGTCCACAGCCACCGGCACGACGTCCGGGCCGGCCTCCGGCACCGCGTCTGGCACCAGCGGATCCGGCGCCGAGGTCCAGGGCGCACCGGCACCCCTGGCCGCGCTGGTCCGCACGCTGTACGCGGGAGGCGACCTCACGCGTACGGCCTCCCCCACCGCGGCCGCCGTGCTCAAGGGACGCAAGGCGGCGACGGGCTCGCTGGACGCGACGGCGAAGGTCGGCTCGTGGATGGGCACGCCCGTGGCAGTGGTGACCTCGGGCGACGACGTCACGCTGGCCGTCGGGCCGACGTGGAAGGTCGTGGGCGGGTGGTGGCCGTCACTCGGTGTCTCGAAGCCGAGCCTCGGCTCGGGGCCCCGGTTCGTCCTGGCGATCGGGTCCGACGCACGACCGGGGCAGCCCCTCGAACGCACCCGCGCCGACGTGCTCCAGGTCATCGGCGTCGACGGCCGGGGCGGCGGTGGTGTGATGGGCATGGCTCGTGACCTCTACGTCCCGCTGTCGACCGGCGGACGCGGAAAGATCAACTCCGCCATGGTGTTCGGCGGTCCGAAGGCCCAGGTGAGCACCGTCCGGAGGGTGACCGGCCTGCCGATCGAGGGCTACGTGGTGCTCGGCTTCACCGGGTTCACCCGCATCGTCGACGACCAGGGCGGCATCCCCATCGTCGTGCCGAAGACCGTCGTCGCCTCGCACGCACGCAACATGGTCATCAAGGCCGGGCCGCAGACCCTCACCGGCAAGCAGGCGCTGGCGTACGCGCGTGAGCGGAAGACCTTGCCGGACGGGGACTTCGGCAGATCGCGCCACCAGGGCGAGGTGATCCTCGCTGCCGCGGTCAAGGCCAAGGTCGCCGGACCGATCGCGATCCCGTCCGCGCTCACGAGCTTCAGCAAGGTCGGCAAGAGCAACCTCACGGCCGAGCAGATCCTCACCTTCACGGCCGGGCTCCACCAGGTGAGCCCCCTCAAGGTCGGTCGCGGCGTGGCCAAGGGTGCGTTCGGCACGGCGGGAGGGCAGTCGATCGTCCTCCTCGGCAACGAGGCCCGGCGGCTGTTCGCGCAGTTCCGCGACGGGAACCTGTCATGAGCGACTCCACGCACGAGCCGGGCTCCCAAGCCGCCACCCCAGTCATCCGGCGGGCGCGCACCGCCGACGTACGCGGCATCCGGGCTCTCGTGGCGCCGCTGGCCGAGCGCCGGGTGCTCGTCAGCAAGGAGGCGGTCACATACTTCGAGAGCCTCCAGGAGTTCCGGGTGGCCGAGCTCGACGGGCGCGTCGTCGGCTGTGGTGCGCTCCACGTCATGTGGGAGGACCTCGCCGAGATCCGCACCCTCGCCGTCGCGCCGGAGATGCTCGGCACCGGGCTGGGTGGGCGCCTGCTCGAGGCCCTCGTCGACGACGCGCGCGAGATCGGGGTCGAGCGGCTCTTCTGCCTCACCTTCGAGACGGACTTCTTCGTACGGCACGGGTTCGAGGCCATCGAGGGGCAGGCCGTCCCGATGGACGTCTACGCCGAGCTGCTGCGGTCGTACGACGAGGGGGTGGCGGAGTTCCTCGACCTCGAGCGGGTCAAGCCCAACACCCTCGGCAACACCCGGATGCTCCGCACCCTCTGACGTACGCCAGGCGGCAGGAACTGGCCTTTCGGCGTACGCCAGGCGGCCGAATGGGCCTCTCGACGGGTCAGGCGCGACCGGAGGCGGCGTAGATGCGCCGCACGACGTCCTCGATGTCGGGCTCCTCGATGGTGAGGTCGCGCACCTCGTGCCGGGACGAGACCTGCGCCAGCACCGCTGCGGCCGTCGTCGCCTCCGAGTCGAAGGCGAGCCGCTGCCGCAGCCCGTCGGACTCGCTGTCGAGCAGCCGGGTGCGCGGGATGTCGTCGAGGTCGGGCGTCGGCTGGGCGAGGTCGATGACGAGGACACGCTGGGCCCCCACCGTGGCGGCCAGACCGGTCAGGGTGCCGTCGAAGGCGAGCCGTCCGCGGTCGACGACGAGCACCCGGTCGCAGAGCCGCTCGATGTCGCCCATGTCGTGCGTCGTCAGCAGCAGGGTCGTGCCTCGCTCACGGCGCTCGGCGACGAGGAACTCGCGCAGACGCTGCTTCGACAGCACGTCGAGACCGATCGTCGGCTCGTCGAGGATCAGCAGGTCGGGCGAGTGGAGCAGCGCGGCCGCGATCTCGGCGCGCATGCGCTGCCCCAGCGAGAGGGAGCGCACGGGGGTGGCGAGCTGAGGGCCCATCTCGAGCTGCTCGACGAGCATGTCGGTGCGCGACCGGGCCTCCTGCTCGCCGAGGGTGTGGATGGCAGCGAGGATCGCGAACGAGTCGCGCAGGGGCAGGTCCCACCAGAGCTGGGACCGCTGTCCGAAGACGACGCCGACGCGTCGGGCGACTCCGATGCGCTCACGCATCGGGTCGAGGCCGCACGTGCGCACGTGTCCCGACGTCGGCTTGAGGATGCCGGTGAGCATCTTGATCGTCGTCGACTTGCCGGCACCGTTCGCGCCGATGTAGCCGACCGACTCGCCCGGTTCGACGGAGAAGGTCATCCGGTCGACGGCACGCGTCCTCTTGAAGTCGCGCACGAGGTCGCGGGTCTCGATGATGCTCATCCACCTGCTCCTTGGTAGTGGCGGGTCCCGAGTCTCCAGCAGAGGCCCGCGATGCCCCAGGCGAGCAGGGCCGCGAGGGGGGTG
>CBHRRQ010000244.1:0-5997 GCA_966081555.1 uncultured Terrabacter sp.
CCCCATCGAGAAAGCGCTCCGGCCGCACCGGGGCGCGGACGGCTCGCTTTCTCGATGATGATGGTGAAGAAGGGTCGGGGTGACGGAGCGTTCTCTCGATCGGGGGTCGGGTCAGGTGTCGCGGCTGCGGCCGATGAGGTAGCCGAGGACGACACCGAAGGCGGCGGCCGCGGCGTAGCCGGCGTATCTCTGGATGAGCACCGGCATGACGGCCGACCCGAGGTCGAGCGGGGCGTCCTCCTCGACGTCGGACGTGACCCGACGCGGCGGCGGCACCGCTGCCACTCGGGGCGCAGGCGTCGCCGCCTGTGGCCCCGTGTCGGCGGCGAGCGCGTCCGAGGCGGTCTCGACGAATCCCGTTGCGGAAGAGCCGTCTGCGGCCGGCTCGGCTGTCGCCGCTGCCACCGCCGGCTCGGCCGCCGCCGCCTCCTCGCCGGCCTCAGCGCCACCGCCGTCCGTCGCACCGAGCTGCTTCTCGATGCACGCGACGAAGGCCTGGAGCAGCTTGTCGGAGACGTCCTGCATGACGCCCCGGCCGAACTGCGCCGGCTTGCCGGTGACGGCGAGGTCGGTCGTGACGTCGGCCCGCGCCCCGTCGCCGTCGGGCGACAGCTGGATCGAGACCTTCGCGCCGGCGGTGCCGTTGCCGCGCTTGTCCTTGCCCTTGGCCTCGATGACGGCGCGGTGCGTCGCGTCGTCGCGCTCGACGAACGAGCCCGAGCCGGAGTAGACGAGCGCGATCGGCCCGAGCTTGACCTTGACCGTGCCGGAGAAGCCGTCGTCGGTCACCTCCGTCACGGTCGCGCCGGGGAAGCAGCCGCCGACGCGCTCGAGGTCCATGAACAGGGCCCACGCGTCGTCGACCGAGGTCGGCACGGTGAAGGAGTGCGTCAGCTCCATCCGGCGATCACGCTCCCGCCGCGGCGAGCACCGCGCGCCGGGTCAGCACCGTGGCGAGGTGCTTGCGGTAGTCGGAGTCACCGTTGAGGTCGGAGGGCGGGTTGGTGCCCTCGGCGACCGACGCGACAGCCTCGCGGACCGCCTCGTCGGTGGCCTGCTTGCCGACGAGCGCCTGCTCGACCGCCTTGGCGCGCAACGGGGTCGAGCCCATGTTGGTGAGCCCGACCCGCGCCTCGGCGATCGAGCCGCCCTCGCTGCGCACCGTCGCCGCGACGCCGACGATCGACCACTGGTGGCTGACGCGCACGAACTTCTCGTAGTGCGCCCCCCAGCCGGTGTGCTTGGGGATGCGGATCTGCGTGAGCAGCTCGCCCTCGCCGACGGCCGTGGTGAAGAGGTCCTCGAAGAAGTCCTCTGCGGCCACGGTCCGGGTCGCGCCGCCCGAGCCGGCGATGACGAGCTCGGCCCCGAGCGCGAGCGCCGGGGCACCGACGTCGCCCGCCGGGTCGGCGTGCACGAGCGCGCCGCCGACGGTGCCGCGGTGCCGGATCTGCGGGTCGGCGACCGTCGCGATCGCCTTGTTGAGCAGGGCGGCGTGGGTGGACACGGCCTCGGACGCCAGCACGGCGGCATACGTGGTCATGGCCCCGATGACGAGCTGGTCGCCCTCCTCGCTCACGCCCTGGAGCTCGGGGATGCGCCCGAGGTCGACGACGACGCCGGGTGCGTTGAGCCGCATCCGGAGGATCGGGAGCAGTGACTGGCCGCCGGCGAGGACCTTGGCCTCGTCGCCGTGCTCGGCGAGCGCGGCAACGGCGTCCGCGACCGACGTCGGTGCGATGTAGTCGAACTGTGCGGGAATCACTGGCCGCTCCCTTCACTCGCGCCCGATGCCGGGTCCTGGTTGGGCGCTCCCTCGTCGAAGTGCGGCGCGGCCTCGCGCTCACCCTCCGTGTTGACGGCGGCGCCCGCCTGGATCGCCTTCCAGACCCGCTCGGGCGTGCACGGCATGACGATGTCGTTGACGCCGAGGTGGCGCACCGCGTCGACGATCGCGTTGACCACGGCCGGTGTCGAGGCGATCGCGCCGGCCTCGCCGACACCCTTGGTGCCCAGGGCGGTGTAGGTCGCCGGGGACGTGGTGTGGTCGGTGACGAAGCTGATCGTGTCGGCCGCGGTCGGCAGGGTGTAGTCGACGAACGAGCCCGTGACGAGCGTGCCCTGGTCGTCGTACTCGGCGCCCTCCCACAGGGCCTGGGCGATGCCCTGGACCAGTCCGCCGTGCACCTGGCCCTCGACGATGAGCGGGTTGATGATCGTGCCGATGTCGTCGACGCAGACGTACTTGCGCATCGTCGTCTCGCCGGTCTCGGTGTCGACCTCCATCGCGCACAGGTGGGTGCCGTGCGGGAACGAGAAGTTCTCCGGGTCGAACGTGGCGTCGGCGTCGATGCTCGGCTCGACGCCGTCGGGCAGGTTGTGGCCAGTCCAGCTCGCCATCGCGATCTCGGTGATGCCGACCCCCTTGTCGGTGCCCTTGACGCCGAAGCGGCCGCCGGTGAACTCGATGTCGTCGACGCTCGCCTCGAGCAGGTGCGCGGCGATCGGCTTGGCCTTCTCGATGACCTTGTCGGCGGCACGCACGACGGCCTCGGCACCCACGACGAGGGAACGGGAGCCGTAGGTGTCCATGCCGCGGTGCGCGATCTGCGTGTCGCCGTGCAGCACCTCGACGTCCTCGAAGGGGACGCCGAGGCGGTCGGCGACGATCTGGCTCCATGCCGTCTCGTGCCCTTGGCCGTGGGGTGAGACACCCGTGGTGACCTCGACCTTGCCGGTGGCGAGCATCCGGATGCCGGCGCTCTCCCAGCCGCCCGCACCGTAGTTGAGCGAGCCGAGGATGCGTGAGGGGGCGAGCCCGCACATCTCGGTGAAGGTCGAGATGCCGAGCCCGAGCTGCACCGGGTCACCTGAGTCGCGGCGACGCTTCTGCTCGGCCCGCAGCTCGTCGTAGCCGAAGAGCTCCTTGGCCTTCGCCGTCGCGGCCTCGTAGTTGCCGGAGTCGTAGGTCATCCCGGCCACCGTGGTGAACGGGAACTCCTCGTGGCGGATCCAGTTCTTCTCGCGGATCTCGAGGGGGTCGACCCCTACCTCGACGGCGAGCTCGTCCATGAGCCGCTCGATGGCGTACGTCGCCTCGGGGCGTCCCGCACCGCGGTACGCGTCGACCCACGTCTTGTTGGTGAGCAGGGTCCGCACGGTGAAGTGGTAGGCGTCGAACTTGTAGATGGAGTTGAACATCCAGGCGCCGAGCACCGGCACACCGCCGCCGACGACGCCGACGTAGGCGCCGAGGTCGGCGAGCAGCTCGACCTTGAGCCCGCGGACGCGGCCGTCCTTGTCGGCGGCCAGCGTCAGCTTCTGGATCTGGTCGCGGCCGTGGTGGCCCGAGACGATCGACTCGCTGCGGGTCTCGGTGTACTTGCACGGCTTGCCGATCCGGCGCGCCACGGCGATGGTCGCGAACTCCTCGGGCGTCGTCTGCAGCTTCCCGCCGAAACCGCCGCCCACGTCGGGGGCGATGACCCGCACCTTCGACTCCGGCATGCCGGTCGTGGCGGCGACGAGGAAGCGCAGGATGTGCGGCACCTGGGTCGCGGTCCAGACCGTCATCTGCTCGCCCGTCGGGTCGCAGACGGTCGAGCGCGGCTCCATGAACGCCGGGATGAGCCGCTGCTGGCGGTACTCGCGCTCGAGGACGATGCCGTTCTCGCGGGCCTTCGCGATCTCGTCGTCGACGTCGGTGCCGGAGCCCTGCGCCTTGGAGTCGAGGGTCCACACGGCAGACGTGTTGGTGCCGAGGTCGGGGTGGGCCAGCACCTCGTCGGTGGCGGCCTGCCGCAGGTCGAGCACGGCGGGCAGCTCGTCGTAGTCGACGTCGACGAGCTCCGCGGCGTCGCGGGCCTCGGCGGCCGAGCGGGCGGCGACGACGGCGACGATCTCGCCGGCGCAGGCGACGTGCTCGACGACCACGGGTAGGTGGTTCGGGGTCTTCTGCTCGGCGTTGAGCGGCCACGCGTTGGCGACGAGACCCTGCCCCTCCTGCAGGTCGGCGCCGGTGAAGACGCCGATGACGCCGGGCGCCTGGCGCGCCTCGTCGGCGTCGATGTTGGTGATCCGCGCGTGGGCGAAGGGGCTGCGCACCATGGCGAGGTGCAGCATGCCAGGGAGCTGGATGTTGTCGGTCCAGCGGGTGCGGCCGGTGATGAGGCGCTGGTCCTCCTTGCGCGTGCGGGCCTTGCCGATCTCGCCCGACGGGGTCTCGGACGCGCGGTCCTCGGTGATCGTCATGAGCCCACCGCCTGCGAGCTGAGGTCCTTCGCCGCCTGCTGAACGGCCTTGACGATGTTGTGGTAGCCGGTGCAGCGGCAGAGGTTGCCCTCGAGCCCCTCGCGGATCTCCTGCTCGCTCGGGTCGGCGTTCTCCTTGAGGAGGTCGCAGGCCTGCATGATCATGCCCGGCGTGCAGTAGCCGCACTGGAGGGCGTGGGTCTCGTGGAAGGCCCGTTGAACTGGATGGAGCTCGCCATCCGTGGCGAGCCCCTCGATCGTCGTCACCTCGTGACCGTCCGCCTGGACGGCGAGGACGTTGCACGACTTCACGCTCGTTCCGTCGAGGTGCACGGTGCACGCACCGCAGTTGCTCGTGTCGCACCCCACGACGGTCCCGGTCTTGCCGAGTCCTTCGCGGAGGTACTGGACCAGAAGGGTCCTGGGCTCGACCTCGTCGGAGTAGCGCACCCCGTCGACGGTCACATTGATACGGGTCATTGCTGTTTGTCCTCCTGCCGCACTGCAGTTGACTTCCCCACGGTGAGTCTCGCTCGGAGTCGACTGCTGCACAAGGGCACCGGACGAACCCGTCGCGAACCAGTCGCCATGCCGTCCGACGAACCCCACGGCATACGCAAGACTGTCGGACATGACTCTCCACGCCGACGACTACCAGGCGCTCCGCAGCCGCTACGACTCGATGACCTACCGCCGCACCGGCCGCTCGGGCCTCGACCTGCCGGCCGTGTCGCTCGGCCTGTGGCACAACTTCGGTGACGACGTGCCCCTCGACCGCCAGCGGGCGACGCTGCGCCGGGCCTTCGACCTCGGCGTCACGCACTTCGACCTCGCCAACAACTACGGACCGCCCTACGGCTCGGCCGAGCGCAACTTCGGCACGATCTACCAGCAGGACTTCAGGCGCTACCGCGACGAGCTGATCATCAGCAGCAAGGCGGGCTACGACATGTGGCCCGGCCCCTACGGCCAGGGTGGCGGCAGCCGCAAGTACGTGCTCGCCTCGCTCGACCAGTCGCTCGAGCGGATGGGGCTCGACTACGTCGACATCTTCTACTCCCACCGTTTCGACGAGACGACGCCGCTCGAGGAGACGATGGGCGCGCTCGACACCGCGGTGCGCTCGGGCCGGGCCCTCTATGCCGGCATCTCGAGCTACTCGGGTCCGCGCACCCGGGAGGCGATCGAGATCCTGCGGTCGATGGGCACGCCGCTGCTCATCCACCAGCCGAGCTACTCGATGCTGAACCGCTGGGTCGAGGAGGACCTGCTCGACGTGCTCGGTGAGGAGGGCGTCGGCTGCATCGCGTTCAGCCCGCTCGCCCAGGGCATGCTCACCGACAAGTACCTGAACGGTGTGCCCGAGGGCTCGCGCGCGTCGCAGGACAAGTCGCTGTCGACCGACCTGCTGACCGAGCAGAACCTCACGCACATCCGGGCGCTCAACGAGATGGCGAAGCAGCGCGGGCAGTCGCTCGCGCAGATGGCGCTCGCGTGGATCCTGCGCGACCAGCGCGTCACGTCGGTGCTCATCGGCGCCTCGTCGGTGGGTCAGCTCGAGAACAGCCTCGGCTCGCTCGACAACCTCGACTTCTCGCAGGAGGAGCTCGACACGATCGACCAGCACGCCGTCGAGGGCGGCATCAACCTCTGGAAGACCTCGAGCGCCCACTGACGCCCACCGACGACCGAGGGCGTATGCCGTGTGGCGCGGCCCCCCGGCCTACGCCCGCGGGCTGGTGGGGAG
>CBHRRQ010000245.1:0-5993 GCA_966081555.1 uncultured Terrabacter sp.
AGCGGGTTGGCCTTCTTCTTGGGCTTGCGCACAACGGGCTTTGCCATCGTGGTGCTCTCCTTCTTGATGAGAGCCCGGGGTTCGTGCCCCGGGATGGGTTCTGAACTACTGGGGTGTGCCGTCCGGCGCGTTCACCGGACGGCGGTGCTGACCTGCTCGATCAGAAGGGGGGCTCGTCGTAGCTGGGAGCAGAGCCCCAGCCACCGCCCTGCTGGCCGCCGGAGGGCTGGCCGGCCGGCTGGCCACCGGACGGCTGTCCCCAGCCACCCGAGTTGCCGCCACCCTGGCCGCCCTGACCACCGGCGTTGCCACCGGTCGCCCACGGGTCCTCGGCCTGGCCGCCGCCGGAGCCACCGCTCCAGCCGCCGCCCTGGCCACCCTGGCCGCCGCCGAAGCCGCCACCGCCGCCACCGCGCTGGGTCTTGTTGACCTTCGCGGTCGCGCTGCGCAGGGACGGGCCGATCTCGTCGACGTCCATCTCCACGACGGTGCGCTTCTCGCCTTCCTTCGTCTCGTAGGAACGAGACTTCAGGCGGCCGGACACGATCACGCGCATGCCACGCTGGAGCGACTCGGCGACGTTCTCCGCCGCGTCGCGCCACACCGAGCAGCGCATGAACAGCGTCTCGCCGTCCTTCCACTCATTGCTCTGGCGGTCGAACTGCCGCGGCGTCGAGGCCACGGTGAAGTTCGCGACCGCGGCACCGGACGGCGTGAAACGCAGCTCGGGGTCGGCGGTCAGGTTGCCGATGATCGTGATGACGGTGTCGCCTGCCATGGACCAGTCCTTCTTTGGGTGATCTTTGGTTGATCGAGCGGTTCAGTGAACGAGCTGAATCAGGCGCCGGGGCGCAGCAGCTTGGTGCGCATGACCGACTCGCTGAGGTTCAGCTGGCGGTCGAGCTCCTGGGCCGTGGCCGGCTCAGCAGACATCGTGACGACGACGTAGATGCCCTCGGACTTCTTCTTGATGTCGTAGGCGAGGCGGCGACGGCCCCAGATGTCGACGTTGTCGACGGTGCCGCCATCGTTCTTCACGACGGTGAGGAACTTGTCCATCGTCTTGTCGACGGTGCGCTCTTCGGTCTCCGGGTCGAGGATGACCATGAGTTCGTACTGACGCATGCTTCTAACCCACCTCCTCTGGTCTCGGCGGTCACGAGTCTCTCTCGTGACAGGAGGGTTGCATTCGTCCCGCCGTGGGCCTGGCCCCGCCTGGTCTTCCAGCCGGGTCCCAGCCTCGCAGAACTCGCCGACACCGGTCGGCTCGATCCACAGGCTGCAGGGCACACGACGAACTGGGCAAGACTACCGGGCGACCCGGCATACGCAGAAATCGAACCACCCAGCCCTCCTGAGGGGACGCATCACGCGCACGCTCAGGAGAAGCGGACGATGAGGCGGTCCTCGGCGCCCGCCATCGGCCCGGCGAGGTCGTCGGCCTCGGGGCCCGGGGTGCCGTCCGACCGGCCCCACCGCTCGCGGGCGCGCAGCCACACGACGGCGACGAGCCACAGCACCGCCACGACACGCAGCATCGAGAAGAACGCGTACCACTGCGGCGGCATACCGCGGTCGGGCACCGACGTGGCGGCGATGGTGAGCCAGACGGCGACGAAGTTCAGCGCCTCGGCGCCCGCCCAGACCAGGTGGTCGCGCCACTTGAGCGCGCACCACGCGACGAGCGGCAACAGCCACAGCGAGCTCTGCACCGTGAACGACTTGCCCGTGACGAGCACGATGCCGACCATGACGAGCGACACCTCGGCGAGTGCGGGCCGACGGGCCGACGAGAGCGCGAGGACGGCGCCCAGGAGCACTGCCACGAGCCAGCCGAGCACCGCGAGGGCCGTCACGGCCCCCTCGGGCAGCGGGTGGCCCGCGAGCTGCGGCAGCAGCCACGGGGAGCCGTAGCCCGCCGGGGCCGACGCCCACTCCTGGTACGGGGACGCGGCGGCGCCCCGGTTGAGCAGCCAGGTCGCGGACAGCAGGGCGCCGAAGGTGAGCAGCGCATAGCCCGCCGTGCGGCCCGCCTCGCGCAGCCTGCCCGACCGCACGCCGAGCAGCACGATCGCGATGACGATGAGCACCGGGTAGGAGCGGGCGCCGATGGCGAGTCCGAGCAGGACGCCGGCCAGCGTCGGGTTACGGCGCGACCACGCCCACATGCCGGCGGTCGCGAGGGCGACCCCGAGCAGGTCGGCGGAGACGAAGGCGGCGAGCGCGGCGACCGGCGAGACCGCCACGTGCGCCGCCGAGAAGGGACGCGCCGCCGACGAAGCGACGAGCCACACGATCGCGAGCAGCAGCAGGGTCAGCAGCACCGACCACAGCGCGAAGTACCAGGCAGCACGCGTGCGCAGGGACCCCCCGTCGGGTCCGAGGCTCGCGAGTGCCGTCAGCACGAGGCCGGTCACCGGCGGCTGACCGGTGACGGGCGCGCCGTCACCGCCCTGCAGGTAGGCCGCGAGGCCGTCCTTGACGCGCTGGTCGCGGTACGCGGTCGGCAGGTCGGCGTAGCAGGCGCTCCAGAACTGCGTGTCACCGGTGAACCCGGTGCGCAGGCAGGGAGCGCGCAGCAGGATGCCGAGGGCCGCCGTGACCGCCGTCAGGGCGGAGAGCACGGCTGCCGTCAGCAGCCACGGGAGCTCGCGGGCGGCGGCATACCGTCCGCGGGGGCCCCCGATGATCTCGGAGGCCGCCCGCACGACCGGGTCGTCGACGCTCTCGGCAGCGCTGCGGCTCAACGGTGGCTCACCGACCGGTCACCGCTGCGTCGGCGCAGGTCACCCTCCGCCACCCCCGCCGCCTCCGCCGGGCTTGGTGCTCGTCGGGCCCGGGAGCGGGATGGTGATCGTCGGTTGCGAGGTCGTCGTCGACGGCGTCGGTTTGCCGGTGCCGTTGGTCTTCGTCGGGCGCTGCGTCGTCGTCGGCGGCGCCGTCGTGGTGGTGGTCGGGGCCTCGGTGGTCGTCGGCTGCTGGGTCGTGGTGACCGGGGGCGGCGTGAACGTCGGGGTGGGGGTCGGCACCTTGTCGTCGCCGACACCGGCGCGCTGCGGGAACTCCTGGACGTCCATGTTCTCGGTGACGACCTTCATGAAGTCGAGCCAGATGTTGGCCGGGATCGTCGAGCCGTCGTAGAGCGACGACTCCTGCGGCGTCAGCGTCTGGCTGCTCTTGCCGTCGGGGGTGGGCTTGTACATGCCCACCGACACGGCCAGCTGCGGGATGAAGCCGGAGAACCACTTCGACCGGTTCTCCTCCGACGTTCCCGTCTTGCCGGCGACGGGACGGTCGAGCGTGCGCCCGATCTTCGTCGCGGTGCCGCCCGGCTTGACCGTGTAGGTCATGGCGTCGGTGACGTCGGCCGTGACGTCCTGGTCGAAGGCACGCTTGGCCTGCGGCTTCGCCTCGTACGTGAAGTCGCCGCTCGACGAGGTGACCTTCTTGACCAGGTAGGGCTTGGCGCGCACGCCCTGCGAAGCGATGGTCGAGTACGCCGAGGCCATGTCGATGACGTGGGGGCTGGCGGTGCCGAGGATGTTGGTGAGGTCGGTGCCGAGGCCGGGGGTGTTCGCGGGGATGCCAGCGTCGATGGCGGCCTGCTTGGTCGCCGACGGGCCGATCTGCTCGTTGAGCGCCACGAACGCGGTGTTGATCGAGCGACCGATCATGCGACGCATGTCGACCTTGCCGTAGGACGTGTCCTCGAAGTTGTTGATCTTGACGTCCTTGAAGGTCTGCGGGGTGGACCCGTCGAACTTCGTCTTCGTCGAGATGCCCTCGCGCACCGCAGCGAGGACGCCGAAGGGCTTGAAGTTCGAGCCGCCCTGCATGATCGCCTGCGTCGCGGTGTTGTACTGGTCCTTGGCGTAGTCGGCGCCGCCGTACATCGCCACGACAGCTCCGTCGCCGGGCTTGATCGCGACGAGGCCGCCCTTGACCTGCTTGGGCAGGTTGTCCTTCATCGCGGCGATCGCGGCCGTCTGGGCCTTCTTGTCGATGGTCGTGACGATGCGCAGGCCGCCGTTGTCGATGTCGCGGTCGGTGAGGCCGGTCGTGAGCAGGTCCTTCTTGACCTGGGCGGTGATGTAGCCGTTCGGGCCCGAGGTCGACTTGACCCCCGTGTACGGGAGGATCTTCGGCAGCTCGGTGCGCTCCGCACGGTCGGCGGCACTGAGCCAGCCCTCCTCGACCATGCCGTTCAGCACGTACGCGTAGCGCTTCTCGAGGTTGGCCTTCGCGCGTTCGCCGTTGGCGGGGTCGTAGAGCGACGGCGCGTTGATGACCGACGCCAGCACGGCGCCCTCCGAGACGGTCAGCTTGCTGACGTCCTTGCCGAAGTACGCCTTGGCCGCACTCTGGATGCCGTAGGCGCCGCGCCCGTAGTAGATGGTGTTGAGGTACTTCTCGAGGATCTCGCCCTTGGAGAGCTGGCCGTCGATCTTGACGGCGATGAGGATCTCGCGGGCCTTGCGGCTCAGCGTGCGGTCCTGGGTGAGGAAGTAGTTCTTGACGTACTGCTGCGTGATGGTGGAGCCACCGACCTGTGCCTCACCCGTGACGCTGGTCTTGACGGCGCGCAGGATGCCGCCGACCGAGATGCCGTTGTTCTGGTAGAACGTGCGGTCCTCGGCGGCGATGTGCGCGTCCTGGACGTACTTCGGCACGCGATTCAGCTTCACCGACTCGCGGTTGCCGTCCTGGACGGCGATGCGGTCGAGCTCGGTCTTGCCGTCGGAGTAGTAGACGATCGAGACCTGCTTGTTGGCGAGGTCGTTCGGCTGCGGGATCGAGGTCTGGTTGTAGGCGACGACGACACCGATGGTGCCGAGCACGAGCAGCACACCGGCGACGATCGAGCCCCACTTCAGGGTGCCGATCGCCCACTTCTTCCAGCCGGTGCGGCCCTCGCCGTCGTGGCCGTCGGAAGGGCGGCCGCCGCCGTCGCGACCTCCGCCTGACGGTCGGCCACCGCGGCCGCCGTTGTTGGCCAGCTGGGCAGCGCGGACCTCGCGCCTGCTCTGCGTCACAACCTGCTCCGTTCACTGATGAGGCCCGAGAGATCCTCCCGAGCCGCCTCCCAGTATGACCCGACGGATGCCCTCGCGCCCAAAACGGAGGGTGTGGCTCACACGACCCTCACACGGTGCTGACGGGTCAAGCAACAGGACGTAGCAGCTGTGGCGGGCGTCTTGGCGCTGCGACGGCGGGTTGCGTCCTGTTGCCTGACCCGCGGACGTGGTGTGTCGCCCAGATGTATCGCTGCGATATATCCGCGTGTACTGTTGACGGGTGCCCAAGCCTGACCGCCCGCAGAGCCGCCGCGCCGCGCTGCTCGAGTTCGCGGTGCTCGGGCTGCTCCACGACGGCCCCCTGCACGGCTACGAGCTGCGCAAGCGACTGACCACCGCGCTCGGCATCTTCCGGGCGCTCAGCTACGGCTCGCTCTACCCGGCCCTCAAGCACCTCGTCGACTCCGGCTGGATCCACGAGACCGAGGAGCCCCAGTCCGCCCGCGCCGGCACCTCGAAGCGGCCCCGCATCACCTACGAGCTGACGCCCGACGGCAAGGAGCACTTCCAGGCCCTCGTCGCGGCCAGCGGCCCTGACGCCTGGGACGACGACGACTTCGACGTCCGCTTCGCGTTCTTCTCGCGCACCGAGGCCCAGGTGCGCCTGCGCATCCTCGAGGGACGCCGCTCCCGGCTCGAGGAGCAGCTCGCCAACGTGCGCGAGGTCAGCGCCCGCAACCGCGAGCGCATGGACAGCTACACCCTCGCCCTGCAGCAGTACGGCGAGGAGCGGGCCGAGCGCGAGGTGCGCTGGCTCGAGGAGCTCATCGTCGCCGAACGTCGCGCGGCCCTCGACCCGGGCCCGGCGGCCTACGACGACACCACCGACATCACCACCCAGCGCAAGACCAACAACAAGGAGTGATCCATGGGATCCGTACGCGTCGCCATCGTCGGCGTCGGCAACTGCGCGAGCTC
>CBHRRQ010000246.1:0-5923 GCA_966081555.1 uncultured Terrabacter sp.
GAGCCGGTGACGGAAGGAATCCCCTCGATGACGATGGCCCCCACCCGCTCGACCTCCCCCGCGGAGATCGAGCCCCCCAACCGGTCACCCCACCCCGACGGCCCGGGCGCCGACGCCGGCCCTACGGCCGACACCCGCGACCCCCGCGACCCCCGCGACACGGCGGCTCCCGGTCACGACGACGCGCCACCTGCGGGCCTCACGGGTGTCCGCACGTGGCGACCCACCCCGCGACTGCTCTGGACCCTCACCGCCGTCCTGCTCCTCGCCGCGGTGGCCGTGGCGGCGACGCTCGGACGCTCGGCCTGGCAGGCCCAGCGCACGGCCGACGCCCGCGACACGGCGGTCGCCGCCGGGCGCCAGATCGCGGTGAACTTCGTGACGATGAACGCCTCGACGTTCGACGCCGACACCAAGCGTGTGCTGGCCGACTCCACGGGTTCCTTCCAGAAGGAGTACGCCGCGACGCTGGCCCAGCTGAAGCCGTTCGTGACGGCCAACAAGACCGTCTCGACCGTCGAGCGGGCGGAGGCCTCCCTCGTGTCGGGCGACGACGACTCGGCACGGGTCATCGTCGGTGTGGTCGCCCCCACGTCCAACGCCTCGACCCCCAAGCCCGAGAAGAAGACCTACCGGCTCCGGCTCGACCTCGTGAAGGTCGGCGACTCGTGGAAGGTGAGCTCCCTTGACTTCGTCAGCTGACCCCCGCCGCCCAGCCGCAGCTGCCGCGGGCTCCCGCCGTCGTGTCGCCGGCGCTCGCCGCCGCGGCCGCGACACCGGGACCGGCACGCTCGTGCTCGACCGGCCCACCGGCGTCGATGGCAGCGTCGACGTCGAGCCCGACACGCACGTCGAGCCCGTCGACGACCTCGAGCCCGGCGCCCCCGTCGAGACGGACACCGTCGAGGGGACCAGCGAGGCGTCGGCGCCGGCCACGGCTGACCCGGCCGTGAACGGTGGCCCTGCATCCCGTCGCACGCGACGCGGCTCGCTGTGGGCGTCGGCGGTCGGTGCCGTCGTGGCACTCGCGCTGCTCGCCACCGCGCTGGTCTACGGCCTGCGGCCGACCGTCTCAGACACCGACCGCACGGCAGCCGTGAGCTCGGCCCGCACGACGCTCGAGAGCCTGCTCAGCTACACCGGGTCGACCTTCGACAAGCACGTCGCCGAGGTGTCCTCACAGCTGACGGCCCCCTTCAAGGACCAGTTCACCAAGGTCGCCGCGACCGACATCAAGCCGATGGCCGTCAAGAACGAGGCCACCGTGCAGGCGAAGGTGTACGAGGCCGGCATCATGGACACGACGGGCGACGGTGGCGAGGGCACCACGGTGCGCGTCATGGCGTTCGTCAACCAGGCCACCACCACCAAGGCCCAGCAGGCGCCGGCGATCGACCAGAACCGCGTCATCGCCACGATGCGCAAGGTCGGCGACCGGTGGCTCGTCAGCGAGCTGTCCGCCTTCTGACCGGCCCCTTCCGGCCTGCGGCTGACCAGCTGTCGACCAGGGGGGAACCTGGGGGAAGGTCCCGGACGTCGACCCCGGCGTCCGGGACCGAGGGACCCCATCCGGTGGTTCCGAGCGAGTGTTGACGCTGCGGCATACTGCCTGCTGTGAAGCTGATCCAGGCCGATGGCGTCCTCGAGTCCCTTGCCCGCGTAGACCAGCCGGAGGCCGCCCCCGTGCGGGTCGGCGTCGTCCAGCACCAGTGGGTCGACGACCCCGGAGCGCTCGTCGAGACCTTGCGCGACGGCATCCGCACCGCCGCCGAGGCGGGCGCCACCATCGTCTTCCTGCCCGAGCTGACGCTGTCGCGCTACCCCGCCGACACGCTGCCCGAGGGCACGCCCTCCGCGATCGCCGAGGACCTCGAGTCCGGGCCCACCGTCACCTTCGCCCGCGACGCGGCCCGCGACTTCGGCGTGCACGTGCACGCCTCGCTCTACGAGCGTGCCGACGCCGGTGACGGGCTGGGGTTCAACACCGCCGTCGTCGTCGCCCCGAGCGGCGAGGTGGTCGCCCGCACCCGCAAGACGCACATCCCGGTGACGGCCGGCTACTACGAGGACAAGTACTTCCGCCCCGGGCCGCCCGACGACGCGTACCCCGTTGTCTCCCTTGAGGACCCGTCCGTCCGCCTCGGCCTGCCGACGTGCTGGGACGAGTGGTTCCCGGAGGTGGCCCGTCTCTACTCGCTCGGCGGAGCCGAAGTGCTCTGTTACCCGACCGCGATCGGGTCCGAGCCCGACCACCCCGAGTTCGACACGCAGCCGCTGTGGCAGCAGGTCATCGTCGGCAACGGCATCGCGAACGGCCTCTTCATGGTCGTCCCCAACCGCTTCGGCACCGAGGGCCTCATCACCTTCTACGGCAGCTCGTTCATCTCCGACCCCTACGGCCGCATCCTCGTGCAGGCCCCGCGCGACGAGGCCGCGGTGCTGGTCGCCGACCTCGACCTCGCCCAGCGCCGTGACTGGCTCGAGCTCTTCCCGTTCCTCGAGACCCGCCGCCCCGACTCGTATGCCGCCCTGACCGCCCCCGTGCGCGCCGAGCACCGTCGCCAGGTGGCGCCGTGACCGAGGCCGTCGGGGCCCAGGTGTCGGGCTCGGTGCCGGGCTCGGTGTCGGACGCGGGCTGGCTGATGCCGTCCGAGACGGCCCGCCACGACTGCACGTGGATGGCGTGGCCCAGCCAGGGCTACACGCTCGGCGACACGGCCGACGAGGCGGCGACGGCTCGGCGCACGTGGGCCGCCGTCGCGAACGCCGTCGTCGAGTTCGAGCCGGTGCGCATGGTCGTCGTGCCCGACGACGTCGCCGTGGCCCGCGAGCACCTGCACCCGGACGTCGAGCTGGTCCCGGCCGAGCTCGACGACGCGTGGATGCGCGACATCGGGCCGACCTTCGTGCGGTCGGCCGACGGTGCCCGGCTCGGAGCCGTCGACTGGGTGTTCAACGGCTGGGGCGCCCAGTCGTGGGCCCGCTGGCAGCACGACGCCCGCATCGGCTCGTTCGTGGCAGGCCTGAGCGGCGCCGAGGTGGTCGGCTCGACCCTCGTCAACGAGGGCGGCGGCATCCACGTCGACGGCCTGGGCACCGTGCTGCTCACCGAGACCGTGCAGCTCGACCCCGGCCGCAACCCGGGCCTGACCCGCCCCGACGTCGAGGCCGAGCTCGCCCGCACCATCGGCGCCACCGCCTGCATCTGGCTGCCTCGGGGCCTGACCCGCGACTACGACGAGTTCGGCACCCGTGGCCACGTCGACATCGTCGCGACGATCCCGAGCCCGGGCGTCGTCCTGCTCCACGAGCAGCAGGACGACAGCCACCCCGACCACGCCGTGTCGCGCGAGCTCCGGGCCGTGCTCGAGGACGCCCGCGACGCCCGGGGCGAGCGGTTCGAGGTGGTCGGGGTGCCGGCGCCGCGCACCCTCGCCGACGACGAGGGGCCGGTGGACTGGAGCTACCTCAACCACCTCGTCGTCAACGACGGCGTCATCGCGTGCACGTTCGGCGACCCGCAGGACGAGGCCTCGCTGGCCGTGCTCGCCGAGGCCTACCCGGGCCGGCGCGTCGTCGGTGTCGACGCCCGCCCGCTCTTCGACCGCGGCGGCGGCATCCACTGCATCACGCAGCAGCAGCCCTCCCTCTGACCGAGCCCCGTCTCCAGGGTGCCCGATCAGGCCTGGGGGAGGCGCTTGTGGATGTCCTCGCTCATGCGCACGACCGACAGGTAGAACTCGAGCGTCATGCGGATCACCGCGAGGTAGATGACGAGGAAGATCGGTCCGAGGACGAGCACCGACAGGCCGCTGCCGAAGCCGCGCAGGAAGCTCGCGAAGAGCAGCACCAGCCAGGTGGCCACGAGCGCCACCGTCGCGAGGAGGTAGACGAACCGCACGAGGATCGGCGTCACGAAGTTGGTGAAGCTGAAGTCGAAGAGGGCGGTGAAGAAGCCGGCGCCCTCGCGGGCCGGGTTCGGCATGCTCGCCATCCCGGACGAGCCGGACGGGCCGGAAGGACCTGAGGGACCGGAGGGGCCGGAGAAACCGGACGGGCCCGTCGGTGCGCCCGAGTAGTCGGACGGCGGCGGGGGAGGGGGAGGCGTGCTCCCGGTGCCAGACGGGGACGGGTCGGCCGGACCCGAGGGACCGGCGGGGCCGGACGGCAGCGGCGTGGTCGGGTCGCCTGCCGGGCGGTTGAAGGACGGCTGCTCGGGCGGGTTCTGGTCGGACATGGCTTCCCTCTCGGAAGTGACGTCTGCGGAACTGGAGGCCTCGCCCATGCTAGGTGGCGGGTGGGCGCCGGCGGGGTGCGCGACGCGCCCACGAGTCACCTGTGGCGTGCCCAGGACGTGCCCAGAACCCGCCCACGACGCGCCTACGGGATGGCCGGGTCTTGACGTTCCGGCCTCGCCGGGCCATATTCGTCGCGTTCGCATCGCGAGCTCCCGGTCCGGGAGGCGTGGCAGGTCACGCCGAGGGCGTCCGGTCGTTCGAGACCGGGCCGTACCTCGGCTGGCGACCTCCGCCTCTTGACCCGGCTGGACACTCCTGCCCTTGGACGGTAGGCTAAGCCTTTGCGCTGCCCATGCCCACCTTTCGCGACCTCGGTCAGGCCATTCACCATGCCACACGGCATCCGGCCCGACCATCGGACCCGCGAGCGGAGCCATGCGGCAACGCGGATCTGAAGATTCGAAAAAGGCCCGTGGAAGGACCCTCCTTGGCTGCCTCGCGTACTGCGACGAACATGTCCACCGCACAGACCCCTTCGGGGCGTCTGTCCTTCGCGAAGATTCGCGAACCACTCGAGGTCCCCGACCTCCTGGCGCTTCAGACGGAGAGCTTCGACTGGCTGCTCGGCAACGAGCGCTGGCAGGCTCGCGTCGCCGCGGCCAAGGCCGAGGGACGCACCGACGTCCCGGACCGGTCCGGGCTCGAGGAGATCTTCGAGGAGATCTCCCCGATCGAGGACTTCAGCGGCTCGATGTCGCTGTCGTTCCGTGACCACCGCTTCGAGGAGACGCGCAAGACGATCGAGTCGTGCAAGGAGCGCGACCAGACGTACGACGCGCCCCTCTTCGTCACCGCAGAGTTCATGAACGCCCAGACGGGCGAGATCAAGAGCCAGACGGTGTTCATGGGTGACTTCCCGCTCATGACCGAGCGCGGCACCTTCATCATCAACGGCACCGAGCGTGTCGTCGTCTCGCAGCTCGTCCGCAGCCCGGGCGTCTACTTCGAGCGCACGCCCGACAAGACGTCCGACAAGGACATCTACACGGCGAAGATCATCCCGAGCCGTGGTGCCTGGCTCGAGTTCGAGATCGACAAGCGCGACATGGTCGGCGTCCGCGTCGACCGCAAGCGCAAGCAGTCCGTCACGGTGCTCCTCAAGGCCCTCGGCTGGACCGAGGCCCAGATCCTCGAGGAGTTCGGCGAGTTCGAGTCGATGCGCCTCACCCTGGAGAAGGACCACACCCAGGGCCAGGACGACGCGCTGCTCGACATCTACCGCAAGCTGCGCCCGGGCGAGCCGCCGACGAAGGAGGCCGCGCAGACGCTGCTCGACAACCTCTACTTCAACGGCAAGCGCTACGACCTCGCCAAGGTCGGTCGCTACAAGGTCAACAAGAAGCTCGGCCTCGACGGCTCGATCAACGACTCGACCCTGTCGATCGACGACATCGTCAAGACGATCAAGTTCATCGTGACGCTGCACGACGGCCAGGACTCGATGAAGGGCGTCAAGAACGGCGAGGAGGTCGACGTCCGCGTCGAGGTCGACGACATCGACCACTTCGGCAACCGTCGCCTGCGCTCCGTCGGCGAGCTCATCCAGAACCAGGTCCGCACCGGCCTGTCCCGCATGGAGCGCGTCGTCCGCGAGCGCATGACCACGCAGGACGTCGAGGCGATCA
>CBHRRQ010000247.1:0-5907 GCA_966081555.1 uncultured Terrabacter sp.
CCTCGCGCGCCTTCGTCTCGACGAACTCCTCGATGTCGGGGTGGTCGACGTCGAGCACGACCATCTTGGCCGCGCGACGCGTGGCGCCACCCGACTTGATCGTGCCGGCGGACGCGTCGGCGCCGCGCATGAACGAGACCGGGCCGGAGGCGGTGCCGCCGGAGGAGAGGAGCTCCTTGGAGGAGCGGATGCGCGAGAGGTTCAGGCCGGCACCGGAGCCGCCCTGGAAGATCTTGCCCTCCTCCTTGTACCAGTTGAGGATCGAGTCCATCGAGTCGTCGACCGCCAGGATGAAGCAGGCGGAGACCTGCTGCGGGCTCTTCGTGCCGACGTTGAACCACACCGGCGAGTTGAACGAGAACACCTGGTGCAGAAGGGCGTACGTGAGCTCGTGCTCGAAGATCTCGGCGTCGGCGTCGGAGGAGAAGTAGCCGTTGCTCTTGCCGGCCGCAACGTAGGTCAGCACGACCCGGTCGATGAGCTGCTTCAGCGAGACCTCGCGAGCGGCCGTGCCGACGGCGCCGCGGAAGTACTTCGTCGTGACGATGGTGCTCGCGTTGATCGACCAGAAGTCGGGGAACTCGACCCCGCGCTGCTCGAAGATCGTCGCGCCGGTCTTCCAGTTCTGCTGGATGACGTCCCGCTTCTCCCACGTCACCTCGTCGTACGGGTGCACGCCGGGCGTGGTGTAGATGCGCTCGATCTTGACGCCCTTGGCGCCAGCCTTCGAGCGTGAGCTGCGGTTACCGATCTCCGTCATTTCGTGCGGCCTCCCTGACCGATGTGCTTCTGGTTTGAGTCTTGCTGGTGGCACCGACAGTGGTCGGCGCCAGGTGTTCGTGGAGGGTGGTTACCGCTGGGCGTCGAGCTGCGAGGGAGCACTGGGCTCCTCCCCCAGCGCGTCGCGCTCGGCCCGAAGGAGCGCGATGGCTCCCTCGAAGTCCTCGAGGCTCTCCCAGGCCTGGTAGACGCTGGCGAACCTGAGGTATGCGACCTCGTCGAGCTCGCGGAGCGGCTCGAGCACGGCCATGCCGACCTCGTGCGCCTCGATCTCGGCGTTTCCCTGCGACCGGATCGCCTCCTCGACCTTCTGGGCGAGGAGGGCCAGGTCGTCCTCACTGACGGGCCGGCCCTGGCACGACTTGCGCACGCCGGAGAGCACCTTGGCCCGGCTGAACGGCTCCGACGCGCCAGACCGCTTGATCACGTTGAGGCTCGAGGTCTCGAGCGTGGTGAAGCGGCGGTTGCACTGGGGGCACTGGCGTCGGCGCCGGATGCAGGCGCCGTCGTCGGTGGTGCGCGAGTCGATGACCCGCGAGTCGGTGTGGCGGCAGAACGGGCAGTGCACGTCTGGTCACCTTCCCTTCCCCGAGACCCGGTCGTTCAGCGTGGCGGCCATCTCGTGTGCCGCCGGCGACGCTCCCGAGAGCCGCCCGGTGTTCGTGGGACCGGGCGAGGCTGGGGACGGGGCTGGGGACGACGTGGGGATGACCTGTGGGTAACCCCCGTCTGACTGGGGACTACATGTGGACGTCTTACATCTGTGTAACTACTAGATGTAGGGGTAACTGTAAGCATGCTGTGACCCCGATCGCAAGCGAATCGAGAACCTCCGGCGCGCCGTGTCGCTGACCTGCACAAACGTCACACAAGCCCCATACGTCCCGGCGTGTCGCGGGCTGCCT
The DNA here is from genome assembly GCA_966081555.1 of uncultured Terrabacter sp. Lineage (GTDB taxonomy): Bacteria > Actinomycetota > Actinomycetes > Actinomycetales > Dermatophilaceae > Terrabacter. The sequence goes on from CBHRRQ010000247.1 coordinate 1,686, forward strand.
GAGGGCGCTGCGACCCCAACATCTAGGGGTCGGCCGTCTCCCAGACTCCCCCATGTCCACATCGAGCCGGAGAGGCCCGTCCTCTGCCGTCCTGTGCGCAGGCGCTGACCGATGTCCACCGGCCCCACTGCCACAGGACGTGAGGCGCGACACGAGGCGAGAACGGCTTGCCCGGCCCGCGAACTCGTTGCACGCTTCGCATCGTGACAAACCGGACCGCCCTCGAGGACGACCTCGAACGAGCACAGCGGCGGGACGACGCCCTGTGGCGCTACGACGTGCTGGGTCGGGCGCCGGCCCGGGAGCTGCAGGCGCTCGTCGACATCGCCGCGCAGCTCTGTGCCGTGCCCACGGCCGCGATCAACCTCATCACCTCGACGGAGCAGCAGCAGATCGCCACGACCGGCTTCGAGCCGTCGATCTGCGCCCGCGAGGACTCGATGTGTGCCGCCGTCCTCGAGCACACCGACCGGGTCGTCGTGCCGAACGCGAGCATCGACGAGCGGTTCCGCGAGAACCCGTTCGTCACGGGGATCCTCGGTGACGTCCGGTTCTACGCCTCGGCGCCGCTCACCACGCCCGAGGGGGTGATCATCGGCCGGCTGTGCGTCTTCGACTCCACCCCGCGCGAGCTCGACGCGGCCCAGGAGCAGGCACTCGTCTCGATCGCCGAGCGCGTGGTCGACGTGCTCGAGCTGCGCCTGCGCACCCGTGAGCTCGAGGACTCGCTGGCGGCGCTCACCCAGACCCGCGACGAGCTGCACCGCTCGAACGAGGCGCTGGCGGTCTTCGCCGGTCAGGTCAGCCACGACCTGCGCACTCCTCTCACGGCGATCATGGCGAGCACCGAGATGCTCGGGCAGCAGCCGGCCGTCATGGCCGACCAGTGGTCCGAGCGGCTCGTGGCGACGGCGGCCCGCTCCGCCACCCGCATGGCCGGGATGATCGAGCAGATCCTGGCGCACGCACGGGTGGGAGCCGAGCTGCACAAGGCACCGACCGACCTGCGTGCCGTGCTCGACTCGGTGCTCGAGGACCTCGCGCCCACGCTGTCGGCGGGGCGCGCCACCGTCGAGGTCGGCGACCTCCCGACGCTCCCGGCCGACGCCCAGCAGCTCTACTCCGTGCTGCTCAACCTCGTCGCCAACGCCCTCAAGTACACGCGTCCGGACGTGCCGCCCGCTGTCGACATTGCCGCGGAGCGTCATGGACGGGCCTGGCGGATCTCGGTGCGGGACAACGGCATCGGCATCGCGCCCGGCGACCGTGAGCGCGTGTTCGAGCTCTTCAACCGCGTCGAGGCCTCGGGTGACGGCAGCGGCATCGGACTGGCCACCGTCAAGCGGATCATCGAGGCTCACGGCGGGGCGATCGGCATCAGCTCGCCTGACGGCCCGGGGACCGAGGTCTGGTTCGAGCTGCCGGCGACCGACGTGGCCGACACCCTCCCTCGGGCCTGACCGGCCGCGACGCTCTTCCCAGCGTGTACCACGCGATCCCGAACGCGACGGGCGCACGCAGCTCGATGAAGCCGCCCTGGACGACGAGCAGCACGACCGCCCACGCGGCGGAACCGTCATCGATGGCGTCCGCGAGCGACGCGGCGCCGCTCCTCACGCCGCCGTCGACGACGATGGCCGCCGCGGTCACGGCGAGCTGGACCAGCGCCGCCAGAACGCACCAGCGCAGCCGTCTCGTGAACGTGCGCGGCGGAGCACCCGGCCGGACCGGCCCCGAGCGCGCGGACGCCCCGAGTGCCCGGTGGTCGGCGAGCGCGCCCCGCTCGTCGACGGGCCCACGCCGCGGTGAGCAAACGGGCTCGAGTCCCGGCCGGTCCAGCGCCGCACCGAGGACGATCCCGAACGCCACGACACCCAGCAGCACCGGCGATGACACCGCGACGACGGCCGCGTCTGCAGCAGCTCCGGCACCGTAGCCGGCCCAGCCGATGACCACCGGCCCCACCGCCTGCAGCACCACTGCGCCGAGGCACGCCCCCGCGACCAGGGCGTCCCGGCGCGACCGCGCCGTGGAGCCGGTCACGGGACCAGCCTCGGCCACCGCAGGGGGTCGGAGCCCAGGCTCGGGCCGATGGTGGTGCACGCGCGCTCGTCGGCGCCCTGGAGGATGCGGAGGTCGGGTCGTCCGGCGGCGATGGCGACGAGGTTGTGCGCGCTGTCGGTGCCTGCCCTGAGGTAGTCGGAGTGCCCGGCCGACGTGCGGCCCACGTCGACGTAGCTGGACCGCGGCCGCATCCAGTGGTTGCAGCCCGTGCCCGGCTGCTTGGGGGCGAACGTCGAGAGCCGCAGGGAGCCCCCGACCTCCTGGGGGCGCGTGCCGTGGACCATCCAGCCGTAGCCGAAGACGTCGTCGCCGATCGCGCCGAGCACGTTGAGCGAGCCCGGTTTGAGCGCAGTCTGGGCGAGGTCGGTGAACGGCATCCCCGGAGCCCCGAACACGGCGACGTCGTCGATGCTGCTCGTGCGCAGGCTGGCGAAACCGGCGAGCGTGCCGCCATAGGAGTGGGCCCAGACCGTATGGTGCGCCGGCCGTGACCGTGCCGCCTCGACGCCGGTGACGAAGTCGGCGAGGGCTCCGGCGTTCTCGCGGGCGACCTTGGCGTTCAGGACGTTACGGTCAACCGACGAGACGATCTCGTGCAGCTGGGGCGCGTCGTACCCCATCCACGTGACGACGGCGACGTCCTCTCCGCGGGCGACGGCCCGGGCCTGCGACCGCATCCGCACGAACGTGTCGTCGTAGCGGCGCAGGTCGGCACCGACCATCGTGGAGAGTCCACCGACGAAGGTGACGACGTGCTGCGCCCGGTCGACGTCACCCACGCCTACGACGGCCCTGAGGTCGGGCGCGCTCGTGTCGATCAGGAGCAGCCGCCGAGGCCCCCCGTCGCGACGACCGAGGACGTCCCGCACCGCACGTATGCCGTCGACCTGCTCGTGCGCCCGCGACCGCTCCTGCGCGTTCCAGGGCGAGGCGCTGCGTCGCGCCTCCGACTCGCGAGCGAGGGCCGCCCGCTCGGCGACGTCGAGGAGCAGCAGGTTCGCCTCGTGGCGCGCGGCTGCCGGCACACCGTCACGGGGACCCACCCATCCGGGGTGCCCGCGGATGGCTCGCCGCTGCTCCTCGTCGGTGAGGGAACGCCACCAGGCCGCCGAGGCGAACACGCCGGCAGCGCGTGGAGGTGGCGCCATGACGTCGCTCGGCTCGGAGTCCGCGGTCCCGACCGATGTCTCCGCGCCCCCGGTCGAGCTCGAACCTCGCGCCGCGACGAGCAGTGCGCGGTGCAGCTCCTCGTCGGTGCGGGAGGCGGTCAGCGTGGCCTGCCGCAGGCACGCGTCGACCTCGGTCCTCAACAGCTCGTCCATGCGGGCGCGATGCGACTCGCCGACCGGGTCTCCGAGGGAGGCCCGGACGGGAAGGAACAGCCGCCCGTCCTCGTCGACCCAGGCACCCTCGTCGGCCGCCCGACGGTCGGCGCGCGCGACGAGGTCGAGGGCACTCTGCAGCCGTTGCGACGCCTGCCCCGCGGCGTGCCCTGCCACTGCGATGCTGCTCGCCAGCTGCCCAAGCCCGGCCACCACGATGCCGTAGCGGTCCGCAGCGGCCGACGAGGCCGCGCCGGACCACCGCGGCGCGGCCGAGCGCCGCCACAGCACCAGCTCGCACAGCACGACCAGGCGGCGGCGTCGCCCCTCGAGGCGCCGACTCACCTCGAGCAGCAGCTGAGGTCGACCCGCGCGGACGTCGCGCACCCCCAGTGCCCCGCCGACGGCCACGGCCGTCATGGGGCCGGACGTTGCAGGTCGTCGCTCGTGGGGGCCGCTCGTCGGAGCGTCTGCCCTGCCGTGACCTCCACGGCGTCGTAGCCGTCCGCCGCCAGGCTCACGCAGCGGCCGAGCTCGCGGAGCTCCCACTGCGTGGCCGCGAGCCGCGCGTGCCACGCTGCGGCCACCTGCGACCCGCCCGAGGCACTGCGGCCACCCGGCAGCGCCACCGCGACCGGCCGCAGGTCATCCGCGATGCCGAGGCGCCGCACCTCGGCGAGCACGTCCTCGATCGTGGCGGCACTGGCCCGCAGTGCCTCGCTGTCGATCTCGTACCTCATCCCCTGCTCCCTTCCCGAGAGCAGCCACGCTAGGTCGCGGTCGACGGGCCGGTGCGCGTCATCCACAGCCTCGACACGGGGCGGCACCAGGGCGGT
>CBHRRQ010000248.1:0-5858 GCA_966081555.1 uncultured Terrabacter sp.
CGCTCGTTGTAGAAGAGCGTCTGCCACTGGCGCACCATGCCGAGCGAGCTGTTGTTGATGATCGCGACCTTGACCGGGATGTTGTTGATGACGCAGGTGGCGAGCTCCTGGTTGGTCATCTGGAAGCAGCCGTCGCCGTCGATGGCCCAGACGGTGCGCTCGGGCTCGGCGACCTTGGCGCCCATGGCGGCCGGCACCGAGAAGCCCATGGTGCCGAGGCCGCCGGAGTTGATCCACGCGTTGGGCCGCTCGTAGTGCACGAACTGCGCGGCCCACATCTGGTGCTGTCCGACGCCCGCGACGTAGGTGGCCTCGGGACCGGACAGCGCACCGATGCGCTCGATGACGTACTGCGGCGAGAGGGTGCCGTCCTCGCTGTCGGTCCAGCCGAGCGGGAAGGTGGCCTTCCACTCGGCGACCCGCTCGCGCCAGGCCGTGTAGTCCCACGAGCCGCTCTCGGCCGTGGCCCGGTCGAGGGTGACCTGCTCGATGAGGTCCTTGATGACCTCGCCGGCGTCGCCCACGATCGGCACGTCGGCCACGCGGTTCTTCGAGATCTCGGCGGGGTCGATGTCGGCGTGGATCACCTTGGCGTCCGGGGCGAACGTCGAGAGCTGACCGGTCACCCGGTCGTCGAAGCGCGCGCCGAGCGCGATGATCAGGTCGGACTTCTGCAGGCCCGTCACCGCGGCGACGGTGCCGTGCATGCCCGGCATCCCGAGGTTGAGCGGGTTGCTGTCGGGCACGGTGCCGCGCGCCATCAGGGTCGTGACGACCGGGATCTGGGTCAGCTCGACGAGCCGGCGCAGCGCCTCGCTGGCGCCCGAGCGCACGACGCCGCCACCGACGTAGAGGACCGGCCGCTTGGCGGCTGCCATGAGGCGGGACGCCTCGCGGATCTGCTTGCCGTGCGGTCGCAGCACCGGCCGGTAGCCGGGCAGGTCGATCTGCGGGGGCCAGCTGAACGTGGTGCGGGACTGGAGGGCGTCCTTGCTGATGTCGACGAGCACGGGACCCGGACGACCGGTGCTCGCGACGTGGAAGGCCTCCGCGATCGCCTGCGGGATCTTCGCCGGGTCGGTCACGAGGTAGTTGTGCTTGGTGATCGGCATCGTGATGCCGCGGATGTCGGCCTCCTGGAAGGCGTCGGTGCCGATGGCCGCGCTCGCGACCTGCCCGGTGATCGCGACGACCGGGACGGAGTCCATGTGGGCGTCGGCGAGCGGGGTCACGAGGTTCGTCGCGCCCGGGCCCGAGGTGGCCATGCAGACGCCCACCCTGCCGGTGGCCGCCGCGTAGCCCTCGGCCGCGTGCCCGGCGCCCTGCTCGTGGCGGACCAAGATATGGCGCACCTTCTTCGAGTCGAGCATCGGGTCGTACGCCGGGAGGATCGCGCCGCCCGGGATGCCGAAGACCGTGTCGCAGCCGATGGCCTCCAGGGAGAGTACGAGCGCCTGCGCCCCGGTGACCTCGAGGGCCGGGGCGGCCGCCGTTGCCGGCTCGACGGGCTTGCCGTCGGCGGCGGGTCGGGGACGGGCCAGGGAGGCCACGTCAGCGGGCGAAGGCGCCTGCCTGGTCGTGTCGCTCACGATCTCTTCCTTGTCTCGAACACTCGTCGTGCTGCGGATGTCCTGCTGGTCGGGCTGACTCCAGCCACAAAAAAACCCCTCGGTCCCGTGGTGGGACGGAAGGGAGCGCGCTGACCGGTGGGGCTGGTCGGCGCGCTAGGGAAGTACGAGGAGTCGGGCCACGTGACAACCGTCCTACGCGACCCCAGTGGTGTCAATCGAGGGTCACCCGCGTCTCAGGATGTGGCATCGTGATCTCACCCACTGTCAGCCACGCACGCGCCGGCTCGTAGTCGCACCGCCCTCCCCCGCCGACGCCGAAAGTCGGTTGTCGCGCCCCGACCCACCTCGCGACACTGACCCGCATGACCAGCACCGTCGCCGACCTCTTCCCCGCGAGCGCCGACCCCGTGCCGCTCGTGCTGCCCAGCGGATCGGACGGGCTGACCGTGCGGCCGCTCGTGCAGGACGACGCGGCCGCGGTCGCCGCCCTCATGGGAGCCTGCGAGCAGCACGACGTCGGAGAGGTCCTCATCGAGGAGGCCGACATCGTGGGCGACTGGCAGCGGCCCGCCTTCGACCTGGCGAGCCAGACCGTCGGGGTGCTCGACGGGGAGCGCCTCATCGCGTACGCGGAGGTCTACAAGGCCCGCTGGGCCGACGGCGCCGTCGACCCGGCATACCGCGGCCGCGGCATCGGGACCGCGCTGTCGCACTGGACCCGCGCCGTCGGCGCACGCGACGGCGGCACCGTCGTCGGCCAGCCCGTGCCCGGTGACTCCGCGGGCGAACGTCTCTTCGTCGCCCTCGGCTACCGCAACCTCTGGACCTCGTGGGTGCTCGAGATGCCGGCCGGGCAGTCGATCGCACCCCAGCCGACACCCGAGGGGTACGCGATCCGCGAACCTCGCGACCAGGGCGACCTCGAGGCCGCGTGGACGGTCAACGAGGACGCGTTCCTCGAGTGGTCCGAGCGCGAGCGCTCGAGCTTCGAGGAGTGGGCGGCCACGGTCGTCAACCGTCCCGGCTACGAGCCGTGGCAGCTGCGCCTCATGGTCGACCCGGCCGGCGAGGTCGTCGGCATGGCGTTCGTCATCGTGTCGAACGGCTGCGCGTACGTCGACAAGCTCGCCGTCCACCGCGACCAGCGCGGCCGCGGCCTCGCGCGTGCCCTGCTCGTCGACGCCTTCGAGGTCGGACGCGCGCACGGCGGCGGCCGGTCCGAGCTGTCGACCGACTCGCGCACCGGCGCGCTCGGGCTCTACGAGAAGGTCGGCATGCAGGTGACCTCCGTGTGGCGGCACTGGGCGGCGCACGTCGTCGCCGCCTCCGAGCCGGCCCAGGTCTGAGCAGGAGTGGCGGTGGAGCAGCACATCACCTTCGACGTCGCCGCCCCGGCGAGCCGCGTCTGGGACATCCTGAGCGACCCGGAGCGCTGGCCCGAGTGGACGGCGTCGGTGCGCAGCGTGAGGCTGCACGACGGGACGCTGCAGGTCGGGGCGAAGGCCACCATCGACCAGCCGCGCATCCCGACGGTCCCCTGGACCGTCACGTCGCTGTCGCCCGGTCGGTCGTTCACGTGGGAGTCGGGCGGGGGCGCCGCGCACACCGTGGCGCGCCACGACGTCGAACCGCTGGCTCCCGACCGCAGCCGGGTGACGCTCTCGGTCACCCAGTCGGGCGTGGTGGGGTCGCTCGTGGGTCGGCTCTACCGCGGTCTGACCGACCGCTACCTCGCCATGGAGGCCGCGGGGCTCAAGGCACGGGCCGAGTCCGACTGGCAGCCGCCGCCGGCCGGCTAGCCGACGTCACCGACCACCGGGTTGGTCGGCGAGGCCGCCGCGTCCCCGGGCACGAGGCCGGGCAGCCACGACGCGAGGTCGTTCGCCTGGGCGCCGTTCGCGGGCTCGAGCACGGGGACGCCGTCGGCGAACCAGATCACCGTCATCACCTCGCGCATCTGGCGGGAGGTGTTGCCCAGCGCCTTGTGCACGGTCCAGCCGGAGTGGAACGACGCGTCGCCGGCCCGCATGGCCACCGGCTCGTCGACGGCGAGGCCCCGCTCTGCGACGAGCCGGTCGAAGTGCTCCTCGGAGGCGTCGGAGATGCCGATGTCGCTGAGCGGGCCGTCAACGTGGCTCCCCCGCACGAAGGCCAGTCCGCCGTGCGCGGGTGTGATCTCGACGAGGGGCATCCACATCGTGAGGCACCTGGAACCGTCGAGGGGCCAGTACATGGCGTCCTGGTGCCACGGGGTGTAGCCGCCGTCGGGCTCCTTGAAGAGGGCCTGGTCGTGGTAGAGCCGGACCCGCGGAACCCCGAGCAGCCGGGCGGCCACGTCGGCGAAGCGCGACGCCAGGACGAACCGGGCCACCGACTCGTCGTGCCGCCACAGGTTCATCACCTGCAGGAACGCCATGCCGTAGCTGTCGCGCTCCTCGAGAGGCCGCGACTCGGTGCTGAGCCGCTCCACCGCAGACGCGATGGGGCGCCGGTAGGCCGCGGCCTCCGCGGCGCTCGCCAACCCCGGAAGCCGCACGAAGCCGTCTCGCCGGAAGGCGGCCACGTGCTCCTGGGTCACGGGGTATGCCGTGGCGAGCGCGGGAAGCGTGTCGGTGGTCATCGGTAAGGCCGTCCTTCGTGGATCGTGAACAACCGGAGCGGTCGTCGGTGCCACCACCCCACCAGACCTGGCCGGGCATCGCCCCGGACCGCATGGCAGGAGGGGTACGTTCTGGTTGACTGATGGAATGGTCGACACAGCGCCGCCCCCTCGCAGGCTCGGGCGGGTCCTCGTCGCGGCCCGCATCACCGCGGGGACCGGGCTGGCGGTGGGCACGGTGCGACGGCACCCCACCTGGGGCCTGACCTTCCTCGCGTCCGGCTCAGGCCGCTACCGCGACGCCCGCCACGACGAGCCCATCGGCCCAGGGACGCTCGTCGTCGTGCATCCGGGCCACCCGCACTGGTACGGCGCCGACGCGGGCGGCTGGGACGAGCACTTCGTCGTGTTCGACGGGCCGGTCTTCGACCTCGCCGGTCGCACCGGCGCTCTCCCCGTGGACCGCCCCCTCGTGCACGGTCTGCCCGTTCGGCGGTGGGCCGCCCGGTTCGCCGCCTTCGACCGGGCCCGACCGGCCGACCGCGCCGCGCAGGACACCGAGGCCGTCGACCTGCTGACGGCCCTGCTCGCAGCGCGCGACGCCGGCGAGCTCGCGCGCCGCAGCCCGGTCTCCGCCGGCTGGCTCGAGCGCTCAGTCGAGCTGCTGGAGGGCGACCTCACCGAGCACGTCGACCTGCCCTCGGTCGCGGCCCAGGTCGGGCTGTCCTACGAGAGCTGGCGGCGGCGGTTCCGCGCGGCGACGGGCACGAGCCCGTACGCGCATCGCGCGGGCCGGCGACTCTCGGCGGCCACCGACCTGCTCGTGCACACCGGCCTCAGCGTGCGCGACATCGCTGCGGCCACCGGCTTCACGGACGAGCGCCATCTCATCAGGCGCTTTCGCGAGGCGACCGGCGTGACACCGCGCGCCTACCGGGACGCCGACGAGGCGGCAAACGCCCGCTAGCCGCAGACGGCACCGCCGCTCGCGCTGCCGACCAGCTTGCGGTACTTGGCGAGGACGCCGCGGGTGTACTTCGGCTCGGGGTGCGTGACGCCCTCGGACCGTCGGCGCGCCATCTCCTCGTCGTCGACGAGCAGGTCGAGCGACCCGCTCGCGACGTCGAGACGGATCGTGTCGCCGTCGCGGACGAAGGCGATCGGTCCCTCGTCGACCGCCTCGGGAGCCACGTGCCCGACGCAGAGGCCGGTGGTGCCGCCCGAGAAGCGGCCGTCGGTGAGCAGCAGGACGTCCTTGCCGAGGCCCGCGCCCTTGATCGCACCCGTCACGGCGAGCATCTCGCGCATGCCCGGCCCGCCCTTGGGGCCCTCGTAGCGGATGACGACGACGTCGTTCTTCTTCAGCGAGCCGTCCTCCACGGCGTCCATCGCAGCCCGCTCGCCGTCGAAGACGCGCGCGGTGCCCTCGAAGACGGACTCGTCGAAGCCCGCTGACTTGACGACCGCCCCCTCCGGGGCGAGCGAGCCCGTGAGGATCGTCAGGCCACCCGTCTTGTGGATCGGCTGGGCCATCTCGCGGATGACGCGGCCATCGATGTGGGGCGGGTTGATCTCGTCGAGGTTCTCGGCCATGGTCTTGCCGGTCACCGTGAGGCAGTCGCCGTCGAGCAGGCCCGCCTCGAGCAGCGTCTTCATGACGACGGGGATGCCGCCGATGTGGTCGATGT
>CBHRRQ010000249.1:0-5800 GCA_966081555.1 uncultured Terrabacter sp.
TCCGACGCGACAAGGCGACGTCGAACATCTGCACCGCGCAGGTGCTGCTCGCCGTCGTCGCGTCGATGTATGCCGTCTACCACGGTCCCGAAGGCCTGCGGGCCATCGCGTCGGGCGTGCACCAGAACGCCGTCGCGCTCGCCGACGCGCTCACGGCCGACGGCGTCGAGGTGGTCCACGACGCCTTCTTCGACACCCTCCTCACCCGCGTGCCCGGTCGTGCCGACGACGTGGTGCAGGCGGCATACGACCGCGGGGTGCACCTGCGACGCGTCGACGCCGACCACGTCGGCGTCGCGTGCTCCGAGACGACGACGCCCGAGCACCTGTCGGCGGTCCGTGCCGCCTTCGCGGCCGGCGCTTCCGTCCACCCCGTCGACCCCGTCACTGTCCCGACGGACGCGGACCGGCTGCCCGAGCAGCTGCGCCGCACCAGCGACTACCTCACCCACCCGGTCTTCTCCGCCCACCGGTCCGAGACGGCGATGCTCCGCTACCTGCGCACCCTCTCCGACAAGGACTACGCCCTCGACCGCGGCATGATCCCGCTCGGCTCGTGCACGATGAAGCTCAACGCGACGACCGAGATGGAGCCGATCAGCCTCCCGGGCTTCGCCGACGTGCACCCGTTCGCGCCGGCCTCCGCCGCCCGTGGCTACGCCACGCTCTTCGACCAGCTCGAGTCGTGGCTCGCCGAGGTGACCGGCTACGCGAAGGTCTCCATCCAGCCGAACGCGGGGAGCCAGGGCGAGCTCGCCGGTCTGCTCGCCATCCGCGGCTACCACCGGTCGCGCGGCCAGGAGACTCGCGACGTCTGCCTCATTCCCGCGTCGGCCCACGGCACGAACGCCGCCTCGGCCGTGATGGCCGGCATGCGTGTCGTCGTCGTCAAGGGGCTGCCCGACGGCACCGTCGACCTCGACGACCTGCGCGCGAAGTGCGCCGAGCACGGTGAGCGCCTCGCCGCGATCATGGTGACCTACCCCTCGACCCACGGCGTCTACGAGGAGGGCATCACCGAGCTCTGCGAGGTCGTGCACGCCCACGGCGGCCAGGTCTACGTCGACGGCGCGAACCTCAACGCGCTGCTCGGGCTCGCCGCGCCGGGCTCGTTCGGCGGCGACGTGTCGCACCTCAACCTGCACAAGACCTTCTGTATCCCCCACGGTGGCGGTGGCCCCGGTGTCGGTCCGGTGGCCGTGCGCGAGCACCTCGTCCCGTTCCTGCCGTCGCACCCGTTCCACCCGCACCCGCAGCGCCGCGAGGGCGTCGGCCCCGTCAGCGCCGCGCCGTTCGGCTCGGCGAGCATCCTGCCGATCAGCTGGGCCTACGTGCGCCTCATGGGTGCCGAGGGCCTGACCCTCGCGACGAAGGTCGCCGTCCTCGCCGCCAACTACGTCTCGGAACGGCTCGCCCCGCACTTCCCGACGCTCTACACCGGCGAGGGCGGCCTCGTCGCCCACGAGTGCATCCTCGACCTGCGGGGCCTGACCAAGGAGTCCGGCATCACCGTCGACGACGTCGCGAAGCGGCTCATCGACTACGGGTTCCACGCGCCGACAATGAGCTTCCCGGTCGCAGGCACGCTCATGGTCGAGCCGACCGAGAGCGAGGACCTCGCCGAGGTCGACCGCTTCATCGACGCGATGATCGCGATCCGCGCCGAGATCGACGCCGTCATCGACGGCTCGGTGCCGGCCGAGAAGAGCGCGCTGCGCGGCGCCCCGCACACCGCGCGCTCGCTCGTCGGCGAGTGGGAGCATCCCTACACGCGCGAGCAGGCGGCGTACCCGGCCGGCATCGACGACACGAAGTACTGGCCGCCCGTCGGCCGCGTCGACCAGAGCCACGGCGACCGCAACCTCGTCTGCTCCTGCCCGCCCATCGAGGCCTTCCAGAGCTGAGTCGGCCTGCAGCAATCGCGCTGCGCGACAACCGAACCGCATCTTCGACGCCCACGCGTCGACGCGTCGACCACCCCTACCCAGAAAGCAGGACCATGTCCCGACAGACCGCGCTCAGCGGCATCCACCAGGCATCGGGTGCCACGTTCACCGACTTCGCGGGCTGGCAGATGCCGCTCCGCTACGGCAGCGAGCTCGCCGAGCACCACGCCGTCCGCAACGCCGCGGGCCTCTTCGACCTGTCGCACATGGGCGAGATCGAGGTCGTCGGCCCGCAGGCCGCCGCGCTGCTCGACCACGCCCTCGTCGGCGAGATCAGCGCCGTCGCCGTCACCAAGGCGAAGTACACGATGATCTGCCAGGAGGACGGCGGCATCCTCGACGACCTCATCGTCTACCGCCTCGAGGACGACCGCTACATGGTCGTCGCGAACGCCTCGAACGCCGAGGTCGTGCTCGACGCGCTCCGCGAGCGGGCGGCCGGCTTCGACGCCGAGGTGCAGGACCGGCGCGACGACTGGGCGCTCGTCGCGATCCAGGGCCCGCAGGCGTCGGCGATCCTCGCCGAGCTCACCGACGCGGACCTGCCGGCGCTGCGGTACTACGCGATCCTCGAGACCAAGGTGGCCGGTCGACCCGCCCGCCTCGCCCGCACCGGCTACACCGGCGAGGACGGCTTCGAGGTCTTCTGCGACCCCACCGACGCCCCCGCCATCTGGGAGGCGCTCGCCGACGCGGGCCGCGACCGCGGGCTCATCCCCGCCGGGCTCGCGTGCCGCGACTCGCTGCGCCTCGAGGCGGCCATGCCCCTCTACGGCAACGAGCTCAGCACCGCCACCACGCCGTATGCCGCCGGGCTCGGCCGGGTCGTCAAGCTCGACAAGCCGGGTGGATTCGTCGGGCGCGACGCGCTCGCCGCCGTGGCCGACCAGCCCGTCGCCCGCGTACGCGTCGGGCTGCGTCCCGAGGGACGGCGCGCGCCGCGCCACGGCTACGCCGTCATCGACCCGTCGTCCGGCGAGACGGTCGGCGAGGTCACGAGCGGTGCGCCGTCGCCGACCCTCGGGCACCCCATCGCCATGGCGTACGTCGACCTCGCGCTCGCCGAGCCCGGCACGCGCCTCGAAGTCGACGTGCGCGGCACGCGCGTGCCGGCCGAGGTCGTCGCGCTCCCCTTCTACAGCCGGTCGCGCTGACGCCGGCCCTGGTTCGACAACTTCCAAGGAGACAGACATGAGCATCCCCGCAGACCTCAAGTACACGAGCGACCACGAGTGGATCCGCCTCGACGGCGACGTCGCGACGGTCGGCATCACCGCCTTTGCGGCCGAGGCCCTCGGCGACGTCGTCTACGTCGACCTGCCGCAGGCCGGCAGCGCCATTGCGTCGGGTGACCCGTGCGGCGAGGTCGAGTCGACGAAGTCGGTCAGCGACCTCTACGCGCCGGTCACGGGCGAGGTCGCCGAGGTGAACGCCGAGGTCGTCGACGACCCGAGCCTCGTCAACGCCGAGCCCTTCGCCCGCGGCTGGCTCTTCCGCGTCAAGGTCGAGGGAGACCTCGGCGAGCTGCTCGACGCCGACGCGTACGCCGCCGTGGTCGCGAGCGCGTGAGGAGCGGTGACATGAACCTGCTCAACCAGCAGCTGAGCGAGGTCGACCCCGACGTCGCCGCCGCCCTCGACGCCGAGCTCCGGCGCCAGGAGTCGACCCTCGAGATGATCGCGTCGGAGAACTTCGCCCCGCTCGCCGTGATGCAGGCGCAGGGCTCCGTGGCGACGAACAAGTACGCCGAGGGCTACCCGGGCCGTCGCTACTACGGCGGCTGCGAGCACGTCGACGTCGTCGAGCAGCTCGCCATCGACCGCGTGAAGTCGCTCTTCGGAGCCGGCTTCGCCAACGTGCAGCCGCACTCGGGCGCCCAGGCGAACACGGCCGTCTTCTTCGCGCTGCTCCAGCACGGTGACACGATCCTCGGCCTCGATCTCGCGCACGGCGGCCACCTCACGCACGGCATGCGGATCAACTACTCCGGCAAGAGCTTCGACGTCGTTCCATACCACGTCGACGGCGACGGCCGGGTCGACATGGCGGAGGTGCGCCGGCTCGCGGTGGAACACCGACCCAAGATGATCATCGCCGGCTGGTCTGCCTACCCGCGCGTGCTCGACTTCGCGGAGTTCAGGGCGATCGCCGACGAGGTGGGCGCGTACCTCTTCGTCGACATGGCGCACTTCGCCGGACTCGTCGCCGCGGGCCTGCACCCCAACCCGGTGCCGCACGCCCACGTCACCACCTCGACGACCCACAAGACCCTCGGCGGCCCGCGCGGCGGCATCATCCTCAGCAACGACGCCGACATCGCCAAGAAGATCAACTCCGCCGTGTTCCCGGGTCTGCAGGGGGGCCCACTCGAGCACGTCGTGGCCGCGAAGGCGGTCTCGTTCCTCCTGGCAGCCGGCGACGAGTTCAAGGACCGGCAGCGTCGCACCCTCGAGGGCGCGCGCATCCTGGCGGACCGGCTTCTGGCCGACGACGCCAAGGCTGCGGGCATCACGGTGCTGAGCGGTGGCACCGACGTGCACCTCGTGCTCGTCGACCTCGTCGACTCGGCCCTGGACGGCAAGCAGGCCGAGGACCGGCTGCACCGCATCGGCATCACCGTGAACCGCAACGCGGTCCCGAACGACCCGCGGCCCCCGATGGTGACGTCGGGCCTTCGCATCGGCACGCCCGCTCTCGCCACGCGCGGTTTCAGCGCGACCGAGTTCACCGAGGTCGCTGATGTCATCGCACTCGCTCTGCAGGGTGAGCTGACGGAATCCGTTGCAGCCGAGCTCCGCTCCCGTGTCGAGACGCTCGCCGCGAAGTACCCGCTCTATCCCGCCGTTCCCGGGCTGTCATGAGCACCGCTCCGGACGGGCGCCGGCTACTGCGGGTCGAGGTCGCCAACGCGGCCACGACGGTCGAGCGCAAGCCGGCCTGGATGCGGCAGCGGCTGCAGACCGGCCCCGGCTACCTCGAGGTCGCCGGGCTCGTGGAGCGAGAAGGGCTGCACACCGTCTGCCAGGAGGCCCGCTGCCCCAACATCTTCGAGTGCTGGGAGGACCGGGAGGCGACCTTCCTCATCGGCGGCGACCAGTGCACCCGCCGGTGCGACTTCTGCCAGATCGCGACGGGCAAGCCCCAGCCCGTCGACCGCGACGAGCCCCGGCGGGTCGCGGAGTCGGTCGCCCGGATGCGGCTGCGCTACGCGACCGTCACCGGGGTCACGCGCGACGACCTCGACGACGAGGGTGCGTGGCTCTGGGCCGAGACGGTGCGCCAGATCCACGAGCAGACGCCGGGTGTCGGTGTCGAGCTGCTCGTGCCCGACTTCAGCGGTCGCACCGAGCTGCTCGATGTCGTGCTGGCCTCCGGTCCGGAGGTCTTCGCGCACAACATCGAGACGGTGCCGCGCATCTTCCGCCGCATCCGGCCGGGCTTCCGCTACGAGCGCAGCCTCGACGTCATCAGGTATGCCGCCGACGCCGGGTCCGTGACGAAGTCGAACCTCATCCTCGGGATGGGGGAGGAGCGCGACGAGGTGGTGGCGGCGCTCGCCGACCTGCGCAGCGCCGGGTGCGAGCTCGTCACCATCACCCAGTACCTGCGCCCATCGGCGCTGCTGCACCCGGTGTCGCGGTGGGTAGAGCCGGCTGAGTTCGACGAGCTCGCTGTCGTGGCAAGGGAGCTCGGTTTCTCGGGCGTGATGAGCGGACCGCTGGTGCGCTCGTCCTACCGGGCCGGCCGACTGTACTCAGAGGCGGTCGCCGGGCGGCAGACCGCGGTAGGAGCCTGACATGGCACTCAGCGTTTTCGATCTGTTCTCGGTCGGTATCGGGCCGTCGAGCTCGCAC
>CBHRRQ010000250.1:0-5764 GCA_966081555.1 uncultured Terrabacter sp.
GGTTGCCCGAGCGGCCAATGGGAGCGGACTGTAAATCCGTCGCGAAAGCTTCGAAGGTTCGAATCCTTCACCTGCCACCCAGTGCCCGAGAGGCCCTGACCAGCGGAAACGCCGGTCAGGGCCTCTTGCCTGTGTCGGGCGGATGGCCTGTGCTCTCAGGCCTAGCCGATCGCGTTGACGAGGCTACGCGGTCTCGGGCGGCTGCCAGCCCCCGTCGGTCCTGATGGCCCGCATGATGCGGTGGCTGATGTCGCGGAGCTGGCGCCGCTGCGGCTGGGTCAACCGGTCGAGGACGAGCTGGTGCACCGTCGCGACGTGACCGGGGGTCGCCTCCTCGAACGTGCGCTGTCCGGCGTCGGTCAGGATGCCGAGGGTGTAGCGCCCGTCGATCGGGTCCGGCGTGCGCTGCAGCAGCCCCTTGGCCTCCAGGCGGGTGGCTGCACGGGAAAGGCGCGACAGCGAGCTGTTCGCGTAGCCGGCGAGCACGCTCATACGCAGTCGGCGGTCCGGCGCGTTGGCCAGCGCGTAGAGGATGCCGTACTCGAAGTGCGTGAGTCCCACGTCTCGCTGCAGCTGCCCGTCCAGGGCAGGTGGTAGCCACTCGAGGACGGTGGCCAGCGCGGCCCAGGTCTCCAGGTCCTCGCCCTCGAGCGATGCGGGGTGGCGGGCGTCCGACATGCCTGCAGCGTAGGACACGGCGCGGGTGAGCCGCTCGACCGGTGACTTGACTGAGCAAGTGAAAGCGTCTTCGATTGACTTGACCAAGCAAGTCATCGTCAGACAGGAACAGGCACAGAGCATGGACATGCAGCTACAGGGCAAGCGCGCCTTCGTGAGTGGTTCGACGCGGGGCATCGGTTTCGCGATCGCGAGGGCCCTGCTCGCCGAGGGCGCCTCGGTCATCGTCAACGGCCGAGAGGCAGAACGGGCCGCGGCCGCGGTGGGCCGTCTGCGGGAGCTCGTGCCGGGAGCCGACGTGAGTGCGCTGACCGCTGACTTCGAGGACGCGACCCAGGTGCAGACCATGCTCGACGACCTCGGGCGCGTCGACGTGCTCGTGAACAACGTGGGCCTGTTCGAGGTCACGCCGTTCGAGGCGATCACCGACGCGGACTGGCAGCGCTACTTCGACGTCAACGTCATGAGCGGAGTCCGGCTCTCTCGTCACGTGCTCGACGCGATGCTCGCCCAGGGCTGGGGGCGGATCATCTTCATCAGCAGCGAGTCCGGGGTGAACGTCCCGGCTGACATGGCGCACTACGGGATGACCAAGGCCGCAGTGCTGGCTCTCGGCAACAGCCTCGCCAAGCGCACGCGGGGCACGGAGGTCACGGTGAACACGATCCTCGGCGGCCCCACCTACTCGGACGGCGTCGCCGACGCAGTCAGCCGGATCTCGCAAGCCCAGGGCATCCCCGTCGATGACCTGAAGAGCGCCATCGTCGCCGGCAACCAGACGTCACTGCTGCAGCGCTTCATCGACCCTGCGGAGATCGCCAACCTGGTGCTCTACCTGACCAGCCCGCTGGCCTCCGCGACGAACGGCGCAGCGGTACGCGCGGACGGCGGAGTTCTGACGACCATCCTCTGACGCCGGTGGCCGGCGCGTGGCGACGCGACCTGGGTGAGGACGCCGGGCGTCCGGCGTTCACCGGGAGTCGGCCGACGTATGCCGTGGCGCCGGGGCGTCGAGGTCGTAGCGGATGCCGACGACCCGGATCGCGAAGCACACGCCGGCGGCGACGAGGGCGGCCACCAAGCCTTGCAACTCGAGCACGTGGGCGGCGACCAGGATGGCCGCGCCGACCAGTGCCGGGATCGCGTAGAGGCCGCTGCTCAGCACCGACGGGACGCGTCCGAGAAGGACGTCGCGCAGGGTGCCGCCGCCCACGCCGGTGATCGCTCCGAGCAGCACTGCCGGGAGCGGCGCCATCCCGGCATCGAGGGCCTTGAGGGACCCGGTGACCGCGAAGAGGCTCAGGCCCATCGCGTCGAGGACGTTGATGGACAGCGCGATCCGGTCCAGTCGGCGACCCAGGAAGAAGGCGAGCAGGGCGCCGCCGGCGGCGACGACGAGGTAGCGCCAGTCGCTGAACGTGGCGGGCGGCAGCGAGTCGATGAGCACGTCGCGGATGATGCCCCCGCCCATGGCGGTGAACATGCCGAGCGCCACCACGCCGACGATGTCGAGCCGGGCCTCACGGATGGCGGTGAGCGCCCCGTTGAGCGCGAAGACGAACGTGCCGGCGAGGTCGAGCACGAGGAGCAGGACGCCGGCCGTGCTCGTCGCCGCAGTCATCGAGACACTCATCGACGCGATCATCGTCAGGCTCGCGACCCGCTCATCGAGCCGCTCAGCGTCCGAGCCACGCGAGCGCGGCGACGACGAGGGCCGAGGTGCCCGTGCCGAGGGTCGGTTGCACGACGGGCGCGAAGAAGGGGGAGTGGTTGACGGGGACGTCCTTGGCGACGGTGCCTGCCTCGACGGCCGCGCGGTACGCGTCGGGGTCGGTGCCGCCGATGCCCCAGTAGGTGTAGGGAACGCCGAGCGCGGTGGGCAGGTCGCTGAAGTCCTCGCTCGCGCTCTGCAGCGGCAGCTCGGTCGCGAGCTCGCCGAAGTGCTCGGCGAAGGCGGCGCGCACCCGTTCCGTCGTCGCATCGTCGTTGACCGTGGGCGGGAACCGGTCGAAGAGCTCGAACTCGGGCTCGGCCGGCGCATCGGACGCCTGGCACTCCGCGACGACGATGCGGCGGATCGCGTCGAGCACCGACGCCCGGGTCTGCTCGTCGTAGGTGCGCACGTTGAGCTCGAGGACGGCGCGGTCGCCGATGACGTTGCTCTTCGTGCCGGACTGGATGCTGCCGACGGTGAGCACGGCCGGCGTCGTCGGTGCGACCTCGCGCGAGACGACGGTCTGCAGCCGGACGACGATCATCGCCGCCAGCACGACCGGGTCGACAGCCGCCTGGGGCATCGAGCCGTGGGCGCCGCGGCCGTGCACCGTGACCCGCATGCTGTCGGCGGCCGAGAGCACGGCCCCGGGCCGCGTGCCCACGGTGCCGGCGACGCCGGGCAGCACGTGCTGGGCGAGAGCGACGTCGACGGGGCCCACGACCCCGGCGAGCCCGTCGTCGACCATCCGGCGTGCGCCGTCGCCGAGCTCCTCGGCGGGCTGGAACAGTGCGACGACCGTGCCGCTCCAGGCGTCGCGGTGCCGGGCGAGCAGGTCGGCGGCGCCGAGCAGGCAGGTGACGTGCACGTCGTGGCCGCAGGCGTGCATGACCGGCACCGGCTCGGGGGAGTCACCGGCTGTCGCCGTGGCCGTGCTGGCGTACGGCAGCCCGGTCGCCTCCCGGACGGGGAGCGCGTCCATGTCGGCACGCATCAGCACGCGGGGCCCGTCGCCGTTGCGCAGCAGCCCGACGACGCCGGTGCCGCCGATGCCCTCGGTCACCTCGTAGCCGCTCCCACGCAACCGCTCGGCAACAGCGGCTGCCGTCTCGTGCTCCTGGTGGGACAGCTCGGGGTGCTGGTGCACGTGGCGGTAGAACTCCTCCTGCCACGGGCGGCACGCGTCGAGGTCGGACAGGACCGTCGTGGCTGCGGACGGCGAGCTGGTCATCGTGCCTCCTGGTGGTGCGGGACCGAGGACGACCTGCGGGTCGGGCTGCGGTTCGGGTGCGGACTCACTGGGCGGTCCGGCGGTCCGGCGAGCCGCTGCCGGGCGCTGGGAGCGCCTGCCGCGGCATGACCTGTGCGGAGGTTCTCACCATGTCACGGATGAGGTCGCGCAGGGCGCCCGCGCCTCCGCGTCGCACCGCCGAGGTATGCCGTGCACGCCGTCCCGTGGCACGGCGCGCTCGCCGTCTGGCGCGTCACCGCGTCGGGCGTGAAGGGTCCACGGGGTCTCGTGTGAAGCCTTCGTGTCGGTTGCCCGCCACGATCTTCGATACCCCTAGGGGTATCTGTTATGGTGGTCCAGAACTTCAACCACACCTGGAGGAACCGTGATCTTCACCCAGTACTACCTCGACTGCCTGTCGCAGGCGTCCTACCTCATCGCCGACGAGAAGAGCCGCCAGGCCGTCGTCGTCGACCCGCGACGCGACGTCGCGGAGTACCTTGCCGACGCCGATGCGCGCGGCCTGACGATCGTCGGCATTCTCAACACCCACTTCCACGCCGACTTCGTCTCCGGTCACCTCGAGCTGGCCCGGGCCACCGGTGCGTGGATCGGCTACGGGGACGCCGCCGTCACCGACTTCCCGGTGCGCTCGCTCACCGACGGGGAGCGGATCTCCCTGGGCGACGTGACCCTCGAGATCATGACGACGCCGGGCCACACCCCCGAGTCGATCTCGGTGCTCGTCTTCGAGCACGCCGACGACGAGGTCGCCTACGGCGTCCTCACCGGCGATGCCCTCTTCATCGGCGACGTCGGTCGACCCGACCTGCTCGCGTCCGTCGGCGTCACCGCGATCGAGCTCGGGCAGATGCTCTACGACTCCGTGCAGCACAAGCTGATGGGCCTGCCCGACGACGTACGCGTCTTCCCCGCCCACGGGGCGGGCTCGGCCTGCGGCAAGAACCTCTCGACCGAGCGCCAGTCGACCATCGGCGAGCAGCGTCGCTTCAACTACGCGTGCCAGCCGATGACGGAGGAGCAGTTCCTCGAGGTCGTCACGGCCGGGCAGCCCACGGCGCCGGCCTACTTCGTCTACAACGCCACGCTCAACAAGCAGTCCCGCGACCTGCGCGACATCGACGCGAGCGTGCCGGCACTCGGTGGTGCCGAGGTCGAGGCGGCCCTGGCCCGCGGCGCCCGCATCCACGACGCGCGCGACGTGCAGGAGTTCGCGGCGGCGCACCTGCGCGGCTCGGTGAACGTGCCTGTCGACGGCCGGATGGCCGAGACCGTCGGCATGGTCTTCTCGCCCGAGAACGAGATCGTCGTCATCGCCCCCGAGGGCCGGGAGCAGGAGGTCGCCACCCGCTTCGCCCGCATCGGCTACGACCACGTCGTCGGCTACGTGGCGGACGTCGAGGAGTACTTCCTGACGCACCAGGACCGGATGACCAGGGCCAGCCGCCTCTCGGTCGCCGAGGTGGACGCGGCGACGGCGCGCGCCGACGTGCAGGTCGTCGACATCCGCAACGCCGGAGAGCTCGAGTCGGGCATGCTGCCCGGCGCTCGCCACATCCCGCTGGCAGAGCTCGGCCGCCGGGCCCACGAACTCGACGTCGAGCGCCCCGTCGTCGTCTACTGCGCGGGCGGTTGGCGCAGCTCGGTCGGGGCGAGCCTGCTGCGCGCCGGAGGCTTCAAGGACGTCTCCGACATCCTCGGTGGCTACGGCGCCTGGGACCTCGCGCACGCCAACGCCTCCTGACCCGCGCCGGCCCGCCACCCGGCATACGCAGTCCCTCTCGGCTGACGATCACCGCGCGACCCGCGCACCACCCCGTCCCGGCACCCGCCGGCAAAACACCAAGGAGACCCATCATGTGTCGACCCGCCACCTGCCGGACCTGCGGCAAGACGACCTGGGCCGGCTGCGGCCAGCACGTCGACCAGGTCATGCGCAACGTCCCCCCGGCCCAGCGCTGCGCCGGCCACCAGAAGGCCGAGTCCGCCTCGGGCGGCTTCCTCTCGCGGCTGTTCAACCGCTGAGCCCCCTCGCAACCCGCTCACCGTGACGCGCCGCCCGCCAGCCGCACCAGCCCCAGACCGGCCGCGCCTCGGGCGCCACCACGTCGCCCGACGGC
>CBHRRQ010000251.1:0-5697 GCA_966081555.1 uncultured Terrabacter sp.
TGGCTGCGCCAGCTGCTCGACTGGCAGCGCGAGACCGAGGACCCGGGCGAGTTCCTCGACTCGCTGCGCTTCGAGATGGGCAGCAGCGAGGTCTACGTCTTCACCCCGAAGGGCTCGGTCGTCGCGCTGCCGATGGGCGGCACCCCGGTGGACTTCGCGTACGCCGTCCACACCGAGGTGGGCCACCACTGCATCGGCGCACGCGTCAACGGCCGTCTGGTGCCGCTCGAGTCGACGCTCGAGAACGGCGACGTCGTCGAGGTGCTCACGTCCAAGGCCGACGGCGCCGGCCCGTCGCGCGACTGGCTGCAGTTCGTCAAGAGCCCGCGGGCCCGCAACAAGATCAAGCAGTGGTTCAGCAAGGAGCGCCGCGAGGAGGCCATCGAGGCCGGCAAGGACTCGATCGCCAAGGCGCTGCGCAAGCAGAACCTGCCGCTGCAGCGACTCATGAGCCACGAGTCGATGACAGCCGTCGCGACCGACCTGCGTTACCAGGACATCGAGGCCCTGTATGCCGCGGTCGGCGAGGGGCACGTCTCCGCGCAGCACGTGGTCGGCAAGGTCGTCGCGTCCATGGGCGGCGTCGACGGCGCCACCGAGGACCTCGCCGAGGCCACCGTCCCGACGCGCGCGGCCAGCCGGCGGCGTGGCGGCGACCCGGGCGTCGTGGTCGTCGGCACCGCTGACGTGTGGGTCAAGCTCGCGAAGTGCTGCACGCCGGTGCCGGGCGACCCGATCATCGGGTTCGTCACGCGCGGCAACGGCGTGTCGGTGCACCGGGTCGACTGCACGAACGCCGACCAGCTGACCGCCAACCCCGAGCGCCTCATCGACGTCGAGTGGGCGCCGAGCTCGGCCAGCGTCTTCCTCGTCCAGCTGCAGGTCGAGGCGCTCGACCGCAACCGGCTGCTCAGCGACGTCACGCGCGTGCTGTCCGACCAGCACGTCAACATCCTGTCGGCCTCGGTGCAGACGTCGCGCGACCGGGTGGCCATCTCGCGGTTCACCTTCGAGATGGGCGACCCCACGCACCTCGACCACGTCATCAAGGCCGTGCGGCGCATCGACGGCGTCTTCGACGTCTACCGCGTCAACGGGAGCAAGTCCACCGACGCCGTGATGCGTTCCTGACCGGCACCCTCACAGCACAGTGCCCACCTGACCGGGGTGACCGGTCGAGCGGGCACTGTGCTGTCGTGGGTCAGCCGCCGAACTCGGCGACGCCGGCGCGGGCCTGGTCGAGCCACACCTGACGTGCCTCGAGGGCCTCACGGGCCTTGCGCACCTTGGTCGCGTTGCCCGAGGCCTCGGCCTTGGCGAGGTCCTCCTCGAGGTCGGCGACGGCGCGCTCGAGCTGGTCGACCATCGCCTTGGCGCGCGCAGCGACCTCGGGGTTGCTCGACTTCCACTTGCGGTCCTCGGCGTCACGCACGGTCTGCTCGACGCGGCGCATGGCCTTCTCGACCCGCTCCATGTCGGCACGGGGGACCTTGCCCGCGGCGTCCCACTTGTCCTGGATGACGCGCAGCTGTGCCTTGGCCTTCTCGAGATCGGTGACCGGCAGGATCGCCTCGGCCTCGACGAGCAGGGCCTCCTTGGCGACGAGGTTGCCGCGGTACTGCTCCTCCTCGGCCGCGACGACCTCGTCCTTGGCGGCGAAGAAGGCGTCCTGCGCCGCCTTGAAGCGTGCCCACAGCTTGTCGTCGTCGGAGCGGCTCGCCCGTCCCGCGCGGCGCCACTCGTCCATGAGCCTCTTGAACGCGCCCGCGGTGGCTGCCCAGTCGGTGCTCGTCGCGAGCTTCTCGGCCTCGCCGACGAGGCGCTCCTTGGCCGACTTGGCGTCGGCGTGCGCCGCGTCGAGCCCGGCGAAGTGGCTGCGGCGGGCCTTGTCGAACCCGTTGCGGGCGGCGCTGAAGCGCTGCCACATGGCCGACTCGGTCTCGCGGTCGAGGCGGGTGGCCGCGCGCTGGTGCGCCTTCCACTCGTCGAGCAGCTCGCGCATGCGGGCGCCGCTGGTCTTCCACTGGATGCGGCTCTCGGGCTGCGCCGCGATGGACTCGGCCTCGGCCACGATCTTCTCGCGCTCCGCCGTGGCGGCGGCGCGTGCCTCGGCCCGGTGCTGCTGCTCGACGTTGCGCTTCGCCGCGAGACCCGACTGGATCTCGTCGAGCTTGGTGGCGAGGGCGTCGAGGTCTCCGACGACTGTGGCGTCCTTCACCTGTGCCGCAAGGGTTTTCAGCCCCTCCGCGACATCCTTCGAGGGGACCTCGGGCTGCGACAGACGCTGCTCGAGGAGCACCGCCGAGGCGAAGAGCTCGTCGTACTTGCGGGCGAAGTAGGTCAGCGCCTCGGCGTCGCTGGCGCCGGGGTAGGAGCCGACCTCCTGCTCGCCGTCCTTGGTGCGCACGAACACCGTGCCGTTCTCGTCAACCCGACCGAAGGCCGCCGAGGCCGAGTGGTCCGTCGTGATGGCCGGGGGAGCGACGGTGGTGACCGCAGGGTGCGGCACGGCCTTGGCCAGGGCTGCCGGCGTCGGGATCGCCGAGGGCTTGGGCACCGAGGCAGGCGTGGGTGCCGCGACGGGCGAGGGCGTGGCGGGCTCGGGCGTCTGCTCGGCTGCCGGAACCGTGGCCTCCACGGACGCGGGCTCCTGCGCCACCGGCTCGGTGGTGGCAGGCGCTGCGGCCTCGGGCTCCGTCACGGGAGCGGGCTCCTGGGACTCGGGCTCGGCCACGGCCACCTCGGCGGCCTCGGGCTCCACCACGGTCGGCGCATCGACCGTCTCGGTGGCGGGCTCCGCAGCCGACGCCTCCGCGGCGGGCTCTGCAGCGGCGGGCTCTGCAGCGGCAGAGTCGGCTGCCGACGGCTCACCGGCCTCGTCCTCGGTGGGTGCGGCCTCGTTCTCGGGCCCGGGGGTCTCGACCGCGTCGCCGGACTCCGTCGAGGCGACGGACGAGACGGCGTCCGCCGTGTCCACGGCGGCCGCGTCGCCTCCGGGTGCCTCGGCAGCGTTCGAAGGCACTGCCGGGACGTCCGTTCCGGGGGTCTCGTCGGTCTCGGGCTGGTTCATGTCGGTCATGCCTTCTTCTCCGTCACGCTGACGCTGAGGATGCTGATCGGGTTCACTGGCGTCGGCTGGCCTGCAGTGACGAGGCCGCCCGCCGCAATCTTGTCGACGATGTCGAGGCCCTTGGTCACCTTTCCGAAGATCGTGTAGCCGCCACCCTCGGTGGGCAACTGGGTTTCCTTGTAGGTGATGAAGAACTGGCCACCGTTGGAGTTGGGGTCCTGGGTGCGGGCCATGGCCAGCACACCGCGCGGGTACTTGCCGTCGGCGGGCGCGTTCTCGATGCCGAACTGGTAGCCGGGGCCGCCCTCGCCGCTGCCGGTGGGGTCGCCGCACTGCAGCACGTAGATGCCCTCGGTCGTGAGGCGGTGGCAGGGGCTGGGCGCCCAGTAGCCGGTCTTGGCGAGGTTGATGAAGGAGGCGACCGTCTGCGGCGCCTTCGCTCCGTCGAGCTCCATGGTGATGGTTCCGCACGTCGTCGTGACCGTGGCCACGAAGGTCTTGCCGGCGGCAGCGGCCTTGGGCGGCACCGCGGTCTGCTGCTTCGGGTTGGTCTGGACGGCCGGGGGAGCGGTGCAGCCGGCAGCCAGCTTCTGGCCCGCGAGCAGCCCGCTCGACGACGTCGTGGTCGGGGTGGAGCCCGGCGTCGTCGTGCCCGAGGGCGTCGCCCCCGCGGCTGCCGGCGTGTCGGAGCTGCCGACGAGCTTGGGCACGACGATGACGGCTGCGATGACGAGGATGACCGCGAGGATCACACCGAAGACCTGCTTGTCGCGCGTCGAGTCGCTCACCGGCGGCTTGGCTGTCTTCTGCTGCTCTTCGTGGCGGCGGCGCGCACGTGCGCGTTCCTGCTCTTTGGTCACTGACCTCTCCTCGTACGGGCCACATGGGTTGTCCCCGGGCGTTCGGTCATTTTATGGAACGACTGCTGTGCGTACGCAGCGGGACGGGTCACGAGTCCGTGACAACTCCCCTCTGACCGGCGGATTTGCGCCCGGAGGCCGGCGACACGGCATACGCGAGCGCCCGTCGCTAGGCTCCGTAGGTGCTGACGATCGCGTTCCCGGCCCAGGCGTTCGACACGAACTGCTACGTCCTCGCCCCGGCAGCGGGGGAGGAGTGCCTCGTCGTCGACCCCGGCGTGGGCGTGGAGGAGACCCTTCGCGAGGTGCTGCGTGAGCATCGGCTCCGTCCGGCCGCAGTGCTGCTCACGCACGGGCACGTCGACCACGTCTATTCGGTGACGCCGGTGTGCGGTGCCGACACGGCCGCCTACATCCACCCCGACGACCGCTACCGGCTGCACGACCTGCTGGCGCGCAGCAACCCCGGCCTCGTCGCGATGCTCGAGCAGCAGTTCGGCACCGCGGCGACATGGACCGAGCCGACGAACGTCGTGGAGATCGTCGACGGCACGAGACTCACGCTCGCCGGTATGGAGGTCGACGTGCACCACGCGCCCGGGCACACCGAGGGTTCCGTGATGTTCGGTCTCGACCGGGTGCCTGACGGGATCCGCGACCAGGTCGACGTCGACCGCACCATGGTGACCGGCGACGTTCTCTTCGCCGGCTCCATCGGGCGCACCGACCTGCCGGGGGGCGACGCTGCGGCCATGCAGCGCAGCCTGCGCGAGAAGGTGCTGCCCCTGCCCGACACGACGCTCGTGCTGCCCGGCCACTACCAGGCCACGACGATGGCCCACGAGCGCGCCTCCAACCCCTACCTGAAAGACTTGTCCGCGTGAGCACCCCCCAGCCGAAGGCCACGAAGGTCCTGCCGATCAGTGGCTTCCCCGAGTACCTCCCGTCCGAGCGCATCGTCGAACAGCGTTTCCTCGACGTCATCCGCGAGACGTTCGAGCTGCACGGCTTCTCCTCGGTGGAGACGCGGTCGATCGAGCCGGTCGACCGGCTCCTCGGCAAGGGTGGCGACGCCGACAAGGAGATCTACGGGGTGTCGCGCCTCGCCGGTGACGACGACGACGCGCGCTGGGGTCTCCACTTCGACATGACGGTGCCGTTCGCGCGCTACGTGCTCGAGAACGCCGGCAAGCTGTCGTTCCCGTTCCGGCGCTACCAGATCCAGAAGGCGTGGCGCGGCGAGCGCCCCCAGGAGGGCCGCTACCGCGAGTTCACCCAGGCCGACATCGACGTCGTCGACGTCGGCGACCTGTCGCCGCACTTCGAGGCGGAGATGCCGCTCGTCATCGCCGACGTCTTCAGCAAGTTCCCGGTCGGCGAGTTCGTCATCCAGGTCAACGACCGCAAGATCCCGAACGGCTTCTACCAGGGCATCGGCATCACCGACGTCATCGGGACGCTGCGCATCGTCGACAAGCTCGACAAGGTCGGGCCCGAGAAGGTCAAGGCGATGCTCCTCGAGGCCGGCGCCACCGACGAGCAGGCCGACCAGTGCCTGGCTCTCGCCGCGATCCGTTCCACCGACCTCGGTTTCGTCGAGCAGGTGCGAGCGCTCGGCGTGGAGCACCCGCTGCTCGAGGAGGGCCTCGAGTCGCTCGCCAACGTCATCCGCACCGGCATGGCCCACGCACCCGGCAAGCTCGTCGCCGACTTGCGCATCGCCCGCGGCCTCGACTACTACACCGGCACCGTCTACGAGACGCAGTT
>CBHRRQ010000252.1:0-5634 GCA_966081555.1 uncultured Terrabacter sp.
TGACGAGCACCCGGTCGGCGATCTCGACCGTCGAGAGCCGGTGCGCGATGACGATCGCCGTGCGGCCGGCGAGGACCGTGTGCAGGGCCTGCTGCACGAGCCGCTCGGAGGGGATGTCGAGCGACGAGGTGGCCTCGTCGAGGATGAGCACGGCGGGGTCGGCGAGGAACGCTCGGGCAAAGGCAATGAGCTGCCGCTGGCCGGCGCTCAGCAGGCCGCCGCGGTTGGAGACCTCGGTGGCGTAGCCCTCGGGCAGCGCCGAGATGAACCCGTGCGCCCCGAGGGCGCGGGCCGCCGCCACGACCTGCTCGTCGGTGGCATCGGGCCGGCCGAAACGGATGTTGTCGGCGACGGTGCCCGAGAACAGGTAGTTCTCCTGGGTCACCATGACGACCGCGCGATGGAGGTCGTCGGAGCGCAGACGTCGCAGGTCGACGCCGTCGAGCCGTACCGCCCCGTGCGTCGGGTCGTAGAAGCGGGTGGCGAGCTTGGCGAGCGTGGTCTTTCCCGCTCCAGTGGTGCCGACGAGCGCCAGCGTCTGGCCCGCCGGAACCGTGAGGTCGAGGTCGGGCAGCACCGCTGTGCCGACGACGTACTCGAAGCGCACGTGGTCGAACCACACCTCGCCGCTCGCGTCTTCGAGGGCCACCGGCTCGGCGGGCTCGGGCACGTCGGGGGTCTCCTCGAGCACCCCGGACAGCTTCTCGAGCGCGGCCGACGCCGACTGGAAGGTGTTGTAGAACTGCGAGATCTCCATCATCGGTTCGAAGAACTGGCGCAGGTAGAGCAGGAACGCGGCGAGCACCCCCACCGTCACCTCGCCGTGGAAGGCGAGGTAGCCGCCGTAGAGCAGCACGACCGCGATGGTGACGTTGCCGATGAGGCGGATGCCCGGCATGAACCACGCCACGAGCCGGAAGGCGACGAGGTTGGCGCGGCGGTACTGGTCGTTGACGTCGTCGAAGATCTGCTGGTTGCGCGGCTCACGGCGGAACGCCTGCACCGCCCGGATTCCGTTCATCGACTCGACGAAGTGGACGATGACGAGGGCGACCTTCTCGCGGGTCGCGCGGTAGCTGCGGGCCGACTCCTTGCGGAACCAGTTGGTGAGCCAGGCGAGGAAGGGCCCGCAGAGCAGGGCGACGAGGCCGAGCTTGAGGTCGAGCACGAGCAGGAGCACCGACGTGCCGACGAGCGTCAGTGCGGCCGTGACGAGCCCGTCGAATCCGGTCTCGAGCATCTCGTAGATGGCGTCGACGTCGGACGTCTGGCGGGAGATGACGCGGCCCGAGGTGTAGCGGTCGTGGAACGCCGGGCTCAGGTGCTGGAAGTGGCGGAAGACCCGGCGCCGGATCGACAGCAGGATGTCCTGTCCGATCGTGCCCGACCGGACGAGGAAGAGGTTGCGGGCGACGGCCTGCGTGACGGTGGCGAGCAGCACGAGCCCGACGATGAGCAGCAGTGGCTCGAGGTCGCCGTCCTGACGGATCGGCGGGATGCCGACGTCGATGCCCTCCTTGACGAGGTAGGGGATGGAGAGGCGGGCGGCGTTCTCGACGAGGACGACGACGACGAGCAGCCACAGGGCCTTTCGCCACGGCCGCAGCAGGTCACCGAGGAGCCGGCGCGAGCGGGTCGCGAGGCGCGCGGACGTCTCGGCGCTCAGCTCGCCCTCGACCTCGCCCTCGTCGGCGGCGACACCGCGCCAGCGGTGGGTGTCCTGGGACGGCGTGGCCGGGGCGCTCATGCCGAGACCTCCTCGGACGCGTCGCGCTCGGTGCCGGGGACCGCCACGGGGTCGGCGGCCAGCAGGTCGCGGTAGGCGGGCACCGTGTCGAGCAGCTCGCGATGGGTGCCGACGTGCGTGATCGTGCCGTGCTGGAGCAGGGCCACGCGGTCGGCGAGCAGCACCGTCGAGGCCCGGTGGGCGACGATGAGCCCGGTGGTGTCGGCGAGCACCCGCGAGAGCGCCTCCTCGACGAGCTTCTCGGTGTGCACGTCGAGCGCCGAGAGGGTGTCGTCGAGGACGAGGACGGCCGGACGCGACAGGACCGCTCGGGCGAGGGCGAGCCGTTGGCGCTGCCCACCCGACAGCGAGAGGCCCTGCTCGCCGATGCGGGTGTCGAGACCCCACGGGAGGTCGTGCACGAAACCGGCCTGCGCGATCTCGAGCGCACTCAGCACGTCGTCGTCAGGTGCGTCGGCGCGACCCAGGGTGACGTTCTCGCGGGCGCTCATGGAAAAGAGCGTCGGCTCCTCGAACGCCGTGGCCACGAGGCTGCGCAGCTCGGCGAGCTCGAGGTCGCGCACGTCGACGCCGTCGATGGTGATGCGCCCGCGGGCGACGTCGAACAGGCGCGGCACGAGGGCCGTGAGGGCGGTCTTGCCCGTGCCGGTGGCCCCGACGAGGGCGAGGGTCTCGCCGGGCGCGAGGTCGAGGTTGACGTCACGCAGCACCAGCTGGTCGGGGGCGTCGGGGAAGGCGAAGTCGACGTGCTCGAAACGCAGGTGCCCGCGGCGAGACGCTGCCGGTCGCTCGCCGGAGACGATGTCGGCCGGGGTGTCGAAGATCTCGAGCACCCGGGCGGCGGCGGTCATCGCCTCCTGCGCCATGGCGAGGATGACGCCGAGCGACGACACGGGCCAGACGAGCGAGAGCATGAGGGTGATGAAGGCGACGAGCTCGCCGGGCGTCAGCGACCCTCGGCCGACCCCGATCGCGCCCAGGAGCAGCACGACCACGACGGCGAGGTTGGGGATGACCTCGAGGAAGGTCCAGAACTTCGCCGACAGGCGCACCTTGTCGAGGCTCGTCGCGCGCAGCTCGAGCGCAGCGCGGTCGTAGCGCTCGGCGAC
The DNA here is from genome assembly GCA_966081555.1 of uncultured Terrabacter sp. Classification (GTDB taxonomy): domain Bacteria; phylum Actinomycetota; class Actinomycetes; order Actinomycetales; family Dermatophilaceae; genus Terrabacter. The sequence goes on from CBHRRQ010000252.1 coordinate 2,857, forward strand.
GTGCTGGCTGCGGCCGAACGACTTGATGACACGGACGCCGACGGCGCCCTCCTCGGCCTGGGTCGCAAGGTCGCCCTGCTGGTCCTGGACCCGCCGCGAGACGACGACGTAGGCCTTCTCGAAACGCATCGAGAGCCAGATGATCGGCACGGCGACGGCTGCCACCACGAGGCCGAGGGGCCAGTACATCGTCAGCAGCACGACGGTCACCGCCACGAGCTGCAGCACGTTGACGACGAGGAAGAGCAGGCCGAACCCGCTGAAGCGCCGGATCGCGGACAGGTCGGTGGTCGCGCGCGAGAGGAGCTGACCCGACTGCCACTTCGAGTGGAAGCTCATCGGCAGGGTCTGCAGCCGTTGGTAGAGGTCGCGTCGCAGCTGCGTCTCGAGGCCGAGGACGGCGTTGGACTGGACCCAGCGCCGCACGAAGATGAGCACGGCCTCGAGCACCCCGAGCCCGAGCGCGAGCAGGCCGAGCGGCAGCACCGGGGCGAGCTCGTGCCGGGCGACCGGCCCGTCGATGATCGCGCGGGTCACGAGCGGGATCGCGATCGAGAGTGCGACGCCCCCGAGCGAGGCGGCGAACATGACGACGAGCGCCCAGCGGTGGGGCCGCAGGTAACCGCGCAGGCGCCACAGCGAACGGACGGAGGCGGGCGGCTGCGAGGCTGGTCGTTCAGGCATCAAGGCACGACGATGGCCGCGCCCACCGACAGTGGTACCTCTGGGTCAGATCTTTTCTCGTCCGGCGCGGGCAGCCGCCCCACGAGCCCCTGCCGGGAGCGCCGCGAGCCGTCAGGTGGCCTCGTCGTCCCAGGGCGTCGGCACCGTCGGGTCGTGCCACTTCGGGGTGCTGACCGGCTTGTCGAACGTCGGGGTCGGCTCGTCCTGCTCGGGTGGTGAGGCCAGCGCGTCGCGCACGATCTTGCGCGGGTCGTACTGGCGCGGGTCGTACGCCTTCCAGTCGACGTCGGAGAACTCCGGCCCCATCTCGTCCTTGAGCTGCTGCTTCGCGCGGTCGGCCATCGTGCGGGCCTGACGCACGAACTTGCCGAACTTCGCGGCGTACTCGGGCAGTCGCTCGGGACCCAGGATGATGATCGCGAGCAGACCGAGCAGGATCAGCTCCCACCCGTTGATGTCGAACACAGTCCCTCGCTTCCAGCGCGTCTCGGCTGCGCCATCCTATGTCGGCGGCCCGACCTCGGCCGCGCAGGGACTACTTGCCGGGATCGGCCTCGAGCTTCATGGTCAGCTCGATCTCCTGACCGCCCCGCTCCACCTTGAGCCGCACTGTGTCGCCGACGGCCCGCGCCCGGATGGAGACGATGAGCTGGTCGGGAGTGCGGATGCGCTTGCCCTCGAAGCCGACGACGACGTCGCCCGCCTTGACGCCGGCCTTGGCCGCGGGGCCGCCGGCCGTGACGGCGCCGGGCGCGTCGGAGACCTGTGCGCCGTCGCCCGAGAACGTGCGGTCGAGCGAGACGCCGATGATCGGGTGCGTGGCTTTGCCCGTCGCGATGAGCTGGTCGGCGGTACGCCGGGCCTGGTCGCTCGGGATGGCGAAACCGAGCCCAATGCTGCCGCCCGTGGAGCCGGTGGTGCCCGGGACCCGGGCGATGGCGCTGTTGATGCCGATGACCTCGCCGCTCATGTCGAGCAGGGGGCCACCCGAGTTGCCGGGGTTGATGGCCGTGTCGGTCTGGATCGCGTTGATGAACGAGGACTCGGTGCCCTCGCCGGCGCTGACCGGCCGGTTGAGCGCGCTGACGATGCCGGTGGTGACGGTCTGGTCGAGCCCGAGCGGAGCGCCGACAGCGATCACCTGGTCGCCGACGACGACCTTGTCGGACGGCCCGAGCCGCAGCGGCGTCAGGTCGGTGCGCGCGATCTTGAGCACCGCGAGGTCGTAGCTGGTGTCGCGGCCGACGATGGTGGCCTTCTGCGCGTCGCCGTTGCTGAGCACGACCTGGATGTCGCCACCGGGAGCCGCCGCGACGACGTGGTTGTTCGTCAGCACGTGCCCCTTCTTGTCGATGACGAAGCCCGAGCCGGTGGCCGAGCCCTCGCTGCCGCCGTCGACCTTGATCGTCACGACGCTGGGCAGCGCGGCCGCGGCGATGTTGGCGACCGAGCCGGGAGGTCGCGCGGTCGCGCCCGGACCGGGCTCGGGCAGCGTCGACGCGCCGGTGTTGATGCGGTCCTCGGCGAGCTGACCGGCCACTCCGCCGACGACGCCGGAAAGCAGGCAGAGCCCCGCCACCGCCGCGACGAGCCGCCCGCGTCGCCGGCGTGCAGGGGCCGGGCGCTCGTCGGTCAGCGGCACGCCGCCGGCCGAGGGGCCCGGCGAGGCGTACGTCCAGCCCTGCGTGCCTCCGCTCGCGTATGCCGCTGGGACGGTGTTCGCCGCCCCGCTCGCTGCCGCTGGGGCATCGTCGGCGGTGGCGGCTGTCGCGGCCGCAGCGGCGACCGGCGGAGACGGCTCGCCGTGGGTGGTCGGGGGCGCGTACGCGGAGCGGTGCGCCTGCTCGGCGCGGGCGTCGGCACGGTCGCTGCCCCAGGACGAGTCGGCCCGGGCCGGCACGCCGGCGCCCTCGCCCGGGTGCTCGCCGCCGAAGACGTCGAACCAGGCGTCGTCACCGTTGTGGTCACGGTCGTCGCTGCGGCCACCGGAGGTCGGGCCACCTGTGGCGGCCTCGGGCCGGGCGGCGGGCGCTGGCGGGCCCGGCTCGGCCGATGGCCCCGACGAGATGGCCCGGGTGTCGTGCAGGTCGATGA